>NZ_LIQQ01000604.1 GCF_001418565.1 Streptomyces graminilatus | reverse complement strand
GGCTGGGCGTTCTCCGCGTACGGACGCCGGCTGAGCCCGCCCCGTGCTCGCCCGTCCCCCGGCAGGCGTGTTCCGTCCAGCGGCCGCGGCGAGCGCACCGGGCAACCGGCGCCCCCTGACCCCGTTGGCAGCCGCCCCGCCCGAGAGTCCCTGTCACGCCTGCTGTGAGGTCTGCGGTTCGTTCAGGAGATACGGCAGGGCCGTGCGGTCGTTTGCGCCGAGGCGGGTGTAGGCGCTGTACAGGTGGTTGCCGACCGTGCGGATGGACAGGGTGAGGCGGTCCGCGATCTGGCGGTTGCTCAGGCCCGTTGCCGCCAGGGTGACGATCTGGCGCTGGCGGGCGGTGAGTTCGCCGAGGACCAGACCGGACAGGGCCGGAGTGCGGGCGCCCTGGCAGCGGCGGGCCAGGGTCATCGCGCGGGAGCGTGACCTGCGGGCGGCGCGTGGGTCGCGGTGCACCGGGACGGCCTGGGCGTGTGCCTCGGCGGCGAAGAGCAACAGGCCCCGCCGCTCCAGGAGTTCGGCCGCGCGGTCCAGTGCGGGGCCGTCCTGCCGGGCGAGCGCGTCGGCGTGGCGGGCCAGTGGTGCGGCGCCCTCGCCTGGCAGTTGGGCGAGCCGGTCGGCGACCAGGTGCGGGGCACCGAGGCGTACGGCGTCGTACAGGACGTACGCCTCGCCTTCCCCGCCCCCGGCGTACGCGGCCGACGCCAGTGCCCCGGCGATGTCGCCGTGCGCCGCTCTCAGCCAGGGGGTCGCCCGCCCTGCGCCGGCCGTCGCGACCTCGTTCAACTGGGTTTGCGCCAGCGCCAGTTCCGTACGGCAGGACAGGTCGTCCGGGGTGTCGCGCAGGCCTTCGCGGGCCCAGGACAGGGCCTCGCGGAGTTCTCCGCGCAGTCGGGCGAAGCGGGCCCGGACGGTCGCGTAGCCGGCCGGGACGGCTGGGTGCGGGGACGCGCTCTCCGTCGTCAGCCAGTCGCCTACGGGGCCCGCCGGTTCCTGGACGTCGGTGCGCTCGATGCGGGCGGCCAGTTCGGCGCGTTCGGCGTCCAGGGCCGACGCGCACTCAGCCGGGGTGCGCGACAGCCGCGCGGCCCGGAGTCGCCCGGCGCCCGCGCGCAGCAGCGGGCCGTGGAGAGGGTGGGCGAGGCGGACCCCGGAGTGGGCGTCGACGTGGATCAGGCCGTCGGTTTCGAGTTGCTCCAGCACGGCCATGTCCAGGTCCGCGAGGTTCAGTGGCAGCGGTTCGCTGAACGCCAGGCGTTCCAGGGCGTCCCGTTCGTCCACTCGGTCGCGGTTCAGGGCCCACCCCGCCCGTTCGCGTACCGCCGCCGTTACCGGAAGAGGGCCTCGCCACGTCAACTCATCGGAGTCCAGAATGAGTTCGCCGCGTTCGAGCACCGCGGCGACCAGGTCGCGCAGCAGTCGCAGGTCGCCCTGGCAGAGGTGGTGCAGACGGCGGGCGGTGAGCGGTTCGACAGGGCCGCCGACGCCCGCCGCGACGAGCCGCGCGGTCTCCTCGCGGGGCAGCGGCTCCAGGGACAGCCGAGGCAGCACCTCGCCGCTCCACAGCCGGGACACCGCCTCGGGTGCCGGGGCGCCGTCCGTCGCCACCACGAGCAGCCGGGTACGTCCGTGCACCGCGAGCTGGTGGACCAGCGCGGCCGAGGAGTCGTCCAGCAGATGGGCGTCGTCGACCAGCAACGTCCGTACATCGGTGAGGAGTTTGATCGCGTGGTGCAGGGAAACCTGCTCCGGGAGGAGGTGCGCGAAGGCGGCGAAGGGGATGTCCCGGGTCTCGGGTGTGCCGCTCACCCTCGCGCAGGCGGTGCCCCGGACGACCTCCGTGACGAGCCGGGTCTTGCCGTGTCCGGCCGGGCCCGTCACCACGACGCCGTGCCGTTCGGCGGCCAACGACCGGCGGATCAGCTCCAGTTCGGCGTCCCGGCCGGTGAACGGCCAGGGCAGATCGAGGGTATGGGCTGTGTCCGGAGTCCTGGCGTCCCCTGCGAATGCCGTCGCGAATGTCGTCATGTGAACAGGAGCCGGGCTACTCAGCTTTGATACAGGCCGACTTGAGTAGCCCCCGACTCAGGCGCCCGAGCGCCGTGACCCGCAGTCTGTTCCCCATGAACGCACGGTTCTGCTCACTCCCGCAGCAGCCGGCCCCCACGTTCGCCCCGGGGCTGCCGGCCGAGCGGCTCAGCGCGCTCCTCGCGGGGCGTCTGATGTGGGTGAACGGCACCGTGCTCCACTACTACTTCTTCGACCGGGACAGTGACGGCTCGGTCATCCCGCTGCCGGGGTCCGGGGGGACCCGGTGGGAGTCATGGGTCGGCACCGAGGCACAGCGCGATGTCGTCCGTGACTGCTTCCGCGAGTGGCTCGGCCTGGGGATCGGGCTGTCGTTCGTGGAGGTGCGCGACCGCTCGGAGGCCGAACTGCGCATCGGGTTCCAGACCGGTGACGGTTCGTACTCCACAGTCGGGCGGGACGCGCTGTCGGTGGGCCTGGGGCGGCGCACGATGAACTTCGGATGGGACCTGACCGCGCCGGGGGAACGCGCGACGGCCCTGCACGGCATCGGGCACGCCCTGGGCCTGCTGCACGAGCACCAGAACCCGTTCGCCGGCATCCACTGGGACGACGAGGCCGTCTACGACGACCTGGCCGGACCGCCCAACTTCTGGAGCCGCGACAAGACGTACTTCAACATTCTGCGCAAGCTCGACCCGGACGAGGTCAACGGCTCCGTCTGGGACCCGATGTCCGTCATGGGGTATCCGTTCCCGGCGGGGCTGGTCCTCGAACCGGAGCAGTTCCGGTCCGGGGTGCGGCCTCCGGGGACGCTCTCCCCGGCCGACAAGGAGTTCGTGCTCCGCTGGTATCCGCCGACGGGCACGGGCAGGCCCGCCGAACTCGTGCCGTTCAGGTCCGCGCCCCTGCGCCTCGGCGCGGGCGAGCAGGCCGACTTCGGCATCGCGCCGCCGGAGACCCGCGACTACACCGTGGGGACCTTCGGGGAGAGCGACACGGTCGTCGCGGTCTTCGAGGAGATCGACGGCGAGCCCCGCTACCTCTCCGCCGAGGACGACGGCGGCACACCGCACAACGCCCATGTCAGGGTCCGGCTCGTCAAGGGCCGCCACTACTTCGTCCGCGTACGCCTCTACTCCACCTGGGGATCGGGGGAAACGGCCGTCATGTGCTGGTGAGATCGGGGGCAGACACCAGCGCATGACGGCCGCCGCGAACGAGTCGAACCACCGTCGGGCACTCGGGGGAGTGGTCGAGGACGTCACCTTCATGGGGGAGGGTGACGTCCTCGACCACGCCATGTACGACGGTTCACGCCCTGTACGACGGTTTCAGGACGCCGCGCGTTCCCCCGCCGCCCCGGCGTCGGGGTGGGCCAGGCCGAGCCGGTCGCGGAGGGTGGTGCCCTCGTACTCCGTGCGGAAGACGCCGCGTTCCTGGAGCAGCGGGACGACCGTGTCGGCGAAGCCGTCGAGGCCGCCCGGGGTGATGTGCGGGACCAGGATGAAGCCGTCGCTCGCGTCGGCCTGCACGAAGTCGTTGATGGTGGCGGCGACGGTGGCCGGGGAGCCGACGAAGCCCTGGCGGTTGCCGGTCTCGATGACGAGCTCACGGATGGACCAGTTGTTGGCCGCCGCCCGCTCCCGCCACTCGCGCGCGGTGGCCACCGGGTCGCGGTACATCCGCACCTGGGCCCGGCCACGGGCGAGGGTGTGCTCGCCGGGGTCGGGGTCGATGTCGGGCAGTGGGCCGTCCGGGTCGTACGCGGACAGGTCCCGGTTCCAGACGAACTCCAGGTGCTTGATGGCCGTGGCCCCGCTGACCTGCAACCGGCGCACCTCGCGGGCGAGTTCCTCCGCCTCGGCGTCCGTGTCGCCGAGGACGAAGCTCGCGGCGGGCAGGATCTTCAACTGGTCCGCGTGGCGGCCGTACTTGGCCAGGCGGTTCTTGACGTCCGTGTAGAACTCCTGGCCCTCCTTGAGGGTGGCGTACCGGCTGAAGATGGCGTCAGCGGTCGACGCGGCGAACTCGCGGCCCTCCTCGGAGTCACCGGCCTGGAAGATCACCGGGCGGCCCTGCGGGGAGCGGGGCACGTTGAACTGGCCCTCGATGTCGAAGTGCTGCCCCGAGTGCGTGAAGGCGCCGGCCTTCGCGTCCCGCAGGAAGGCGCCGGTCCGTTGGTCGGCGAGGATCTCGTCGCCCTGCCAGGAGTCGAACAGTTCGCCCGCTGTCTGGAGGAACTCCTTGGCCCGTGAGTAGCGCTCGCCCTGCGGGAGGAAGCCGCCGCGCCGGAAGTTCTCGCCGGTGAAGGCGTCCCAGGAGGTGACGACGTTCCACGCGGCGCGTCCGTCGGACAGGTGGTCGAGGCTGGCGAACTGGCGGGCCACCTCATAGGGCTCGTTGAAGGTGGAGTTGATGGTGCCGGTGAGGCCGAGGTGCTCGGTGACGGCGGCGAGCGCGGTGAGTACGGTGAAGGTGTCGGGCCGTCCGACGACGTCCAAGTCGTATATTTTTCCGCCCTGTTCGCGCAGCCGCAGCCCCTCGGCGAGGAACAGGAAGTCGAACTTGGCGCGCTCGGCCGTCTTCGCGAAGTGGACGAAGGAGCTGAACTCGATATGGCTCCCGGCCTGCGGGTCGCTCCACACCGTGGTGTTGTTGACGCCGGGGAAGTGCGCGGCCAGATGGATCTGCTTCAGCGGCTTGCTCATGGTCGTACGATCCTTCCGGCTCAGGCGCCAGCGGGGGCGGTTGCAGTGGCGGCGTAACGGCTGTTGGGGCGGGCGAGGCCCAGCAGCCCGCGCAGGGTGTCGGCCTCGTACGTCTGCCGGAAGACGCCCCGGCGCTGGAGTTCGGGTACCAGTTCCCTGGTGATCGCCGGGAGGTCGTGCCCGGCGACGGCCGGCCGCAGCCGGAAGCCGCTCAGCCCGGCCGAGGCCAACTCCTGGAGCAGGTCGGCGAGTTGTGCGGGCGTACCGGCGAAGATCCGGGCGTCACTGGTGTATTCGTACCCGGCGAGGGCGTCCAGTCGCTCGCGGCGGGCCACGGCCTCGGCGGGGTCGTCGTCCAGAAGGACCACCAAGTCACCGAAGACGTGCAGGAGTTCACCGGCGCGACCGGCCGCCGCCTGTTCGGTGCGGATCTCCTCGACGATGGCGCGGGCCTGCCCGGAGTCGTGCGGGGTGACGTATCCGACGTCGGCCGAGCGGGCGACCAGCCGGTAGGGGACGGTCCCGTGGGCCAGGGCGCTGACGATCGGCTGGCCCTGCGGCGGGCGAGGGGTGATCGACGGTCCCTTGACGCTGAAGTGCGGGCTCTCGAAGTCGACGTAGTGCAGCTTCTCCCGGTCGATGAAGCGGCCGGTGGCGGTGTCGCGGATCTCCGCGCCGTCCTCCCAGCTGTCCCAGAGCCTGCGCACCACCTCGACGTAGTCGGCGGCCTCGTCGAAGAGGGCGGCCACGGACTCCCGGGCGAGCGGGTCGTCGGGAGCGGTGATGTGCGGTACCGGGCGGCGGCCGAAGTGGGCCGCCTCGCTCTGGCGGGCGGTGATCTGGACGCGCAGTCCCGCGCGGCCGGTGCTCACATGGTCGAGGGTGGCGATCGCCTTGGAGAGGTGGAACGGCTCGGTGTGGGTGGCGACGACCGTCGGGACGATGCCGATGTGCCGGGTGAGCGGGGCGACACGGGCCGCGATCAGGACCGCGTCGAGGCGGCCCCGGACCTGGTCGGTGCGGTCGTCGGGTTCGAGGGGGTGCGAGGACTGGAGGCCGAGGCCGTCCTCGATGGTCACGAAGTCGAGCAGCCCGCGCTCGGCCTCCGCGACCAGGTCGGCCCAGTATCGGGCGGTGAACAGCTCACGCGGCCGGGCGACGGGTTCGCGCCAGGCGGCAGGGTGCCAGCCGGCACCGTCGAGAGCGACGGCGAGGTGCAGGGAAGAGGGTGACGAGGACACGAGAACAGCGCCTTCCTGATCGACTGTACGAAAAAAAGACGAGACAGCGACTCAGGACCGACAGAGCGCACCGGCGACACGCAGGAGATCGATGTGCCGCCGCGAGTACAACTTCGGACGGCAGGGGATGGCCTTCAGCACGATGTCCTCAACAAGGCGACTCCGTCGCGTGTTCCGACTCTTTGTGTCGACCGGATGAACACGCGGCCGGGTTCGACCGGGCCAAGCTGGGGCCGCGCCCGAAGGGGGCGCCCCAGAGGGGCGCGGGGAACTGCGCGCCCAGCCCCCACCGAACCCGCACCCGCACCCGCACCCGCACCCGCACCCGACAAACAAACCGCCTACCCCGCGGAGCGCGCCGCATGGGCAGCCCAGTCCAGAATCTGCACAGCCGCCCCCGCCGCCTCCAGCCCCCGGCAACCCGCATGGTGCCGACGAGCGATCGCGTCGAGGTCGAGATGCGGCCCGAACGCCGGATGCGCGGCGAGCCGCCGGGCGTACTCCCACAGGGCCGGATGACCGGCGACCCGGTGCACGGTGGCCGCGTCCAGGTGCCACCGGTGCACCGTGTCGAGGCGAACCAGGCTGACCCACAACTCCACATCGGCGGCGGTAAGTTGCTCACCCAGCAGATACGGATCGACGGCGAGCCGCGCGTTCAGTGAGCCCAGGGTGCGCAGCAGCGAGGCAAGCGCGTCGGCACGGTCACCGTCCTCACCGTCGGCGTCCCCCGCCCGCTGGGCCGCCGCGTCGACACCCTGGGCGCACAGCCGCTCGACGGCCTCGATCTCCGCCTCCAGGCCGCAGGGGTACAGGGTGGGACGGCCGCCGCCGAAGTGCCGGGACAGGTCGCGCAGGATGTCCGGGGTGTGTGTGCTGACGATCCGGCCCGACCAGTCGTCGCTGAGCACCGGGACCGTGGCCGCGCCGGAGTAGCGGTGCGCGCTCGCCTCGTACAGCGGGCGCAGTGCGGAGTGTCCGCCGCCGGGAGCGTCGGGCACGGCGGGCAGTTCGGTCACCGGGCAGGCCGCGCCGAGGCCGAGCAGGCTGTGGGTGACGGCGATCCGCAGACAGTCCGGGTCGGCCGGGGACAGGTGGAGGCGGTAGCGGCGCGGTACGGCGTAGTGGCCGCTGCGCGCGTCCCGGCCGAGCCGGCCGCGGAAGGCCGGGACGCGCGCAGCGGC
>NZ_LIQQ01000603.1 GCF_001418565.1 Streptomyces graminilatus | reverse complement strand
GGGCACCTACGACGGCGGCACGGACCTGGCCCGGTCGTTCCTGAAGTTCGACGTGTCGAAGTTCGCGGGCAAGCACATCACCGACACCAACCTCGCCCTCTACAACTACTACTCCTCGACCTGCGCCACCGACGGTTCGGGCACCACCGTCCGCCGGATCACCTCCGACTGGTCCTCGACCTCGGTGACCTGGAACACCCGGCCCTCGTCCACCGGCACCGGCGCCGTGAACAACCAGGTGCCGCGCGGCAACTCCTCAGCCTGCCCGGGCGGCTGGTCCACCTGGGACATCGACAACATCGTGCAGGCCTGGGCCGACGGCACCCCCAACTACGGCCTCATGGTCTACGGCACCAACGAGACCGACTCCAAGACCTGGCGCCGCTTCCGCTCCGCCAACTACACCACCCCCGGCTTCGCCCCGAAGCTGACGGTCACCTACAACTCGTACCCCTCCACGCCGACTTCGGCAGGCGTGTCACCCTCCGCCGTCAACGCCTACAGCGGCAAGCGGTACGTGACCACGTACACCCCGACCCTGTCGGCGAAGGTCTCCGACCCGGACGGCTCCACGGTCAAGGCCCAGTTCGAGATCACCAACGACCCGGCCTACACCGGCGAGACCCCGTACTCCTACACCGCGACCTCCGCCTCCGTTTCCTCCGGCGGCACTGCCACCCTGGCCATCCCGTCCGCGAACCAGCTCGCGGGGGCACATCTGCGGATGCGGGTACGTGGCTACGACGGCACCGACTACGGCGCCTGGTCGTCGTACGTGAACTTCGTACCGAACGTCGCCAAGCCGAACCCGCCCACGATCTCCTGCTCGCCCTACTCCTCCGGCAGTTGGACGGACAAGGCGGCCAACGGCGCGACCTGCACGCTGAGCACGTCCTCCACCGACGGCGCCGGCTACCAGTGGGGGCTGGACGACAAGTCCCTTCCAGGCCGTGCCCTGGACACCACTGACGGCAACGGCGGCGAGTCGCAGACCATCACCGTCAACCCGGGCAACGGCTGGCACACCCTCTACGCGCGGACGATCGACTCCGGCGGCAACATCTCCACCGCCACTACCTCCTACGCCTTCGGCGTCGGCAAGGCGGGCCTGACATCCCCGGTCACCGGTGACACCACGGACGACGACGTGACCCTGTCGGCCACCCAGTCCGGGGCGTTCACCGGCATGACGTACCAGTACCGGATCGGCGACAGCGTCGGCTGGCAGCCGATCCCGGTGACCTATGTGACCAAGAGCGACGGCTCGGCGATCTCTTCCTGGCCGGTCTCCTTCTCCTCCTCCGCGAACCCCGGCGACCTCACCTGGGCGGCGACCAGCCAGCTCGCCGACGACGGTCCCGTGCAGGTGCGGGCACTGTTCACGGACGGCACCAACACCTACGGCACCGACTCGGCCACGGTCACCCTCGGCGGCAAGGCCGACAACGCGCCGCCGGTCAACGTCGGCCCGGGCGCCGTCAACCTCCTCACCGGTGACTACGGTCTGTCCGCCACCGACGCGTCCGACTTCGGCGCGATCGCGAGCCGGTCGTTCTCGTCCCGTGCCCCGCAGGCCGCCGCGCACCAGGTCGGCCAGGTCGCGATCTACGGCCCCAACTGGATCTCGGGCATCACAGCCGCGACCTCCGACTGGTCGTACATCAAGGAGACGTCCAGCACGTCGGTCTCCCTGATCGACGCCTCGGGGAAATCGACCGGCTTCTCGCTGTCCAGCAACGGCAGTTGGGCATCGCAGACCGGCTCGGAGGAGTACACCCTGGCCGGGACGGTGTCGGGCAGCTCATTCACCCTGACGGACTCCGACGGCACGAAGGCGACCTTCAGCAAGGTCTCCGGCATGGCCCCGACCTGGCAGCTCGCCACGTCGTACGCGGTCAGCGACGACCCCGCGAACACCACGACCGTGGTGTCGCAGGCCGTGACGCGATCCGACGGCGCGGTCCTGGCCGAGCCGAAGTACGTCATAGCCCCGAGCAGTGCGGTGCCGGCCTCGGCCTGCGCCTCCGACCCGTCCACGAAGGGCTGCCGGGTGCTGGAGTTCGTCTACGCGTCCTCCACCACGGCGACCTCGTCAGCGGCCGGTGACTACACGGGACAGGTCAAGCAGCTCAAGCTCTGGGCCACCGAGGCAGGCGGTTCCGCCGCCACGTCCACAACCGTCGAGTCGTACGACTACAACGCCGGCGGCCAACTCGCCGACGCGTGGGACCCGCGGATCAGCCCGGCGCTGAAAACCTCGTACACCTACGACAGCGCGGGCCGGGTCGTCACCGAGACCGACCCCGGTCAACTGCCGTGGACCTTCGCCTACGACACGGTCGGCTCCAACGGCGACGCGGGCGACGGCATGCTGGTGTCAGCCTCCCGGCCGACCCTGAAGGCGGGCACCACGTCCACCACCGACGGCGGCAAGGCGACCACCAGTGTCGTCTACGACGTCCCGGTCACTGGCTCCTCGGCTCCCAACGCACTGGGCGCCTCCACCACGGCGACATGGGGCCAGACCGACAACCCGACGCACGGCACGGCGGTCTTCCCCGCCGACTCGGTCCCGTCGTCCCACAACGGAGCGAGCCTCGGCTCGGGCGACTACGACAAGGCCACCATCGTCTACCTCGACACCAGCGGACGTGAGGTGAACACCGCCAACCCGGGCGGTCACATCACCACCACCGAGTACGACGACAAGGGCAACGTCACCCGTGAACTGACCGCTGCCAACCGCGAGTTGGCACTCGGTACCGCCACCAGCAGCGACCCGCTGCTCGCCGGCGCGATCGCGAACGCCAACAGCACCGCCGACGCGGCCGACCTGCTGGCGACAGTCACCCACTACACCACCGGTACCGACGGTGCCACGCTGCTGTCGGACGTATCCGGCCCTCTGCACACGGTCACGCTCAAGCACGCACTGTCCGGCGGCACCAGCGCCGCCGATCTGGCCGCGGGCGCCGAGGTGCTGGCCCGCCAGAAAACGGGGGACAGCTACGACGAGGACCGGCCGAGCACCGCGCACGTCTCCGACATGCTGACCTCCACCACGACAGCCGCCGTGGTCGACGGCTACCCGTCCGACGCCGACCAGCAGAAGACGGCCAGCACGTACGACTGGACGACAGGTCTCCAGTTGACCAGCGTCGTCGACCCGTCGGGCCGGGCCATCACCACCACCTACACCTACGACAGCGACGGCAACCTCGCCAGCCAGGCCAAGTCGACCTCCAGCGGCTCCGCCACCGGGACGACTGTCAACACCTACTGGTCGGGCAGCGGCAGCGGCACCTGCAAGGGCCGACCGGAGTGGGCGGACCTGCTGTGTACCTCTGCCCCGGCAGGGGACATCACCGGTGGTGGCTCCAACCCGAGCCAGCTTGTCACCAAGGCGTACACCTACGACCGCTACGGCAGCGTCGCCACCCTGACCGAGACCGCCAACGGCGCCACCCGCACCACCACGACGACCCACGACGACGCCGAGCGCATCACCAAGGTCGACATCACCGGCGGCAGCGGCAGCGGCACCCCGAGCACCACGTACACCTACGACAGCGGCACCGGTGCCGTGGCCTCGGTGACGTCGAACGGCGACACCACCACGGCCACCTATGACGAACTCGGCCGCCAGACCTCGTACGACGACGGCACTGGCAACACCTCCACCACCGTGTTCGACAGCCAGGACCGACCTCTCACGGTGACCGACTCGGCGCCGTCCACGACCACGTACACATACGACTCGACCACCGGGCTGTCGAAGACGGCGACCGACTCCGTGGCGGGCACCTTCACCGCCACCGGCTATGACGCCGACGGCAACCTCACGGGCGAGAAGCTGCCTGGGGGCTACACCCTCACGCAGAGGTTCGACCCGGCCGGCGAGCGAACCGACCGCCTCTACGCGAACTCGTCCGGTACCACCGTGCTGGACGACAGCGCCGACTACGCGGTCACCGGCGAGCAGATCGGTCACGCCGAGAACAACGGCTCGATGACCACCAGCACGTACAGCTACGACGCGGCCGGACGTCTCACCCAGGCGCAGGACGACACCGGCAGCGCCTGCACGACGCGCAGCTACGGCTTCGACGGCAACACCGGCTTCAACCGGACCTCACTCGCGACAGCCACCAGCACCGCCGACTGCGCCGACACCACGAGCTCCACGACCACCACCACGACCACCACTCACACCTACGACAGCGCGGACCGGATCAGCGACTCCGGCTACACCTACGACGCGTTCGGCCGCACCACGGCCATGCCGAGCGGTGCCACGCTGGCGTACTACAACAACGACCTGCTGCGCCAGGAAACCACCGGCACCACCCAGCAGACCTGGTCTCTCGACGCCGCGCACCGCCTGGCCTCCTGGACCACACAGACACTGAGCGGCGGCACCTGGTCCACCACGTCGAGCGGGATCAACCACTACGGAGACGACAGCGACGACCCGACCTGGACCAGCGAGTTCGGCGGCGCCGTGTCCCGCAACGTCCTGGATCTGAACGGGGACCTGGCCGCCACCACCACGGCGACCGGCGGAACCACTCTCCAGCTGTCCAACCTGCACGGTGACAATGCCGTCCAACTCGACATCAGCAGCACCACGGCGACCGCCCACAACTACGACGAGTTCGGCAACACGACCGGCACGAGCCGCTACGGCTGGCTCGGTTCGGATCAACGCTCCTCGGAGACCCCGACGGGCCTGACCCTGATGGGCGTGCGTGTCTACGACCCGACCACGGGACGCTTCCTACAGGCGGACCCCGTCGCCGGCGGCAGCGCCAACGCCTATGAGTACGCGGCACAGGACCCGGTCAATGACTTCGACCTCAACGGAAAGTGGTGCATCGGCCCGAAGGTCGTCTGCCATCCCATCACCTGGCTGAAGGACCACATCAAGCACTACATCAGCCAGCTCTACCATACGTTCGACTCGTGGCAGAACTTCGCCGACACCCTTGACGGCATCGGTAGCTTTCTGACCTCCGGACTGCTCGAATTCTGCGATTTCTGCGGAGCGGTAGGCTTCATCATGCAGGGAGCGGCTGCACTCATCTACGCCGTCCACCGGAAGAAGTCCGCGACCTTCAAGACCGTCGCAGGCATCATCGTCACCATGCTCGTGTCCGCGATGCTCAGCGGCCTCGTCGGGGGTGCCGGAGCCAAGACGTTCGAGCGGATCATGATCGGCGTGCACCGGTATTTGGTGAGGGTCGTGGGGTATTCGATTGCCAAATACATGTGCGGCTTCAGCTTCGGCTGCTCCTGAACGGTTCACAGTGAAAATCGACAAGCGGTAAAGGAAGTCCTGATGTCGGATCCGCGTTGGGTGAGCGAGAAATCCCGCGTCACCTGGGAGAACATGACCAGGAAGGAACACGCGGCCATCATTCGAGCTGTCCGCAAGGGCGAACCGACACAGGACCCCGCCACCGCACTGCTGGCGCTGCACTGGGCTTGGGCCGTCATCGGCCCACCCGGCGCACGCAAGCGCTACCCCTGGCTGAGCGCCATCTTCGACGCCAGGGGCCAATCTTTCCTCACCGATATCTACAACGGCACATGGCCGAACGACGTCCGCACACTCGTACGCCGCAATGCCCGCCGGGTCGAGGCGGCGTACCTGCCGTTCCTGGAGTCCCTTGGCGTGGATACAGATCAATCGTGACGATGGATACGACAGCGGGGACCGGATCACCAAGAGGCCCACAAATATCTGTTCCGATGCGTTCATGGCCTTAATGCTCCGGTTGCGGCGCAAGGAAAAGGGCTGAACGGAGTCCCTCCCTCAGCCCTCATCCCGCAACTCCCCCTTGACCACCTTCCCACTCGCATTCCGAGGCAGCCCACCCACAAACTCCACCACCCTCGGCACCTTGTAATTCGCCATCTCCCTCCGCGCCCAAGCAATCAGATCGTCCCCCGTCAAAGACACCCCCGGCCGCCGCACCACATACGCCTTCCCGACCTCCCCCAGCCGCCCGTCCGGGACGCCGATCACCGCCACGTCCGCCACATCCGGATGCAGGCCGAGCTGCTGCTCTATCTCCGCCGGGTACGCGTTGAAGCCGCCCACGATGAACATGTCCTTGAGGCGGTCGGTGATCCGCAGGTTGCCGTCGGCGTCCAGTACGCCCACGTCGCCCGTCCTCAACCACCCACCCCCCGTGAGCACTTCAGCCGTGCCCTCCGCGTCCTCGAAGTACCCGCGCATGACATTGAAGCCCCGCACCAGCACCTCCCCGGGCTCGCCCACCGGCGCCTCGACCCTCACCTCGACCCCCGGAATCGCCCGCCCGGATGTTGAGGCGATCACCGGGGCCGCGTCTCCACGGCGGCACATCGTCACGATGCCGCTCGCCTCTGACAGGCCGTACGCCGTCAGGACCGTCGCCACCCCCAGCTCCGTACGCAACCGTTCCACCAGCCGCAACGGCACCACCGCCGCCCCCGTCACCACCAGCCGCAGGCTCGACAGGTCGTACGCGGACCGGGAGGGGTGGTCCAGGACCGACTGGAGGAGTGTCGGGGGGCCGGGGAGGACCGACACCCGCTCCGCCGCCACGTTCGCCAGCACCGTGTCGACGTTGAACACCGGCTGCGGGATCAGCGTCGCGCCCCGCATCAGACACGCCAACACCCCTGCCTTGTAGCCGAAGGTGTGGAAGAACGGGTTCACGACGAGGTAGCGGTCGCCCGCCCGCAGTCCCGCCAACTCGCACCAGGTCTCGTACGCCCGCAGCGACTGCGCGTGCGTGATCACCGCCCCCTTCGGGCGTCCCGTCGTGCCGGAGGTGAAGACGATGTCCGAGGGGGCGGAGCCGTCCACCGCCTCCGCCCGTGCGCGGACGACCGCCGGGTCCATCCCCTCGCCGCCCGCCAGGAAGTCTTTCCACGTACGGAATTCAGTCGGCGCGTCCTCCCCCAGCACCACCACGTCCGACAGCTCCGGCAGCCCCGCCAGCGGGCCCCGCCCGTCACCGTGCCCCGCCGCCCGCCGCAGCGAGGCCACGTACGACGTGCCCAGGAACGTCCCCGTCACGAACAGCAGCCTCGCCCCGCTGCGCGCCATTACGTACGCCGCCTCCGCCCCCTTGAAGCGCGTGTTCAGCGGTACGAGCACCGCGCCCGCCGACACCGCGCCCAGCGCGGCCACCATCCAGTCAAGGGAGTTGGGCGCCCAGATCGCCACCCGGTCACCGGCCGCCACCCCACTCGCCACGCAGGCCGCCGCCGCGCGCTCCACCCGCGCGCCCAACTCGGCGTACGAGACGCGGGTACGTCCGTCCACGACCGCCTCGGTGTCGCCGTACCGCTCGACCGCCGCCCGGACCAGCCCCGGAATGCTGCCCCACTCCACGTCACCGCGCACAGTCCCCGCCTCCTCACATCACCCGACAACGCCCCGCGACGGCCCTCAACGGCCCTGTACACAAGAGCTGACGGACCGTCAGATTAGCTGTAACCTGACGGCCTGTCAGCAGCCGGGCACTCACGCGGAGGTGTGTGCAGTCATGGCAGTCGCACCAGTAACGGCCGGGAGCAGGAAGCACTCCACCGGTCTTCCCGGCATCAAGGACGCCACCGCCATCGCCGGGATCGGGCAGACGTCCTTTGCCCGCCAACTCCCGGAGAACGAACGCACATTGGCGTGCCGTGCGATCCTCGCCGCGCTCGACGACGCGGGCATCGCGCCCGCCGAGGTCGACGCCCTCGCCTCCTACACCATGGAGGAGACCGACGAGGTCGAGGTCGCCAAGGCGCTCGGTCTCGGTGATCTCACCTTCTTCTCCAAGGTCGGCTACGGCGGCGGCGGTTCCTGCGCCACCGTGGCCCATCTCGCCACCGCGATAGCCACCGGGCAGGCCACGGTCGGGGTTGCCTGGCGGTCCCGGAAGAGGGGGTCCGGACCGAGGCCCTGGCGGAACACCAGCACCCAACTCCCCACCCCCGCCCAGTGGACACGCCCCTTCGGGCTCCTCCGGCCCTCCGACGAGATCGCCATGCTCACGCGCCGCCACATGCACGAGTACGGCACGACCCGCGACCACCTCTTCAACGTCGCCCTCGCCTGCCGCAACCGGGCGAACCAGAACCCGGCCGCGATCATGTACGACCGTCCGCTCACCCGCGAGATGTACATGACCTCCCGCTGGATCAGTGAACCTCTCTGCCTCTTCGACAACTGCCTTGAGACCGACGGGGCGTTGGCCTGTGTGGTCGTCTCCGCCGAGCGGGCGCGGGACTGCCGTCGCACCCCCGTCTACATCCACTCCGCCGCCCAGGGCCTGCCCGCCCAGCACCACGGCATGGTCAACTACTGGAACGACGACCCGCTGACCGGCCCGGCCTGGACAGCCGCCCGGCACCTGTGGAAACACGCCGACTTCACCCCGGACGACGTCCAGGTCGCCCAGCTCTACGACGCGTTCACCGCCCTCATACCCCTCTCCCTGGAGGGCTACGGCTTCTGCGGACGCGGCGAGGGCGGCGCCTTCACCGAGGGCGGCGCCCTGGAGAGCGGCGGCCGGCTGCCGATCAACACCGGCGGCGGTGGTCTCAGCGAGGCGTACGTCCACGGCTTCAACCTCATCACCGAGGGCGTACGGCAACTGCGCGGCACCAGCACCGCCCAGGTCCCGGACGCCTCGACCTGCCTGGTCACCGCGGGCGAGGGCGTCCCCACCTCCGCGCTTCTCCTGAGGAGTTGAGACGAACGACATGCTGACACCGGTCATCGATGAGGACGGCGCCCCCTTCTGGGAGTACGCGGCTCAGGGCGAACTCCGCGTCCAGGCCTGCGCCGACTGCGCTGAGCCCCGCTTCCCGCCCCGGCCCTGCTGCCCGCACTGCCAGTCCTTCGCGAGCGAGTGGCGCCCGGTCAGCGGACGCGGACGCGTCTGGTCGTACGTCGTCCCGCATCCGCCGCTCCTCCCGGACTACGCGGAGCTGGCCCCGTACAACGTGATCGTCGTCGAGCTGGCGGACGCGCCTCGCATCCGGCTGGTCGGCAATCTCGTCACCGGCCCCGACGCGCCCCTCAACTCCCTCTCCCCCGACCGGATTCGCATCGGCGCGCGGGTGCAGGTCGTCTTCTCCGCCGCCGGGCTTCCGCAGTGGATCCTGGAGCGACCGTGAGCATGCGTGTGTCGGCCGACAAGGACACCGGGGTCGCTGTCGTCACCCTCGACCGGCCGCAGAAGCTGAACGCCATCGACCTCGCCACGGCCACCGAACTGGCCGCCACCTGGCAGGAGTTGCGTTTCGACGACACCGTACGGGCCGTCGTCCTCACGGGAGCCGGGCCGCGCGCCTTCTGCACCGGCCTGGACCGGACCGCTGTCGTCCCGCAGCCCAACTCTCCCTACACCATCGACGATCCGCTGGAGAGGATCGGGCCGAAGGCCAACGACCTCTGGAAGCCGGTGATCGCCGCCGTGAACGGCATGGCGTGCGGCGGCGCCTTCTATCTCCTCGCGGAGTCGGAGTTCGTCGTCGCCGACCCGGGCGCGACCTTCTTCGACCCGCACACCACGTACGGCATGGTCAGCGCGTACGAGTCGATGGGCATGGCGCAGCGGATGCCGTACGGGGAGATCGCGCGCATGGCGCTGATGGGGACGGCGGAGCGGATGTCGGCGGCGCGGGCGTACGAGATCGGGCTGGTGAGTGAAGTGACCGCGTCCGGTGGGGTGTTGGCGGCTGCCGTCGACCGCGCGCGCGTCATCGCGTCGTATCCGCCGGAGGGGGTGCAAGGCACGGTACGGGCGGTGTGGGCGGCGAAGGAGGCGGCCCGCGCGCACGCCCTCGCGTTCGCCCCGCACCTGGTCCGCCTCGGCAACCTCCCGGGCGACCGGCAGGCGGAACTGTTCTCGGCCAGAACTCAGGAATTCCGGTTGCGTTAGCAACACTTACCCTTTGCGACATACCCTGTGCGGCATACCCTTTGCGTCATGGCTGAAAACCACACCCTGGCCGAGCCCGAGCTCCAGAGCGTTGACCATCGCGCGACAGAAAATCGCATCGAGCATCGCATGGTGGACGTGAACGGCATCCAACTGCACATCGCGGAGGCCGGCGAGGGCCCGCTCGTCGTGCTGCTGCACGGCTTCCCCGAGTCCTGGCACTCCTGGCGCCACCAGTTCGGGCCGCTGGCCGCCGCCGGCTTCCGGGTCGTCGCCCCCGACCAGCGCGGATACGGCGGCAGCGACCGCCCCGAGGACGTGTCCGCGTACAGCATCCTGCACCTGGTCGGCGACGTGGTCGGGCTGATCCACGCGCTCGGTGAGGAGACGGCGTACGTCGTCGGGCACGACTGGGGCGCGCCGGTGGCCTGGCACACCGCGCTGCTGCGGCCGGACGTCGTGCGCGGGGTGGCCGGGCTGAGCGTGCCGCCGCCGTTCCGGGGCACCCGGCGCCCGCTCGGCGTGATGGACGCGATGTTCGGCGGCCGTTTCTACTGGAACTACTTCAACCTGCCCGGTGTCGCCGACGCGGAACTGGCCCGCGACCCGCGCACCACCCTCCGCAAGGCCCTGTACGGCGTCTCCGGCGACAACCCCGCCTCCGGCGACGGCAGGCAGCCGCTCGTCGAGCCCGGCCAGGGCTGGCTGGACACGATGCCCGACCCGGAGCAACTCCCGTCCTGGCTGACGGAGTCGGACCTCGACCACCTCACCGACAGCTTCGCGGGCGACTTCACCGGCGCCCTCAACTGGTACCGCAACATCGACCGCAACTGGGAACTCACGGCGGCCTGGCACGGCGCGGTGGTCAGCCCGCCCGCGCTGTACGTCTACGGCGACCGGGACTTGGTGCCGGCGTTCCCGGGCACACCTCAACTCATCTCGCAGCTACCGACGTTGATGCCCAACCTGCGGCGTGACCCGGTGCTGCTGAAGGGCTGCGGCCACTGGACGCAACAAGAACGCCCGGACGAGGTCAACGCGGCGCTGATCCCGTTCCTGAAGGAGTTGGAGGAGTTGAAGGAGGCGGAGGAGGCGGAGGAGGCGGAGGAGGCGGAGTTGAGGGATGCGCCCGCCTGAGCAGCGAGCCTGAACGGGCAGCCCCGGCCGGGAGTTGCCCCTCCGGCGGCTTTGCCATCTCTTTACAACGCGTTCCCGCGCCGGCTCGTCTCTGCGCACGATCCGTCACTTCCGGACGGACCGACGAAAGAGAGCGATCCCATGCGCAGTACCGTGCGTCGTACCGTCCTCAGCGCCGTGGCACTCGCGGCCACCGCCGTACTCGCGGGCACCGCGCCCGCGTTCGCGGACGGCACTCCGACTGCGGTCCCCAGCACCGTGCAGCCGAGCGCCGAACCGAGCGTGGCACCGACCCAGGCTCCGTCCGACGCCCCCTCCGGGGCGGCCACCCCGGTTCCCGGCGTGGCCCCCACCAAGGACGCCCACCAGGCCCCGGCCGCGGTCGCCGTAGTTCCGAAGGGCGCCCCCAACACCGGGGTGACGCTGGAGTCGTCCGGCTCCGGAACGCCGGGGGCACTGATCGGCGGGGGCGCCGCCGCAGCGTTCGCCGTGGCCGGCGCCGCAGTGTTCGTCGTACGCCGTCGGCGGGCGACCGGAGCGTGACCGTGCTCTCCAGGCGCGCGTTCGGCACGGGAGCCACGGCCGCCGCGGCCTCGCTGCTCGTGGGCTGCTCCGCGGCCTTCTCCAGCGGCGAGGGCGTACGGACGTCGGGGCCCCCGGGCCCCGACGCCACCGGAGGAGCGGCCCAGCCGCCCCCGCCGTCGACCGCGGGCAAGCGCACCTCCGCTTCCGGCTCCGCCAAGTCCGCGCGGCCGGTGGGCCGTTCGGCCCCCGTCCGGCTGCGGATACCGGCCCTCGGGGTCGACACCCCGGTCATGCGGCTGGGGCTGTCGACCGACGGCACGGTGCAGGTGCCCCCGATCACCGATCACGACCAGGCGGGCTGGTACGAGCACTCGCCGACGCCGGGGCAGACCGGCCCGTCGGTGATCCTCGGGCATGTCACGGTCGGCGCGTACGGGGACGGCGTCTTCCGCGACCTCGCGCGGCTGCGCCGGGGCGAGAGGATCGTGGCGCGGCTGGAGAACGGCACGGAGACGGAGTTCACGGTCACCTCCATGCGGACGGTGGCCAAGGCCGAATTCCCGACGGACGACGTCTACGGGAACGTGGACCGTCCGGAGCTCCGGCTCATCACGTGCGGCGGCCCCCGGGACGGGAGCGGCTACCTCGACAACGTGATCGCCTTCGCCACGCTGACGTCGTCCACGACCCGGTGACCGCACTGGATCACAGAGGACGGCGGGCCGCCGGAACGTACGCCGCCGGCCCGCCGTCCTCCCCGACGAGCCCTACGAGCCCCTTGAGCCCTTCCAGCCCCACGAGCCCCACGAGTGCCACGCCGGTGGCAACAGCACCATGGAGAGCGTTGAAACGGTCCCGCGACAAGGCAGCGTCCGAGCTGTTCGCCGCCCTCTACCCGCGCCTGGCCGGCTGGTGCCGCCGTCTTGTCGACGACGACGAGACGGCCCACGAGATCGCCTCGGAGGCGTTCACCCGCCTCTGGGCGCGCTGGACGTCGGTCGACGAACCGCGCGGCTTCCTCTATGTGACGGCCGCGAACATCGTCCGGGACCACTGGCGCAAAATGGAACGCGAGCGCAGAGCCATGCGCCATGTGACCTCGGAAGCCGCCCTGCACCCCCACACCGACCCGTCGGACCCCTCCATCCGCCTCCTGGTCCAGTCCCTCCCGGAACGACTGCGCGTCCCGATCCTGCTCCACTACTACGCTGACATGCCCATCCGGGAAGTGTCCGTACTGACCGGACGGAAGGAAGGAACCATCAAGGCCGACCTCCACGCGGCCCGTGAACTCCTCCGCGCCCACCTGAGGAAAAGCCTTGACCACACGCTTTGACGAAGACGACGACCCGGAGTTCACCCTGCCCGGCCTCGGCCCCGGCCACGGCCCCGACCGGTCTCTTATACAC
>NZ_LIQQ01000602.1 GCF_001418565.1 Streptomyces graminilatus | reverse complement strand
GAAGGGGCCTCGTCCTCAAACTCCCCCGGAGGGGCACCCCCCAACAGGCTGAGATGGTGCCGGCCTGACGGGAAGGCCGCTGTCTGTGGTCTGTAGGCGGTCTGTCGGTGGGCTGTAGGTGGTTTGTCGGTGGGGGGTGACAGGTTCGGTTCATGACGCGAATCGACAACCACCCCGCCAGCGGGGCCAAGAGTGCCGTTTCCGTGCGGGGGCTGGTCAAGCACTACGGCGAGACCAAGGCGCTGGACGGCGTCGACCTGGACGTCCGGGAAGGCACCGTACTCGGTGTGCTCGGACCCAACGGCGCCGGCAAGACCACCCTCGTACGCATCCTCTCCACCCTGCTGCGGCCCGACTCGGGGCACGCGACCGTCGCCGGGTACGACGTCCTGAGCCAGCCCCGGCAACTGCGGCGGGTGATCGGACTGACCGGGCAGTACGCCTCCGTGGACGAGAAGCTCCCGGGCTGGGAGAACCTTTACATGATCGGGCGGCTGCTGGACCTGTCCCGCAAGGACGCCCGCTCCCGGGCCGACGAGCTGCTGGAGCGGTTCTCGCTCACCGACGCGGCCAAGCGCCCGGCGAGCACCTACTCCGGCGGTATGCGGCGGCGGCTCGACCTGGCCGCCTCGATGATCGGCCGGCCCACCGTCCTCTTCCTCGACGAACCCACCACCGGGCTCGACCCCCGTACCCGCAACGAGGTCTGGGGCGAGGTCAAGCGGATGGTCGGCGACGGGGTGACCGTACTGCTCACCACCCAGTACATGGAGGAGGCCGAACAGCTCGCCTCCGAACTGACCGTCATCGACCGGGGGAAGGTCGTGGCCGAGGGTGCCATCGACGCGCTGAAGGCGAAGGTCGGCGGCCGTACCCTGCGCGTCCGCCCGGCCGACCCGCAGCAACTGCGCCCGCTCGCCCGTGATCTCGACGAGCTGGGCATCACCGGTCTCGCCACCACGACCGTGGACGCCGAGAACGGCAGTGTCCTGGTGCCGATCCTGAGCGACGAGCAGCTCACCGCCGTGACCGGCGCGGTCGTCGCGCGCGGGATCACGATCTCCTCGATCTCCACCGAACTGCCCAGCCTGGACGAGGTGTTCCTGTCCCTCACCGGCCATCGTGCCAGTGGCCCGCAGGACGACACCGCCACCCCCGCCGACGCCCGAGAGGAGGTCGCCGTATGAGCACCGCGACCGCGAACCCGACCACCAACACGACCGTGAAGGACGTCCAGGGCGACGTCCGGATTCCGCTGCGCGGGCATCTGCGCCACACCGGCGCCCTCATCCGCCGCAACCTGCTGTGGATCCGGCAGGACCCCGAGTCGATGGCCGACGCGCTGCTGATGCCGATCGTCTTCACCCTGCTGTTCGTGTTCGTCTTCGGCGGCTCGATCGGGCAGGCCCTGGGCGGCGGGCAGGACGGGTATGTGCAGTATGTGATTCCCGGCATGATCGCGATGATGAGCATGACGCTGTCCCAGGGCGTCGGCACCGGGTTCTGCCAGGACTTCAACTCCGGTGTCATGGACCGCTTCCGGTCCCTGCCGATCGGGCGCGGCTCGGTACTGTTCGCCAAGATCTCGGTCGAGCTGATCCGGATGCTGTTCGCGACCACCATCCTGCTGATCGTCGCCGTACTGGTCGGCTTCGAGATCCATCACTGGGCCGGCCTGTTCGCGGCCGTGGGTCTGTCCACCCTGTTCGCCTCGTCGATCATGTGGGTGTTCCTCACCCTGGGCGTGATGCTGAAGAGCGCGCAGTCCGTGCAGGCGATGGGCTTCCTGGTGCTGTTCCCGCTCCAGTTCGGTTCGTCGATCTTCGCCCCGACGAAGTCGATGCCGGGCTGGCTCCAGGCGTTCACCGACTACAACCCGCTGTCCACGCTCGCGGACGCGGCGCGCGGACTGATGGTGGGCGGCCCGGTCGCGCACGACCTGTGGGTGACCGTCGGCTGGTCGGTGGCCATCACGGCGGTGATGGCGCCGGTCGCCATCCACAAGTTCCGTACGAAGAGCTGACCTTGCCGTCAGATGAGGGCGGTCGCCTCCTCGGGGGAGAGGCGACCGCCTTCGGCGTACGCGGCCTCGTACGCCTCGTCGCCGAGCACGTCACGGACCGCGCGGACGGCACGGCGGCGGACTTCCCGCTCCACGCGTCCGGAGACATGGCCGGGCGGCAGCAGGCCGTCGGCGGCGCCCAGGCAGCGGGCCGCGTCACGGGCGCGGCCCGGGTCGGCTCCGGTGAGGGCGACGGCGCCGGTGGTCAGGATCGTGGGGCGCAGATGGGGGGCGATGGCGCGGGACAGGTCGTCGTCGGCGCGGGCCGCCGCCTGTCGCACCTTGACCAGGGAGTCCTCGTACCGGCCCTCCACGACGTCCAGCCAGGACTCCGCGCCGAGGATGAACGCGTCGAAGACGACGAACGAGGCGGCCCTGAACTCCTCGCGCAGCAGCCGGATCTGCTCACGTGCCTCGGGGACCCGGTCGGTGATGCCGAGCCAGGCCGAGAGGTAGAGCCGGGCGGCGGGCATGGCCTCGTTGACCATCCCGGCCGCCTTCTCGATCACGTCGCGCAGCATCTGCTCGCCCTCGTCGGTCCGGCCGGCCTCGATGAACACGTTGCCGAGGCGGGCGGCGAGTACGGTCGTCTGGGCGCGGGCGCCGAGTTGTTCGGCCAGTTCCATCGCGTCCCGGTAGTCGGTGGCGGCGGCGTCGTACTCGGCCCTGCGTTCATGGGCCTCGCCGCGCGCGGAGAGCGCCTCGGCGGCGCCCCAGGCGTCCCCGAGGCGGCGGAAGATCTCCAGCGACTCGTCGGCGTCGCGGGTCGCGTCACCGGCCCAGTCGCTGCGGTTGGCAAGGATGTTGGCGCGCATCTGCAGACAGGCGGCGAGTTCCCACTCGTAGCCGGGGGCCGCCTCGCGGCAGGTGCGCACGGACTCGGTGACGATGACGCTGAGCCACTCCATGTCGCGGGTGAGCATGACCGCGTAGAACCAGAGGAGGCCGGGGTAGCGGCAGGCCTGTGGGGCTCCGGGGTCGTAGACCTCGGTGATGGCGCGCAGCTTCTGCCGGCCCTCCGGCGTCTGCCAGGCCTCCAACTCCATGTCCATGGAGGCGAGATGGATGAGGTGGACACCACGCCGGGCCTCTTGGAGAGCCTCGCCGTGCCAGGGGGGCGGGGTGTCCGTGCAGCGCTCCCACACCGGCTGGGCGGGGCGGACCGGGAGGGCGAAGGGGTCGGGGCCGAGGTTCATGACCTCGCGGGACCAGTTGCGGCCGGCGAGCCGCAGATCGCGCATCTGCCAGTACCAGGAGGCCGACAGGACCAGGCAGATCGCCTCCTGTTCGTCTCGCGCGACGACGGCGTGGCGGAGGGCCGCGCGGATGTTCTCGCTCTCCAGCTGGAACACGTCGAGCGCGGCGAGCTGGCCGGGGCCGCGCAGCAACGGGTCGGTGGTACGGGCGAGTTCGCGGTAGTAGGTGAGGTGCGCGCGCTCGGCTCCGGGGCGGGCGCCCGACTCGTCGAGGCGCTCACCGGCGTACTCGGCGACGGTCTCCAGGAGCCGGTAGCGCATCGCGCCGGTCCCGTCCTCGCCCGAAGGGGCGGCCACCACAAGGGACTTGTCGACGAGTGAGCCGAGCGCTTCGAGCGCGACGGGACCGCACACCGCCTCGGCTGCGGGCAGGTCGCAGCCGCCCGCGAAGACGGACAGCCGCCGCAGGACGTCCCGTTCGTCCGTGTCGAGCAGGTCCCAGGACCAGTCGACGACGGCACGCAGGGTCTGCTGGCGGGGCAGGACGGTACGGCTGCCGTTGGTGAGCAGCCGGAAACGGTCGTCGAGCCGGTCGGCGATCTGGCGCGGCGACAGCATCCGCAGCCTGGCGGCGGCCAGTTCGATGGCGAGCGGCAGCCCGTCGAGGCGCCGGCAGATCTCGGCGGCGGCCTCCGGGTCGTCCTCGACCCGGAACCCGGGCCGGGCCGCCGCCCCTCGGTCGGCGAGCAGCCGGAGCGCGACGGGCTCGGGCAGCGGCTCGACGGGACGCACCAACTCCCCTGGTACGCCCAGGGGTTCACGGCTGGTGGCGAGCACGGTGACTCCCGGGCAGCGCGCCAGCAGCTCCGCGACGAGGTGCGCGGCGGCGTCGACGACGTGCTCGCAGTTGTCGAGGAGGATCAGCATCCGCCGGTTGGCGCAGTGCTCGGTGAGGCGTACGAGGGGGTCGTCGTGGCGTTCGCCGGAGGCGGCGCGCAGTTCGTCGACACCGGCTCCACGCAGCACGGTCTCCCGGGCACCGACAGCGGTGAGCACGGCTTCGGGCACGGCGTCCGGGTCGACGACGGGCGCGAGTTCGGCCAGCCATACGCCGTCGGGCGCGGCGTCCGGGACCCCGCTCCACGCCCCGTCCCGTACCGCTTCGGCGGCCTCCTGGGACAGGCGGGTCTTCCCGGCGCCGCCGGGGCCGAGCAGGGTGACGAGCCGGGCGGTGGCGAGGTCGCCCCGGATGGCCTCGATGTCCGTCTCCCGGCCGACGAAGGAGGTGAGGCGGGCCCGCAGGTTGCCCGGGGGCGGCGACGGGGACGGGTGCGAAGG
>NZ_LIQQ01000601.1 GCF_001418565.1 Streptomyces graminilatus | reverse complement strand
TCTCTATTCGTCGTCAGCGTCCGATGTGTATACGAGACAGACTTTCCCCCGTTTACCGCTCCCCCGTTGAGCGGTGGTTCCCCCCACACCTTCAGGCGACAAGCTCCCCGAAGGATTCCTCCTCGTCACGGCCGAAGCTGAGGACCTCGTCCTCACGCATCCGGCGGAGCGACCGCCAGATGCTGGACTTCACCGTGCCGACACTGATGTCGAGGATCTCCGCGATCTCCGGGTCCGTGCGGCCCTCGTAGTAACGAAGGACCAGCATGGTGCGCTGGAGTTCGGGGAGCCGGGCGAGCGCCTGCCACAGGACCGCGCGCAGCTCCGTGCCGCGCATCGCGTCCGTGTCGCCGGCCGTCTCCGGCAGCTCCTCGGTCGGGTACTCGTTCAGCTTGCGGCGACGCCACGCGCTGATGTGCAGATTGGTCATCGTGCGGCGGAGGTAGCCCCCGACCGCCGCCTTGTCACTGATCCGGTCCCAGGCGCGGTACGTCGAGAAAAGCGCACTCTGGAGCAGGTCCTCGGCCTCGAAGCGGTCACCGGTGAGGTGGTATGCGGTCGCGTACAGGGAGGCACGTCGCTCCTGGACGTAGGCGGTGAACTCCGCCTCCGACAGCGAGCAACGCTCCCCCGTGGTCTCCCTGTACGCCGCCCCCGTGCGCCCCGTTTCCCCCGTGGCGCCGTTTCCGCTTCCCCCCGTGCGAGCGTCAACCACCGACATGTACGTGGTGTGCTGACGCCCGGTGCCGCGAACGCACCCCCGCCCGATCGCGGCACCGGACTTCTCCGCCCCCCGGTTCACGTTCACGTCGTGCAGTCGCGTGATCACTGCGTTCGCGCTCGTGCTGTGCAGCGTGCTCATCTCGCGCCCCCCGTCGTGGACTTCCCCGGTGTTCGGCTCGGTTCGTGGTGCTTCCTTGCCTGTGCCGAGAACTTTGCCGAAGCCACTTCATGACGGTGTCCGCCGACTGTCACAGGCGTGCAACAGCGACCCTTCCAGGGAACGCGCGACAACACAGGAGGGTCACGGAGTGGCCCGGTAAAGGCCGCCTACACCCCGAAATCGCCCGACAACCACCTGACAGTCGCAGCCCGGCCCGGCCATGGGCCAGAATGCATCCGTGCCTTCCCTGTTGCTGATCGAGGACGACGACGCCATCCGTACGGCCCTGGAGCTGTCTTTGACGCGCCAGGGTCACCGGGTTGCCACCGCTGCCACCGGTGAGGACGGTCTGAAGCTGCTGCGTGAGCATCGGCCGGATCTGATCGTGCTGGATGTCATGCTGCCCGGCATCGACGGTTTCGAGGTGTGCCGTCGTATCCGGCGCACGGACCAACTGCCGATCATTCTGCTCACCGCGCGCAGCGACGACATCGACGTGGTCGTCGGGCTGGAGTCCGGCGCCGACGACTATGTCGTCAAACCGGTGCAGGGCCGGGTGCTCGACGCCCGTATCCGGGCCGTACTGCGGCGCGGGGAGCGGGAGTCCAGCGACTCGGCGACCTACGGTTCGCTCGTCATCGACCGTTCGGCGATGACGGTGACGAAGAACGGCGAGGATCTGCAGCTCACGCCCACCGAGCTGCGGCTGCTCCTGGAGCTGAGCCGGCGACCCGGCCAGGCACTGTCCCGGCAGCAGTTGCTGCGGCTGGTCTGGGAGCACGACTACCTGGGCGACTCGCGGCTGGTGGACGCGTGTGTGCAGCGGCTGCGCGCCAAGGTCGAGGACGTTCCGTCGTCGCCGACACTGATCCGAACCGTCCGCGGCGTCGGCTACCGGCTGGACTCGCCTCAGTGACGAAACCGCAGGACAAGCTCCGCGGCTGGGCCGCGGCACGCAGGGCGATACTTTCCGGGCTGCGCTTCACCAGCCTGCGGCTGCGCCTCGTCGTGGTCTTCGGCCTGGTGGCGCTGACGGCCGCCGTGTCGGCGTCGGGAATCGCGTACTGGCTCAACCGCGAGGCGGTGCTGACGCGTACGCAGGACGCGGTGCTGCGCGACTTCCAGCAGGAGATGCAGAACCGCGCGGGCTCGCTCCCGGTCGACCCCGCACCGGACGAACTCCAGCACACGGCGAGCCAGATGGCCGCCGGCAGCCAGGGGTTCAGCGTGCTGCTGGTCGTCGAGGACGGCCACGGGCACGCTCTCGTCGGCAACTCCGGGGCGCTGGACACCTTTTCGCTGTCCGACGTGCCCAAGTCGCTGCGTACGGCGGTCGGCAGGCAGCAGCCGATCACCTCGAACAACAAGTACCCGTACCACTTGTACTGGCAGCGGATCATCTCCGGCGACAAGCCGTACCTGGTCGCGGGCACGAGGGTGATCGGCGGCGGTCCGACCGGCTACATGCTGAAGTCGCTGGAACCGGAGGAGAAGGACCTCAACTCCCTTGCCTGGTCGCTGGGTATCGCCACCGGCCTCGCGCTGATCGGCTCGGCGCTGCTCGCGCAGGCCGCCGCGACGACCGTACTGAAGCCGGTGCAGCGCCTCGGTGTCGCGGCCCGGCGGCTCGGCGAGGGGAAGCTGGACACGCGTCTGCGGGTCTCCGGGACGGACGAACTCGCCGACCTCGCCCGGACGTTCAACCACACGGCGGAGGCCCTGGAGACCCGGGTCGCCGACATGAGCGCCCGGGACGAGGCCTCGCGGCGGTTCGTGGCGGACATGTCCCACGAGCTGCGTACACCGCTCACCGCGATCACCGCGGTGACGGAGATCCTCGAAGAGGAGCTGGACGCGGAGACCGGCAGCGTCGACCCGATGATCGAACCGGCGGTACGGCTGGTGGTGAGCGAGACGCGGCGGCTCAACTCCCTGGTGGAGAACCTGATGGAGGTCACCCGCTTCGACGCGGGCACCGCCCGGCTGGTCCTCGACAACGTGGACATCGCCGACCAGATCACGGCCTGCATCGACGCCCGCGCCTGGCTGGACGCGGTCGAACTGGACGCCGAGCGCGGCATCATGTCGCTGCTCGACCCGCGCCGCCTCGACGTCATCCTGGCCAACCTCATCGGCAACGCCCTCAAGCACGGCGGTTCGCCGGTACGGGTGTCGGTGCGTGCGTCCGACGCCGATCTGCTGATCGAGGTACAGGACCACGGTCCGGGCATCCCCGAGGACGTCCTGCCGCATGTCTTCGACCGCTTCTACAAGGCGAGCGCGTCCCGTCCCCGCTCCGAGGGCAGCGGCCTGGGCCTGTCCATCGCCCTGGAGAACGCCCACATCCACGGCGGCGCGATCAGCGCCGCCAACTCCCCGAAGGGCGGCGCGGTGTTCACCCTGCGGCTGCCCCGGGACCCGTCGGCACTGACGGAGACACCGGCCGAGCCGGCCGGCGCGAACGGCAACGGGGAGAGCACGTGACGAACGTACGCAGCCCGCGAGACGAGCGCCCCGCGCGCGGCGTGCGGGCCCTGCGAGGCGTACGGGCGGTGCTCGGCGCACGGGCCCGGCGAGTCCTGCGGCCCGCACGTGACGTGCGGGCCCAGCCAGACATGCGGCCCGCACGTGACGTACAGGCCCTGCCAGACATGCGGCCCGCGCGGGGCGTGCGGGGCGTGCTCGCCTCACGGGCCGCGCGTGGTGGATCGGCTGCACAAGGCGCACGGGCCGTGCCTGGTGTGCGCGATGTGCCCAGTGT
This sequence comes from Streptomyces graminilatus, assembly GCF_001418565.1. GTDB lineage: Bacteria > Actinomycetota > Actinomycetes > Streptomycetales > Streptomycetaceae > Streptomyces > Streptomyces graminilatus. Next base: position 1,690 of record NZ_LIQQ01000601.1, on the reverse strand, counting down.
GCGAGGCGTGCGCGGTGTGCGGGTCTGGCCGGCCTTTCCGGTGCTCGCCGTCGTGCTGCTCTCCGGGTGCGGGATCCGGGCCACCGAGGTGCCGACGGACTTCGGTCCGGCGCCCTCCCTCGTGCCGTGCTCCCTCTCCGGCGTCTCCAGCCCCTCCGCGCCGGACCTCGGCGCGCGGACGGCCGCGGAAGTCCCGGTCCAGGTGTTCCTCCTGTGCGCCTCCCAGCTCGTCACCGTCGACCGCGCGGTACGCGTCCCGGACGGCGCGGCCGAGGCCGCGCGGCGCGTCCTGGTGGCCCAGGGACTGCTGGACGAGCTGGCCCGGACCCCGTCGACGAGCGAGACCGCGGCGGGCTACACGACCGACGTGCGCGGCGGGACGAGCGTGCGCGGCCCCGGCCCGGGCGACCCGAAGGACACCCTGCGGCTGAGCACGTCCCCGGCCGGGCTGTCCTCGTACGCCCTCGCCCAGATCGTCTGCACGTTCTCCGACTCGGCCGCCGCCGAAGGGGACGGCTCCGTCGTCCTGGGCGGCCCGGAAAGCGGTCCGCTGCGCCGGTACACGTGCACCCCGGAGGTCCGCTCCCGGCCGGGGGCGCAGGTACCGCCGTCGTCGGGCGTGGACGGCGGCTGAGCGCTCCCCCCGGGCGCCCGCACGCCCCTCATGGCCCGGGCGGGCTCCCGTGTGGCACATGACTCACTCCCCTGTATGGGGGCAACCCGGAACCGATCGTGCCGATGACCGCGTCTTGGGGGGCGTGCAGCGTCATGGCTCGGCCGACGAAAACGCGGCCATTCGCATCCGTACGGCGGGAGGTGTCCTCCTCGTCGCCCATCTCGCGCTCGTCGCCTGGATCACGCTGCGTCCGCTCGACGTCCTGTGGCAACTGCCCGCCAACCTGCGGCCCTTCGCGAGCATACGAGCCGATCTCTCCCTCGGCTGGCCGGAGGCGGCCCGGCGCATCACGGAGGGGCTCGCGCTGCTGGCCCCGCTGGGTGTGCTGCTGCCGATGGCGGGCGGACGGCTCGACGTCTCCCCGCTCGCCTCGCTGTTCCGTACGGTCATGGCGGGCGCCCTGATCTCGCTGGGCATCGAGCTGTTGCAGACCGGCGTACCCGGTCAGGTCGTGGACGTCGACTCGCTGCTCCTGAACACGGTGGGCGTGGCCCTCGCGCATGTCGCCGTGGTGCCCGCCGTACGGTCGCGGCTCCGCCGCAGGAGCGACCGCAGACGCCTGGCGGCCGTCCGTACGGATGACGCGACTCAGGGTATGACCCCGACGATTCCCAGGGTCGGGATCGCCCCGTAGAGCGACGCTTCGTCCACCCGGCGTCCGTAACGTTGAGTGCAGATCGCAGACGAGGCGGCCGGAAGAGCCGGCCCCCGTCACCGCCTCACTCAGGAGACGTCATGACCGCCCTCGCCCGCCCCACCAACGGCCGCATGATCGGCGGAGTGTGTGCCGCGCTGGCACGGCGCTTCGGCACTTCCGCGACGACGATGCGCGTGATCTTCGTGCTCTCGTGTCTGCTGCCCGGCCCGCAGTTCCTGCTCTACATAGCCATGTGGATCCTGTTGCCCTCGGAGAAGCACGAGGCCAAGGCCAACGCCGCCTGGTAAGCGTCCTGACGACCCGCTGGTACGGCGATGGGGCGCACCCCCGGTTGAGGGGTGCGCCCCATCGCCGTA
>NZ_LIQQ01000600.1 GCF_001418565.1 Streptomyces graminilatus | reverse complement strand
TCCCGGTACAGCTCGTGGGCGGCCAGCACCCGCTCCATGTCCACCTGGACGCCCAGACCCGGCGCGTCCGGTACCGCGATCTCGCCGCCGATGATCCTCGGCGGGGTGACCGTCAGGCGTTCCAGACCCTCCTGCCAGATCCAGTGGGTGTCCAGGGCGTTGTACTCGCCCGGAGCCGCCGCGCCGCAGTGCGTGACCATGGCCAGAGAGATGTCGAAGTGGTTGTTGGAGTGGCAGCCCCAGGTCAGGCCCATCGCGTTGCACAGCTGGGCCACGCGCACCGAGCCCCGCATGGTCCAGAAGTGCGGGTCGGCCAGCGGGATGGAGACCGACTGGAGGGCCAGGGCGTGGGTCAGCTGCCGCCAGTCCGTGGCGATCATGTTCGTCGCCGTGGGGAGACCGGTCGCCCGGCGGAACTCGGCGAGGATCTCGCGCCCCGAGTAGCCGTCCTCCGCGCCGCAGGGATCCTCGGCGTAGGCCAGGGTGCCGTTCAGGGGCGCGCACAGCTCGATCGCCTCGCGCAGCGACCACGCGCCGTTCGGGTCAAGGGTGATCCGCGCCTCCGGGAACCGGTCCTTCAGCGCCCGTACGGCCCTGACCTCCTCCGCGCCCGCCAGGACCCCGCCCTTGAGCTTGAAGTCGCGGAAGCCGTAGCGGGCGTGGGCGGCCTCGGCCTGGCGGACGATCGCCTCCGGGGTCAGGGCCTCCTCGTGCCGTACGCGGTACCAGTCGACGTCCGAGTCCGGCTCCCGGATGTACTCCAGGTCGGTCCGGTCCGGGTCGCCGACATGGAAGAGGTAGCCCAGCACCCGTACGGAATCACGCTGCTGTCCGTCGCCGAGCAGGGCGGCGACCGGTACGTCCAGGTGCTGGCCGAGGAGGTCGAGGAGCGCCGACTCGACGGCCGTCACCGCGTGCACGGTGGTGCGCAGGTCGAAGGTCTGGGCGCCGCGTCCGCCCTGGTCGCGGTCGGCGAAGCGGGCGCCGATCTCCGCGAGGACGCGCTTGTAGTCGCCCACCTTCGCCCCGACGACCAGCGACTCGGCGTCGCGCAGCGTCCGCGTGATCTTCTCGCCGCCCGGCACCTCGCCGAGTCCCGTACGGCCCTCGGAGTCGGTGAGGATCACGATGTTGCGGGTGAAGTAGGGGCCGTGGGCGCCGGAGAGATTCAGCTCCATGCTGTCCCGGCCGGCGACCGGGTAGACGGAGAGGGCGGTGACGGTCGGCTGGTTCGTACTCACGGTCATCGGAATCCCCTGTGGGCCGGCTACGGGCGGGCGGAGCGCGTATGTGGACGCCGTCCACATGTATGGACGGGCTAGATGGAGCTTAAGCGAGTCCCGGGCCCAGGCAAGGGCCGGCGGGTCAGGCCAGCGGCACCCGTGTGAACCGTCCCGCCGTTCGCAGTTCCGCCTCGATCCGGGAGGCCGTCGCGTACAGCTCCGGCAGCACCTCGGCCACGCACTGCCCGGCCGTGCGCCGGGTCGTGTGCATCGCGACGTTCACCGCCGCGACGACCCGTCCGGTACGGTCCCGCACCGGGACCGCGATCGACCGCAGCCCCTCCTCCAGCTCCTCGCTGACCAGGGCGTACCCCTGCGCCCGTACCTCCGCCAGCACCCGCGCGAAGGCGGCCGGATCCGTCACGGTGTGCGGGGTCAGCGGGGCCAGGTCCGGCAGCCGCCGCTCCGCCTCGGGTATGCCGGCCAGCAGGACCCGGCCCATCGACGTCGGGTACGCCGGGAGCCGCGTCCCGACGGCGATGTTGGCGCTCACGATGCGCCTCGTCGCCACCCGCGCCGTGTACTGGATCTCCGCGCCCGAGTCCCCGGCCAGGACCGCCAGTGACGCCGACTCCTCGACGCGCACCGCGAGTTCGGCCAGGTGGGGCGAGGCGATCTCGGGCAGGGAGGTGCCGGAGAGGGGCGGGAAGCCGAGGGAGAGGACGCGGGGGGTCAGGGCGAAGGTGCGGCCGTGTGCCTCGACGTACCCCAGGTACTCGTAGGTGATCAGCGCCCGGCGGGCGGTCGCCCTCGCCAGGCCGGTGGCCCGCGCGACCTCGGTCAGGGTCAGCTCGGCACGGGACTCCCCGAAGGCCGTGAGCACCGTCAGCCCCCTGGCCAGGGACTCGACGAACTCCCGCCCCAGCTCCTGCTTCGAGACCCCGGTCCAGTCGGCCAGCCCGGCGGGCGGCAACACCTGCGGATCCGCGGAGGGTTCGGCCCGGGGGGCAGCTGTTGCGTCGGTCCTTGGGTCGGTCCGCGGGTCGGTTCTCGGGGTGGTCCCCGGGTTGGTCCCCGGGTCGGCCCTCGGGTCGGTCCCCAGGGCCGCCTTCGTCCCGGCCCGCAGGTCGGCCCGCAGGTTGGCCCGCAGGTCGGCTCGCAGGTCGGCCCGGAGTTCGGCCTCCATCGCGGCGACCGTCGCCCGCAGCCTCGGGAGCAGGTCGTCGCGCAGGTCGGTGGCCGTACGGCGGCTGGTGTGGCTGACGACACTCGCGACGCAGGCCACCCGGCCCGTACGGGGGTCCCGTACGGGTACGGAGACGGCGACCAGCCCCGGTTCGATGAGCTGGTCGTCCAGCGCCCAGCCGTCCGCACGGGCCCGCTCGACGCGCGCCTCGAAGGCGGTATCCGGGCCCGGTCCGGTACTGGGGTCGATACCCGGGCCGGTACCAGGGCTGGCACCCGAGTCCGTATCCGGGTTAGCCCCCGAACCGGAACCCGTGCCGGAGCCGGACCCCTGGCCGCCGCCCGGGCCGCCCCCCGG
>NZ_LIQQ01000060.1 GCF_001418565.1 Streptomyces graminilatus | reverse complement strand
CTCCTCGGCCGCCCCCTCCGCTCCCTCCGCCCCCGTCACCTCCGAGTCGCCGAGCGGCGCGCCCGTGACGACCGACCCGGCGTCGACCACGGCCTCGGCCTCGGCTCCCGTCTCCGCTCCGGCCTCGACGGACGCCTCGACGGACGCCTTGACGGACGACTCGACGAACGCCTCGGTGGGCACCGGTTCCGCCGCCCCGGCGTCCACCGCGGCCAAGCCGCCGATCGTCCTGCGGGCGGGCTGGGGCGCGGACGAGTCGCTGAGCCCCGAGGCCCCGGAGTATCTGACCGGCGGGATCAAGGCGGTGGTCGTCCACCACACCGCCGAGTCGAACGACTACACCTGTTCCCAGTCCCCGGCGATGATCCGGGCAATCTACGCGTACCACGTCAAGACGAACGGCTGGAAGGACATCGGGTACAACTTCCTGGTCGACAAGTGCGGCACGATCTTCGAGGGCCGCAAGGGCGGGGTCGACAAGGCGGTCTTCGGCGCGCACGCCTACGGCTTCAACAGCCAGACCACCGGCATCTCCGTCCTCGGCAACTACAGCCTGGTCGCCCCGCCGACGGCGGTCCTGACCTCCGTCGCACGCCTCGCCGCCTGGAAGCTCGGCCAGTACGGGGTCGACCCCGGGCCGACGGCCACCACCACGCTCACGGCGGGCGCGTCCGGGACCAGTGAGTACAACACGAGGACGTGGAAGACGGGCGACAAGCTCGTCTTCCCGACCATCCACGGCCACGGCGACGGTTACGCCACCGAGTGCCCGGGGTCCAAGCTCCACGCCCAACTGGGCACGATCCGCGCCTATGCGGCGGGCCCGGTCACCGGTCTCGCCCTCAAGTCGGTGACGGGCGCGGGCACTTCGGGCTCACGGACGTACACCCAGGCCGCCACGACGGTCAGTTGGTCGGCGACCACCCCGGCCGCCCTGATCACCAGGTACGAGGTGCTGGTGGACGGCGCGGTCGCCGCCACCACCGACGGTACGGCGACCTCGGCGCAGATGAACCTGGGCCTCGGCACGCACGCCGTGTCCGTACGGGCCACCCACATCTCCGGGAGGACGACGACCACCGCCGCCGCGACCGTCGTCGCCGAGAAGACCCCGCCGGCCTTCACCACCGCCCCGAACCTCGCCCTGCGCACCGGCACGGTGGAGACCACGGCCGTCCCGGTCACCCTGAAGTGGAAGGCCACCGACTCGGCCGCCCTGAGGGAGGTACGCCTGACGGCCCCGCTCGCCAGGACGTACGGCCCGACGGTCACCGGCGCCGACCTGACCGCCAGGTCCGGTACGGCCACCACCTGGGCGATGACGGCGTACGACCAGGCGGGCAACACCAGGGCCGCCTCGGTCGCCGGTACGCCGACGGTCCTCCAGGAGACCTCGGCGACCCGCACCGGCACCTGGGTGACGAAGTCGTCCGCCAGTTACCTGGGCGGCAACTCGTACTCGAGCTCCACCAAGAACTCCTCGCTGACCTGGACGTTCACCGGCCGCTCGGCAGCCCTTACGGTGTCGCGGGCCTCGGCGTCCGGCCAGGCCGACATCTTCGTGGACGGGGTGAAGGCCGCCACGGTGGACCTGAAGTCACCGACCACGAAGTACCGCGACGCGATCTGGACGAAGAGCTGGAGCGCGAGCGCCAAGCACACGGTCAGGATCGTGGTCGTCGGCACGACCGGCCGCCCGGCGATCACCACGGACGGCTTGATCTACCTGAAGTAGCCCGCAGTCCGTAGCCCGCAGTCCGCAGTCCGTAGCTCGAACAGCTCGAACAGCCTGGGTGCCGTCCTCGTACGGCGCTCAGGCTGTTCGCGTTTCCGGATCGGCCGGATCGGCCGGATGTGCTGATGTGCTGATGTGCGATCAGGACACCGGGCCGTTGGGCGGTTTGCCCAGCAGGTGCCGGTGGGGCGCGTTCTGTGGCATGTCCGTGAAACGGCCGCTTGATGCCGGTCTGGTGGATGCTCCGTGTGGTGCGGCGATGGCTGCGTGTTACATCAACGAGCGAAACAGGCCGCATCGGGGCGGAAATGGCCGGAGAACAACCTGGCTGGTGCATGTTGGCGCACCTATGCTGCGACCGCTCGGCCTTCACAGTTCCTTCATGGCTCAAACACAGGTTGAGTGCGGTCAGGGGCGTGTGCTTGGCATGCCCATGACCGTTGCCCATGCGCGATTCTCACCCCCCACTGCACACAGTGATGAAAGGGAGAACCATGGCTGGTGGCCTGATCGCGAGCGGCGCGATCGCCGTTCTGTTCGCCGCAGCGATACCCGCACAGGGTGCCCCGTCGTCCTTCGAGGACCCGCCCCCGGACAAGATCGTCATCAAGGTCGCCACGGTGAACGGCTCCGGCTGCCCCGCGGGCACGGCCGCGGTGGCCGTCTCCGGCGACAACACCGCCTTCACCGTCACCTACAGCGACTACCTCGCCCAGGTCGGCGCCAACGCCGACCCCACGGCGTTCCGCAAGAACTGCCAGCTCAACCTGCTGGTGCACGTCCCGGCGGGCTTCACGTACGCCATCGCGAGCGTGGACTACCGTGGCTTCGCGGCCCTTCAGCGCGGTGCGAGCGGCGTCGAGCGGGCCTCGTACTACTTCCAGGGCTCGCCGAGCACGGTGTTCCGCACCCACACGTACAACGGCCCGTACAACGACAACTGGCAGGCCACCGACGCCACCGACTGGGCCCAACTGGTCTGGGCGCCCTGTGGAGTTCAGCGCAACTTCAACATCAACACCGAGCTGCGGGTGAACAAGGGCACGTCGACCGGCAGCAGCTTCATGGCGATGGACTCGACGGACGGCGACATCAGCACGATCTACCACATGGCGTGGCAGCCGTGCCCCGCGAAGAAGTAGGGGTTCCGGGCGCCGTACCGGAGTTGTAGCCCAACGGGGTGCGGACACGGCCTGCCGTGTCCGCACCCCGCTGCCGTTGGGTCTTTCTGTCGAGGGCGGTCGCGGCCCGGCCTACGCCGCGCAGAACTCGTTGCCTTCCGGATCCCGCATGATCCACCAGTGCCCGGCAGGTCCCTTGTCGACCTCACGGACGCGGGTCGCCCCCAGTTCTTCCAGTCGGGCCACCAGCTTGCCGAGGCCGCCGGGCTCGCTGTGGACGTCGAGATGCAGGCGGTTCTTGCCCACTTTGCCCTCGGGCACGTCCTGGAAGAGCAGCCGCCGGCCGCGGCCGACGCCGCTGGTCCGGTCGAACGGGTCCTCGGGGTGGCGGATCGCGGCGTAGCCGCGGAAGGTCCTGCGACCGCGATGCTCGACGACTGCCTCCTCGCCGATGTGGCCGGCGGCCAGCAACTGCTCGATGAGAGTGCTGGGGTCCTCCACCTCGTACTCCAGGGCCGCGGCCCAGAAGTCCGCGAGGGCGGAAGCGTTCGTGCTGTCGATGACCAACTTCCAACTCACTGCCATGTAACCAGTTATATTGGTTACATGGACTCCTCCGCAACCAGAGGGCTGACGCTGCACTCCCATACCGGCGTCGCCTACCGGTTCGACCCCGGCGCGCTGTGCCTGGAACTGCTGACCACCGGCGGCCCCGGCCCCTTCCGCCGGTACGAGGTCTTGCACGAGCCCGCCGACCTGGCCGCGTGGGCGGACCGGTCGCGGCTGACGCCGACGCCCGTGCTGGAGATCTCCGAAGCCGAGGTGGCGGACGCCCGGAGGCTGCGCGACGCACTGTTTCGGGTGGTCGTCGCCCACACACGCGGCGAGCCGAACCCGCCCGGTGACCTGGAGACCATCAACGAGGCAGCGGCCCGTCCGGACCTGGCACCCGCCATCGCGCCGACCGGGCAGCGACAGTGGGCCGGAACCCCTACCGGCACCCACCTGGTGGCCGCCGTCGCACGGGACGCCGTCGAGTTGCTGACCGGCCCTTTCGCGCACCGCGTCCGCACCTGCGCCGCCGAGGACTGCCACCTCGTCTACGTCGACACCTCACGCCCCGGCCGCCGCCGCTGGTGCTCCATGGAGCACTGCGGCAACCGCCACAAGGTGAGGGCGCTGCGTGCCCGCAACTCCGAGGAAGGATGACCCCGATGCCCACCGGACTCACCAAGGACGCGGGCTGGCAGATCGGCGTGTCCCGCACGCTGCCCCACCCCGTGCCCGTCGTCTGGGACTTCATCAGCAGCTCCGAAGGGGTCGCCCTCTGGCTCGGCCCCGGCGCGGTCCTCGTCCCGGAACACGGCGCCCCCTACCGAACGGCCGCAGGGGTGACGGGTGAGGTGCGCGGCTACCGCCCGCGGGACCGCATCCGCGTCACCCACGGCACCACCACGGTCCAGGTCGCCCTCGCCCCCACCGCCGACGGGGCCCGGACGATGCTCCGCTTCCACCAGGAGCACCTGGCGAGCGCCGAAGAGCGCGAACAGCGGCGGGCGCACTGGCGGCACATCCTGGACCGGACCGCCGCCGTCCTCGACCGGCGGTGAGGGCAGCGCGCGACACCTGATCCGCCCGCGCGCGGCTGGACGGCGGCACTTCTCCGGGGCTGGGTCCGGCCGCCAACGTGGGAGCTGTGGCTCTCAGTAGCCGATGGTGAAGCGGCGCTGCACGAAGCGCGGCAGCTCCGCCTCGTCGATCAAGGCGATGGCCGCGTCCTCCACCGAAATGCGGCTGCGGCCGTCGGAGTCCAGGACCGGCTGGTCGCCGCCGATCCGGAAGCGGCCGGTGCGCTCGCCGGGGCCGATTGTCCGGGCGGGCGAGCCGGACTTGAAGGGGAGCCGCCCCCTGCCCGAACTCAGACCCGCCCGGCCTCGGCGACGAACCCGGCCCAGGCGGCGGGGGAGAGGGCGAGTTGGGGGCCCGTCTTGTCCTTGGAGTCCCGGATGTGGATGGTGCCGGGGCAGGTGGCTACTTCTACGCAGTCGCCCTGGCTGCCGCTGCTGTAGCTGGACTTGTGCCAGGAGAGGGCGACTTCGACACAGTCGTCGCCCTGGGAACCGCTGTAACTGCTCTTGAACCAGGCCAGGTTGGGTGTTGTCCTCATAGTGCTCCTCGCATCTGCTCCAGCAGGCTCCGGGAGTCTTCCGGTGTCAGGGCCTGCGATCGCAGTTTCGCATACCGCTGCTGGAGGATGCTGATCCCTTTCGGGTCGGAGATGAGGCGGCCGTTCTCCTGTCCTTCGGAGTAGGCGAACCACTTGTTCGTCGGTGTCTCCAGCAGCTGCAACGGCCCGTCCAGCCCCGCGTGTACGGGCTGCCGAAGCGGCATGATCTGGATCTCCACGTTCCAGTGCCGGTCGAGCACGTCCAGCAGGTGGTCGAGCAGTTCCCGGGTGACCTCCTCGCCGCCCGTGTGTCGCTCCAGCATCGCCTGTTCGATGATGAAGCTGAACGAGCACAGCGGGTCCCGCTGTACGGAGAGCAGCTTCTGCCGTTCGAGGCGGGCTTCGATCCGCCGGTTCGCCTCCGCCTCGGAGGGGATCGGCGGCACGCTCATCGTTACGGCTCGGGCGTACGTCTCCGTCTGCAACAGGCCCGGAATCAGGCGGCATTCGTATGTGCACAGACTGATCGCCGTCAGCTCCAACTGTGCCCACCGCCTGAACCAGGCGGCCAGTCCCGGCTGTCGGTTGAGGAACTCGGCGGCCTTCTTCAGCGCCCCGGTGTTGCCCAGCGCCGCATCCGCTCGCTCCACGAACACCTCGTCGGGCATTCGCCTCCCCAACTCCACGGAGGCCACGGTGTGTTCGGAGAACCGCACCGCGACCGCCAGCTCCTTCCTGCTCATCCCCATGTGCTCGCGCAGTGCCTGGACCACAGCCCCGAAGGTCCGCAGACTGTCCGAGAACTCCGGCTCACCGTTCGCCATCCCCTGCATGCCCTCAACCATCGTCGGCCACCCTTCTCGCACTCGTCCCGGCGAACACACCCGATCCACCAATAGTCACGCGCAGTGACGAGTACTGTCCAGCCCGTAACCGCGTACGCTGCCCCGGCGTACATGGCTCCGAGCTGGCGAAGAGCCCCTCGGGCCCGTCACATTGGGCCCATGAGCGCACCCCCAGCCCCTCAACACCCGGTTACCGTACGTATGTTCACCCAGCGCCTGAGTTCCACCCCGCGAGGCGCCCGCCTCGCCCGGCACCTCGCCGTGGGGCAACTCGACGTCTGGGGCATCCCGTACGGCTCGGACGTCTCCGAGGCCGTCGCGTTGATCGTCGCCGAGCCGGCCGCGAATGCCGTGACCCATGGGCGCGTTCCCGGGCGGGACTTCGAGCTGCGGCTCCGGCTCGTCACGGGCAGCGTGCGCGTCGAGGTCAGCGACACCCGGAGCGGCCCGCGTCCCCCGGGACCGAGGGGCGTACGGGCCACGTCGCTCCTTGCGGAGTCCGGGCGGGGACTGGCCGTCGTCGACGCGGTGGCGGACCGGTGGGAGGTGGTGGACCGGGAGCCACCGGGAAAGACGATCCTGGCCGAGGTGGACGTACCGCAGTGGTGGTCGCTGATGAGGCGGCAGAGGGTGGGCCGGTGAAACCACCGCGGACGCCGCTGGGCGCGCCGACCCCCGGGCCAGGGGTAACGCCCGGCCCGGGTGTCGGCTCAACGGTGCTGGGTCAGGACTGGAGTGCGGGCAGGACCGCCTTGGCCGCCACCCAGCTCGTGCCCCTCGACGCCTCGGCCTTCAGCGGCTCGACATCGATGCGCGGCTCGGCCGGGGCGGGCGCGATTCTCCTTGAGTCCCAGCCGGTGTTGCCGTTGTAGGCGGTGCAGGTGACCTGTTCCTCGATGAGGGGACGTTCCGTGACCCGTACGCTCCTGCACGTCGGATCCAGCCTGGTCACGATCGTGTTGTGGGCGTTGACCAGGGTACTTTTCAGCAAGGCGGTATCGAAGCCGGCGCGGGCCCGGGCGACCAGCGAGATCGGCCCCACCGCGTTGACGGCGAAGCCGAGTTGGTCCACCGCCGCCTTGTCGGAGACGGTGCCGAGGAGGCTGTCGATGCGGGTCACGCAGCCTGTGGTGTCGCGCGCGAACGCCTGAAGCGTGTCCGTCGTGAAGCGCGTGATGTCGGCGAAGTCGATGACGGCCTGCCGGGCACAGGACCGTGCCTCGGCCGTGGCGACCTGGTCGACGTGCGAGAGGATCTCCGTCTTCGCCTGGTTGATCGAGTTCTGGATCCGCTGCGTCGCCTCTTCCAGCGACATACCGCTGTGCGCCGTGTACGCCTGGTAGGCCGAGTACGCCGCCTTCAGCAACTCGATGTATTCGACGACCTGTGGGCTTGCCGCAGCCCGATCTGCGGGCACCGCCCGTACCGCCGGTGCGGCCGACACGGCGGGTGCGGCCTGCACTGCCTGGGTGCCGAAGGGAATCATGGCCGTGGCGGCGAGTAACGCGCCCGCGGTTCTGGTTGCCCATAGCGATCTCATCGTGCTCCTCTTTTTGGAAAGTCGCGGATTCCGATCGTTGCGGGCACAACTCTCCCAGGGAGAAGGGGAGTTGTCTTCAGTGGATTGGACAAACAACTGGCCGTCGCCGACGTCCGAACCGGGACGGTTACGGGGCCGTCCTTCCGACCCCCGTGGCGAGGACGACCCCCGTAACTGTCCCGTGGCCCGCCCGGTCAGTACAGCTTGTTGACGGCCGTGGTCGTGGTCTTCTTGAAGGCGGTCACGGGCGCGTCCTTGAAGTTGCCCATCTGTCCCCACCAGACGACGGTGACGGTCTTGCCGTCCCGTCCGACCGACAGCAGGGAGACGTCGTTGGCGCCCCAGGACGTCTTGGTGTGCACGCCACGGACGTGGGCGCCCTCCTCGACCGGCAGCGTGCCGTAGTCCCGGCCCTCGGCCCAGACGTCGGAGGACGCCTCGATGCGCTGGGCGCAGTTGCGGATCAGGTCGTCGTACTGCTTCGCCAGGTTCTTGGCCAGGGTGGGTGTGGTCGCCGTGACGGTCAACTGCGTGGCGCTGGTGTCCAGGTCGGTGGTGAACTCCCGGTACCGGTACTCGTAGGCCATCACGCCCTCCGTGCTCACGCACTGGCCGAGCGCCTTCGGGAACCCCTCCTTGACCGGCCCGGCGGTCCAGGACGACGACGGGTGCGGCGGCAGCTCGGACGCCGCCAGGAACTTCGGCGCGGCGGCCTTCGGCGCGGCGTCGGCGGCCGGTGCCGTGAGGACCGTACCCGCCGCGACGGCGGCGACGGTGAGTGCGGTGAGAGCGCTCGTTCGAATGCGCATGGACATGGGTGTTTCCCCCGTGGACGAGTGCGTGGATGCGGATGCCCCGGTGGGGCCGGCTGGTCGGGCCGGTCCTGGTCGGTGCGGCACCAAGAGCATCGGCTGTCACGGCGGCCGGGCGCAACAGCCGACGGCCGATCGAGCGGGCTGGAACCATCCCACCCCGTCTGACCTGCGGGTACATGGGGTGCCTGGGATACGGTCCCGGGCCGGACGGGGCCGGACGGGGCCGGACGGGGCCGGACGGGGCCGGTACGGGATGCGGAAACACCCCAAGCCATGATGCGACTTGGGGTGTTTCGTGTTCACGGACAGACTCACGGCCGGATTCACGGCCGGTTTCACGGCCGGAGTGAGAACCGGCTGTCAGCCCGCCTGGCCCATGCCCGCCGCGTTCGGCCAGCTCTGGGCGGCGGGCCAGCCCGTGGCCGGGGCCGGGGCCAGGTTCGGGCCGGTGGTGCCGCGGACCTGGGCCGCCGTGAGGCCGTTGCGGGCCGGGACGCCTGCGGGGTCTGGGGCTGCGTCGGCGCCCTTCTCAGCCAGATCCCCTATGCGCCCTTGACGTTCCTGACGCCCTGGAGGAAGCGTTTCACGCAAGAGCGCGCAACAGACTTGGGACGGGAGGGCACCATGCCCCTAGAGTTCATCGGTATAGACCCGGAGACGCAGGGCGGCGGCTCGCCGACGGTGTGGGTCGAGGAAGAGACGGCTGACCTGGTCCTCCAAGGCGAGACGGCCGACGAGTTGTTGAGGGCACAGGTGAGCGAGACGGAATGGGTCGCCGGTCACGACACGGGAATCCCCGCGCACGAGACAGTGATCCGCGTCCCGGCCCGCATGGTGCCGCTCTTGAGGGAGGCGTGTGATGTCGCAGAACGGCGTGCCGGACTTCTCTGAGCTGCTGGGGTCGGCTCAGCACAGCGCCGTCCATCTGGAGATGCGCGATGTCTACGGCGTGGGCGACGAAGCCGCCGACTTCGAGGAGTTCCGGCGTACCGGTGTCCATCCCGACGCCGATCCCGAGTCCGCAGACTGGGGCGGGTGGGTTCCCCTGGTGAAGGAGACGATCGCCCGAGGCGTGGTCATGCGGCGGGCCCGGATCGTGTCCGAGCCGGTGACGGACTACATCCGCTTCGAGCACGCCGGGACGGTCGTGAACCTCGCGGCCGGGGAACTGGTGCGCTGGCTCCCGCGCCGTCTCGCCTCCGACATCGCCCTTCCTGGCAACGACCTGTGGCTGATCGACGATCAGCGGGTGATGTTCCACTGGTTCACCGGAGACGGCGACTGGGCCGGGCACGAGTTCAACGAGGACCCCGCCGTGGTGAAGATGGTCACCACCGCGTTCGAGACTGTGTGGGAACGCGCCGTCGACCACGAGAAGTTCGCCATCTGACGGCCGCGCACGACCCTCTGCCTATGTTCACCTCTCCCTCCTCCAGCGCCCAGGCGGCCCGCAAAGCCCTCGCCGTGCGCCTGGCGCACCTCCGGAAGGACGCCGGCCTCACCGGGAAGGAACTGTCCGACCGGTGCGGCTGGCATCCTGCGAAAACCACGCGTATCCAGAAGGGCGAAGCGCCCCCCTCGGACTCGGACATCCGGGCCTGGTGCACCGCGTGCGGCGCCGAGGACCAGGTGGACGATCTGATCGCCACGGCCCGCGCGGTCGACTCGATGTACATCGAGTGGCGGCGACTCCAGCGCAACGGCATGCGCAAGGTCCAGGAGGACATCTACGGCTGGTACGAGAACACCGACGTGTGCCGCGCGTACCTCTCCAACGTCGTCCCCGGGTTCTTCCAGACGCCTGCGTACGCCACGGCCCTGATGGAGACCATCACCGTTTTCCAGGGCACCCCCAATGACGTCCCCGAGGCCGTCGCGGCGCGGTTGGCCCGGTCCCGGTTCCTGTACGAGGGCGGTCACCGTTTCCTCGTACTCATGGAGGAGTTGGTGCTGCGGCACCGGATCGGGAGCGCGGAGACCATGCGCGCCCAGCTTCAGCACCTCCTCGCCGTCATGCCGCTGCCCTCCGTCTCCCTCGGCGTCATACCGGCCGGAGCGCCGCGCACCATGTGGCCGCTGGAGGCGTTCTATCTCCACGACAACCGCCATGCCCTGGTCGAGACTCTCACCGCCGAGATCAACGTGACCCAGCCCCGCGAACTGGCCGACTACGGCCGCGCGTTCGAGGAACTGAGGAAAATGGCCGTTCACGGCGACGCTGCTCGCGGGCTGATCAACTCGGCGATTGACTCCTTCAGTTGATGTTCCGCAATTAGCCGCAATCTTCTTGAGGTCGCTCCTCTGCGCTCCCTACCGTCAAGGTAGTCGCCGAGCGCAATCCGCAGGCTCCCCGCCCTCGGCGGCAGTGGAGAGAGGCCCGCCCGTGTCCCCCGCGTGGGCGGGCCGTCCGCCCCTGGACCGAGGCGTGTTTACATGACGATGACGGCAGAGCAAAGCGGACCAGCCGCAGCCTTACCCGGTATCCCACCGCGTGAGGTGTGGCCGGTCGAGGTGATCTCCGGCCGCGCCTGTCCGTCCTGCGGACGTCTGTACTCGCTGGTCCGTCCCGCCCACCGGGTCGACGGTGACGACGTGACCGTGCGCTCGCCGCGCGCCCGCGAGCACAGCATCCCCGCCGCCGGGAGTACGCGGTGACCGGGAAGGGGCAAGGGATCGGCCTGGCCCACCAGTCCCACCCATGGCTCGGCCGCACGGTGACCGACACCCGGAGCGGTCGCCGTGGCGTGCTTCGCGCCATCGCCCCCGACGTCGACAAACCGCACCCGGTCGCGTGGTTGTGGCCGACGGGCGGGGGGGCTGGAGTGGACCTGCGACCCGGGCCTCCTCGCCGACCCCGGTCCGGTTACTCCGGACACCCACCCGCAGACGGCACGCTCGTGATCCTCGATGGCCTCGACAAGGCCGTAGAAGACGCGGCGTGGTGCCTCACCAGAGCGCCCGGCCGCTTTCCCGGCTGGTGATTCCGGCGTTCTACGGGCCCGCAGACTTCCCGCCGGTACCCCGGCGGGAGCACCCGAGAAAAAGAAGGAGCACACGCTATGTACGAGAACACCGCCACGCAGGCCGATGACGGTCTGCTGGTCGCCCGCGCGTCCATCGCCGCCGCCCGTTCCCGCGCCGAGCAGCCCTCCGACGGCGGCAGCACGGGTGTCTCCGACTCCAACGACTGAGCGGCGCTGATCCTGTGACCAGCTTCTCCAAGGTGGTCGAGTGCCTCGGCGGGGAATTCCTCGCCGAGGCTTTCGGCCGCCAACACCGTGTGTGGACCAACGTCGGAGACTTCTCGGACGTCCTCTCCTGGGCCGACCTCAACGACATCGTGGCCCGGGGCCGGCTGGAATCCCCGCGCCTGCGCCTGCACCGTGACGGCGAACTCGTCCACTGGCAGACGTACGCCAGCCCCGTGACAACCCGCCGCAGCACCGTGTGGCAGCGCATCCAGCCGTCCCGTCTGCACGAGCAACTGCACGACGGCGCCTCCCTCGTCCTCGACGCCGTTGACGAACTCCACGCCCCCGTCGAGACCCTGACCCGAGATCTGGAGCGGGTGTTCCGCGCGCACGTCCAGGTCAATGTCTACGCCTCGTGGACGGCTCAGGAAGGTTTCGGAACCCACTGGGACGACCACGACGTGGTGGTGTTCCAAGTGGAGGGGGCGAAGCGCTGGAGGATCTACGGGCCGACCCGGGTCAACCCTCTGTACCGGGACATGGAAGCGCCCGAGGCACCGACCGGCGAGCCCCTGGCCGAAGTCACCCTTCGGGCAGGCGACATGCTCTACCTCCCGCGCGGCTGGTGGCACGCGGTGGCCGCGACCGAGGGCCGATCCCTGCACCTGACGTGCGGACTCCAAACCACGACCGGCGCCGATCTCCTCGCCTGGCTCGCCGACCGCCTACGCGGCTCGGAAACGGTTCGGGCGCACCTGCCCATGTTCGGCGACGACCGGGACCAGGCCGCCTACCTCGCCACCCTCCGTGAGGAAGTCACGGAGGCCCTGGACGACGACGCGATCCGCGAGTTCCTCGGCCTTCGCGACGCGACCGACCCGGGGCGGCTGATGACCTCGCTGCCGTTCCTCGACGGCATTCCGGCCGAGGACGACCTGATCGTCCGGCTCGCCTCCTCGCGGGCGCTGCTTGAAGCCAACGACGAGGGCCAGGTCGTACTCCGGGCCGGAGGCGAGATGTGGACGTTCGCCGCTGCCGCCGCTCCCGTCCTCCAACCACTCGTCGCGGGTCACTCTGCCTCACTCGGCGACCTCGCCGGGGAGGCCGGGCTGACCACAAAGCAGGTCGCGGCCGTCGTCACGGAACTGGTGGCTGTCGACGTGGCGTTGGTGAGCCATCGGTGAGCCCGGAACTCGCGCTCGGCACCTACCACTGCCGGGACATCCCCCGGGCGGTCGGACACGCGACTGCCCGGGGGGTCGTCTGGATCGACGCCGCCCCCAACTACCGCGCCGGACATGCCCACACGCTCCTCGTGTCCGCGCTTCCCCAGCCTCGGCAGGTGAGGATCTCCACGAAGACGGGCTTCTTCGTCCAGGAGGAGGGAGAAGCCGCCGTCGAGGCTGGAATCCTGACCCCCGAGGAAGCCGCCGCCGGCCACAGTCTCACCGCGGATTTCCTCCGGTGGCAGACCTCCCGCTCCCTCGACGTCCTCGGCCGCGCCGACTGCGTGTTCGTGCACAACCCGGAACACGCCACCGACGACCGCGACGAACTCCACGCGCTGCTGCGGAACGCGTTCACCGTCCTCGAAGAGTTCACGGACGCGGACCGGATCGGCGGATACGGGGTCGCCACCTGGTCAGGTCTGGACTCCGGCGCGTTCACCGTGCCGGAAATCCTCACCCTGGCGCAGGAAGCCGCCGGTTCGGGTGACCATCACCTCCGCGCCGTTCAACTCCCCGTCAGCCTCGTCATGGTCCAGCCGATCAGTCTCGCCCTGGACGGACGCGGACCGCTCGTCCACGCCCACGCCGCAGGGCTCGACACGTTCGTCTCCTCGCCACTGCACGGCGGCGAACTCCCAGGCATGGTCACGCGGGAACTGGCCGAACTGATAGGCCCCGGCCTCACCACCGCGCAAGCCGCTCTGCGTGTCGTGGCGTCCACCCCAGGAGTGACACGGGTCCTTCTCGGCACACACAACCCGGCACACTGGGATGCCGCCGCGAACACGCTCGCACTGCCCCCGCTCCCGCTCAAGACGCTCCGGAAGGTGATCGATGTTCTCGGCCCCTGACAACCCCACCGCAGACCGCATGCGCACCGCCAAGAGCCTCGCCTGCACCGCCCTGGGTGTCCGCGACACCGCGCAGAACGCCGTCTGGGGCTACAACGGCCGCACCCTCTCGGGCACCACCGGCAAGGCCGGGGCACAGGACTGGCTTCGGCTGGTTTCCGAGCCCGTCGACCGCGCCCAGGGCAAACTCTGGGACGGCCCGAAGACCGCGCAGGACCATCTCCCGGACAGCATCCCCCGCCCCGCCCTGCACCGGATCTACGACTGGCAGGACGACGGCCACGCGTACCGCGCCGAGTTGTACGAGCACACCGCACTCTCCACCGTCTCCAGCAGCCCTGTCCTCGACGCCGAACTGAACCTTCCTGAGCCCTGGTGGAAGGAACTGCACCACGCACTCGACACTCTGGCCGTCGTCCCCACGGACCGTGTAGCCGTGCGCGAGGAGTACATCCGCCGGGCCGTACCCGAATACACGGGCCACGACGTCGGGGACTCGATCGAATGGTCCACATCCCATGGAGATTTCCACTGGGCGAATCTCACCGGCCCCGAGCTGAAGATTTTCGACTGGGAGGGCTGGGGGATCGCGCCCGTCGGATGGGACGCCGCGCAGCTCTACGTCTACGCTCTCCAGGCCCAGGAGACCGCCGCCCGCGTCCGACACGTACTCGCGCCCATCCTGGACGACCCCCGGACCCGTGCCGCCGAGCTGACCGTGTGCGCCCAGATTCTCCAGGCGGCCGACCGCACACCCTTCTATGCCGCACTCGCCGAGCCCGTTCGCCGTCATCTCCACGGCGTGGAAAGCGCACACCATTCTGCCCGGTGAGGAATTTGGTTGCCCATGCCGGAGAGGCCTTCGGCCGTCTCGCCTCGTCCGGTCACATACGGGATCTCTCCCGGCGGGAATTCGTCATCCATCCTGGACGCCAGGTGCAGCGCCTGGCGTCCGACAGGCTGACACGGAGCGTTTCCTCGCACCCTTACGGCATCAGGAGCCGTCTGGCCACGCCGTCTCAGCAGGCACCCGACAACACACCTGTTTCCCGATCGCCGACCGCCGGACGCTCCACCCCGGCGCGAGCAGGTCGACCAGCCCAAGCCCCCGCCCCGTCTCGGCCTCCGCGCTGTCGAGCGGCGTCGCCCGGCGCCTGGGCAGGGCGCCCGGGTCCGGGTCGTGGACATTCACCGCGACACCGAAGGCCGTCACGTACACCTCGACCACGAGCGGTACGTAATCGCCGTACGCCCGCACCGAGTTACCCACCAGCTCGGAGACGACGAGCTGCGCGGAGTCGACGGCGTCAGCCTCGATGCCCTGCGCCAGCAGCTCCGCGCCGGCCAATTGCCTTACGGCGCACAGGTTCTGAGGCGAGGCAGAGATGTGTGCCGCGAAGCCCTGGGGGCGGGGCCGCAGGTAAAAGCCGGGGACGGCCAGTGCGGCAGGGGCCGTGGTGTCGAGGAATGTGGAGTGCGAGGTGAGGGGTGCAGTGGGGTACATGGCGCCTCCTTGCGGCCACAGGCATGCCAGGCCCAGCAAATACCGCAACTCGGCCGGCCTGAGCCTCGACGTTGCGGCCCAGACGATGGGCTGGATCGGTCCGAAGCTCTCTCGCATCGAGACGGCCAACGGCTACATCCGCCCCGGCGAGGTCGCCCCACTGCTCAAGGCGTACGGCGTGGTCGACCCGGAAGTCATCTCCGCACTGGAGTCCTTGGCCAAGGACGCGCGCAAACAGGGCTGGTGGCAGACGTACAGCGGCATCGTCTCCCCTTCCTACGCCGACTACATCTCCCTCGAATCGGACGCCAGCAGCATCCGCGAATTCACCCCGCTACTCATCCCGGGGTTGTTGCAGACGGCTGCGTACGCACGCGAGAGCATCGCGGCCAACGCCATCACGCGCACGCCGGAGGAGGTAGCGGCGCTGGCCGAAGTACGCCAAGCTCGCCAGGCCGTACTCACACGCCCCAACGGTTCGTTGAAACTCTGGGCCGTGATCCACGAGGCAGCACTCCACCAACGGTTCGCCCTTCGCCCCACAACCATGCGCGAACAGCTACGCCGACTCCTCGACGTCGCGGACATGCCTCATGTGACCCTCCAGGTAATGCCGTTGGAGGCGACACCGCACCCCGGGAACGTCGGCGGTTTCAGCCTGGTCAGCTTCCCCTCGCCGATGCCTGACGTAGTGCTACTGGAGAATCTCATCGGCTCGTCCTACGTTGAGGGCATCGGCGACGTTCGAACCTTCGCCGACGCCTTCGAACGCATCGTCGCGGCAGCGCTCCCGACCGATGACTCGTTGGCCCTGATCGCCGGCATCGAGGAGAAGCAGCGCCAGTGAGCAACAACCGCGCGTCGGACCTGCGCGCCATCGACCTGACCACGGCCGTGTGGCGCAAGGCATCAGCCAGCGGCGGAGAGGGCAACTGCGTCGAAGTCGCCGAACTCTCCGGGGGCGCCAAGGCCGTCCGCGACTCGAAGAACCAGGGCCGCGAAGCTCTCCGATTTACCGCTGGCGAGTGGGCCGCCTTCCGAGAAGGCGTCATCACCGGCGAGCTATGACCAGCGACGCGCCTTTCGCCGAAGAGCGCAAATTTGCGGCGAAGGCCGTGCGGCTGGCCATGGAGGACGCGATCAAGCGCCACCTGCGGCAGGAGTTCTTCGACGCCATCGACTCCGGCGAACTCGACTTCAGCGAGATCATCGAGAACACCGGCCCACGCAACGCGGACGGTTCCCTCCAGCGCATCGGCGGCCGGGCCGGCTGATGCAGGACCGCTACCTGATCGACGAGTCAGCCCTGGCGCGATGGTTGAAACCGCAGGTCAAAGAGGTGCTCAAGCCGCTGCACGAGTGCTGTCTGCTTGCCGTGTGCCACGCCACCGAATGCGAGATGGTGCACTCCGCCCGCACCACCGCCGAGGCCACGCGCCTCAGCACTTGGCTGCACGCCTTCGACTGCCTCACCTGCGGCGAGGACGCCGCCTTCGCCCGCGCCCCCTGCCCTCAGCCCGCCTGGCCCATGCC
>NZ_LIQQ01000006.1 GCF_001418565.1 Streptomyces graminilatus | reverse complement strand
CCCGCGCTCGCGGTCCCCCGCACCACCCGCCACGCACACGTCGCCGTGAGCAGCTCGCCCAGCAGGTCCGAGTCGTCGATCTCCAGGCCGAGGAGGGACTCGATGCGTTCCAGTCGCTGGTAGAGGGACTGGCGGCCGATGTGCAGGAGGGTCGCCGTCCGGGTGGGTGAGCAGCCGTTGCGCAGGTGGACCTCCAGGGTGCGGACCAGGTCGCTGGGGTGGGCCGCCTCCCAGGCCAGCAGCGGGCCCAGGGTGTGCTGGACCAGACGGGTGAGGCGGTCCTGGTTGGCGTCGACGCCTCCCCGGGTCAGTTCGCGTTCGAGGGCGAGGGCCCGGGAGGACGTCACCAGGGGGCCCTGCGGGGCGTTCGGCTCCGGGGGCGGCACCGTCAGCGCCAGCTCCAGGGTCGTACGGGCCGCACGCAGCGTCTCGCTCCAGCGCAGCCGGCCGCTGCCCGCGTCGACGGCGTGGCCCACGGCGACAGTGACGCCCGGGACGGCGCCGAAGGCGGTGCGGAAGGCGTCCTGCACCGCCCGTACCGGGTCCCGTCCCGCCTTCCCCGCAGGCACCGGCCGGACCTCGACCAGGGCGAGCGCTTCCCCCGGGAAGGCGGCCCGCAGCACCGCCCCGCCCAGGGTGCGCGCCGCCCGGTCCACCGCGCCGACGTCACGCGTGCCGTGCGCGGAGACGCCGATCAGACGGGCGCCGGGGCCGGGGTGGAAGCCGGCGAGGGCGGCGCGGGCCTCCACCTCGGGCTGGTTGAGGGCCTGGCCGTCGGCGAGGTCGGCGAGCAGGGCGGTGGCGTGGTCGTCGCCCCAGGGGCGGACCACCGTACGGCCGGACAGGCTCCGGGCGACGATCGCTCGGTTGGCGGCCTCGGTGATGCGTACGAAGGGGACGACCCGGCGCAGGGCGAGCAGGGGCAGGCCCAGGCGGCGGGCCTCGTCGGTCATGGGGTCCCCCCACTTCGAGCGAAGCCGAGAAGAAGGGGGAGCACCCAGCGGACTGGACGGTCCAACGCGGTCTCCCCTGCGAGGAGTTCGGGGTCGGCGGCACGTACCGGATCGAGAACCAGAACTTCACGGAGGGTGAGTGCGAGCACGGGTGCCTCCCAGGGGCGCTGACACTTCGTCCTGCTGCGGGATGCCCGGAGAGTACTCTCCGCACGTTGCCCCGGTGTTTGCGCCGACGGAGAGTGGACCCATGGATCAGGCGGAGGCAGACCTCATGGATCAGGCGCGCACCTGGCTCTCCGTCGCCGTCGAGGAAGCGCGGGCCGGGCTCGCCGAGGGCGGGATTCCGATCGGGGCCGCGCTCTACGGCGCCGACGGCACGCTCCTCGGGCGCGGTCACAACCGGCGCGTCCAGGACGGCGACCCCTCGATGCACGCCGAGACGGCCGCGTTCCGGAACGCGGGACGGCAGCGGTCGTACCGTGGGACGACCATGGTCACCACGCTCTCGCCCTGCTGGTACTGCTCCGGTCTGGTGAGGCAGTTCGGTATCTCCCGGGTGATCGTGGGAGAGGCCGTCACCTTCCGGGGCGGCCACGACTGGCTCGCCGAGCACGGCGTCGGGATCGTGCTGCTCGACGATCCGGAGTGCGTCGGCATGATGCGCGACTTCATCATCAACAATCCCGCACTGTGGAATGAGGACATCGGTGAGTAACCCCTCGTCGGCGCCGGCCCCCGCCGCACCCCGTATCCCCACCGTCGATCTGCGGCCCTGGCTCTCCGGGGACGCGGAGACGCGAAAGGAGATCGCCCGTACGGTCGACGACGCCCTCCAGACCGCCGGGTTCCTGCTGGTCACCGGGCACGGCGTCGACCCCGCCCTGCGTTCCGGCCTCCGGGAGGCGGCGCGTGCCTTCTTCGCGCTGCCCGCCGAGGTGAAGGAGCGGTACGCGGTGAAGGTCGGCGGGCGGGGCTGGCTGGGGCCGGGGGCGGAGGCCAACGGGTACTCGGAGGGGACCGAGACCCCGCCGGACCTGAAGGAGTCGCTGTCCTTCGCCACGCACGAGCCGTTCGACGACCCGGTGGTCAACGCCGAGTGGTACGCGCCCAACGTGTACCCCGCCGAGGCGCCCGGACTGCGGGAACTGTGCGAGGAGTACCTCGACCGGATGGGCGAGCTGGAGAAGGAACTGCTCACCCTTCTCGGGGAGGCTCTCGGGCTCGCGCCCGACTTCTTCTCCCGGCACATGGACCATCCGACGTACGGCTTCAACATCAACTGGTATCCGGGGGTCGAGGTGGTCGGCGAGCCGGAGCCGGGGCAGTTCCGGATCGGGCCGCACACCGACTTCGGGACGGTCACCATCCTCGACCGGCAGGCCGGAAAGGGCGGGCTCCAGGTCTACACGGACGAGGGCGGCTGGGAGGACGCGCCCTTCGACCCCGAGGCGTTCACCATCAACATCGGTGATCTGATGGCCCGTTGGACCGGCGACCGGTGGCGTTCGGGCAGGCACCGGGTGCTGCCGCCGCCCGCCGACTCCCCCGCCGAGGAACTGATGTCCCTCGTCTACTTCGGCGAGTGCACCCCGGGCACGATCGTCGAGTCGGTACCCGCGCCGGTGGGCCGGGTCTCGTACGAGCCCTTCGACTCGCACGTCTATCTGCGGGGGCAGTTGGACTCGATCACGGTCGACTGAGCGGTCGATCGAGCAGCAGGCCGCCAATTTCGTAACACAACGGACATCGCATGATCTAGCCCGATCCAACTCCCCCTTCTTACACTGATGTTGCAGTACGCACAGCACACTGCACAGAACACTGAACCGCGAGTTGGACCCCAGGGGGAGGGATGCGGTGCTCAGACGGCTGCACGGACGCGGGGCGCTCTTCGACACCGAACCGCCGGGGCTCGCGCCCCGGCTCGTCGGACTGAGACCCCACCATCACATCGCCGCCCCTCTCGAACACCCCCGTGAGCTGCCGTTCGTGGTGCTCACCGCAGGGCGCGGGCTCGGCAAGAGCGCGGTCCTCGGCGAGTTGCGCGCCGCCTACCAGCGGCACACCCCGGTCGCGCTGATCGACTGCGAGGACCCGCAGTTCCTCCACCGGCCCCAGGCCCGCCCCGCGCAGGCCTGGTCGCCGCTCGCGCAGGCGCTCCTGGTGATCGCCGAGCAGCTCGCCGAACCGGTCACGGGCGCCCGGCGGATCGCCTTCCCGCGACTGATGTCGGGCCTGATCGCGGTGGCCGCCGGCGGCTGGGGCGACGCCGACACCGAGCGCATCCGCTGGGAGGTCCAGCGGATGCTGCTGCTCAACGAGAGCGGCTCGTGGTTCGCCGGGTTCGCCGCGCGCTGGGCGGGCCGGGTCGCCTCGAAGGCGGTCGCGGCGGCGATCAGCGACGACCCGCTGGTCTCGGCGGTCATCGAGGCAACGATGGAGGCGATGACGGAACGTTCCGCCGGTACGCGGCAGCGCCGGGCGTCCACCTGGTACCGGACCTACCCGAACGCCGGTGACCGCGCCGAGCTCGGACTCCGTCTCCTCTCCGACCACTTCAGGGCAGGCGGCACCTCCCGCGAGCACGCCGAACGCCATCTCGTACGGGCCCTGCTCGCCGACCTCACCGACGCCTACGCCGGGGTGCGGGCGCATCTCCAGCGCCTGGGCCGCCCGCTCGTCCTGGTCGACAACGCGCACGGCTCGCCGGGCCGTGAACTGATCGAGCAGGTGCTGCGCGACCGCGCCGAGGGCTTCGCCGACCAGGTCGCGTTCATCGCCGCCGTACGCGGCGCGGGCGGCCAGTCCTCGCTGCGCAACTCCGTACGCCGGGACCTGCGCGAGACCGGCCGGCGCACCCGCTGGACACCCGCCGACACGGCCTCCTCGCGGGCCCTGCTGGTGTCGCTGCCGCCACTCTCCTCCGACGACACCCTGCACATCGTCGACGCGGTCTGTACGGGTACGACAACCCCTGTACCGGCCGAACTCCCGCCTGCCACGCACAGGTTGACGTGCGGGAATCCGCTGGGCATCACTCTGGTCGCCGAGTCGGCCCGGCAGAACCTGCACCGGCTGGCGCCCACCGCGCCCTTCGGCGCCCTGCTCACCGCCGAACTCGCCCTGCACGAGGACCGCGAGGGCCGGCCCGCCTACCGCGAACTGCTCGACCGGCTCGTCCCCGCCGACCGGCTCGACGAGCTGACCGTGCTGGCCGCCGCCCACGACCACGACTCGGCCCGTGCGCTCGCCGCCGCCCAACTCCCGGACGACTTCGGCCCGTCGAGCGTCCGCGAACTGGAGACCCGGCTCGTCGCCGAGGGACTGCCCGCCGTCCCGGGGCAGTTCGTCGGCGACGCCTTCGTCCGCACCCTGCTCCTGTTACGCCTGCACCACCGGCACGCCGACCACGGCAAGTGGCGGGACGTCCACGAGACCCTCGTCCGGCACTACGAGGGACCCGAGCCGTCCGCCGCCCGCTACCGCCTCCACCACGAACTCGCCCTCGGCGACACCGGACCGGCGGTCGCGTATCTCCGTGACACCTTCCACACCCTCGACACCCGCACCTGGCTCGGCACCCTCCTGTTCATCGCGTCCGCGCCCTACTTCCACGCCCACGACACCGAGGGCCACGACTTCGCCGGCGGCGACCACCAGCGCGCCCGGATCGCCTTCGGCCACACCGACGCCGAGCAACGGCCGCCGGACGGCGTGGACGCCGTACTGCATCTGCGGGTGCGCCGACTTCTGCACGCCGTCTGGCAGTTGACCGATCCGCTGGTGCTGCCCGACCGGCGGCTGTGCGACCGGCTGCGCTACGAGCTGGAGCAGTTGTCCAACGACCCGCGCGCCAGCAACGCCCTGCTGTGGCAGGCCTCGCAGGAATGGCCGGAGGCGGCGCTGACCGGCCGCCCGCCGCGCGTCCCGGGCGACGAGGACACCACCGACGACGACCGCAACCGCAACGACGGAGGCGCGTGATGGCTCGCAGCGGTTTCAGAGGTTTCAGAGGTTTCAGGGGTGTCGGGGGTATCGGTGCGTGGCTGCGCGAGGGGGTGTGGGCGATCCCGTTGCGCCGCTATCTCGCGCTCCTGGTCATGGCGGCGCTGGTGGCCGGACTGACCTACGGAATCAGGAAGGCGACGTACGACGACCGTTCGTGCGCGCCGGGGGTCGTGCGTCCGGCGCGCAGTAACGATTGCGTGGGCGTCTCGACGACCGACTACGCCTTCGGCCAAAAGCAGCTCGCCGAGACGATCGGCGCGATCGACCGCGAGAACCGCTCGCTCACGAACGGCAAGGGCGGCTATGTCACCGTCGCCCTGTTCGAGCCGTTCACCACCACCGACGCGGACATCCTCGGGGATGTGCTGCACGAACTCCAGGGCGCCTATCTCGCCCAGTGGAAGGTGAACCACGACGCGAACGGCGAGGGCCCGCCGATCCGGCTGGTGCTCGCCAACCCGGGCCGTACGGGCGCGTCCTGGGAGCACACGGTCGGCGAGATCGAGCGGATGACGAAGACCTCCGACAAGCTGCGCGCGGTCGCCGGGATAGGGCTGAGCACGGCGGAGAACACCCTCGCCGTCAGGGAGTTGACGAGACGCGGTATCCCCGTCGTCGGTACGTCCATCACGGCCGACAGCCTCGCCAACGGCCCCCGGAGCGGCCCTGGGGACCCGAAGCCCTTCCCGGGGCTGGCCCGCGCCGCCCCCACCAACACCGACGAGGCCCGCGCGCTCGCCTCCTTCGCCAAGGTGGCGGCCGACCGGGCGGTGCTGGTGTACGACGACCCGGGCGACCCGTACACGCTCACCCTCCAGGCGTCGTTCGAGAAGCTGCTGAGGGGCTCGCGCTATCAGCCGTGGCCCTTCACCCCGCTCACCGACCGCACCAAAGAGGGCACCACCGCCAACGACTTCCGGCAGATCAGGGAGCTGCTGTGCGACACCGCGCCCGGCGTGAACACCGTCCTGTTCGCCGGACGGCACACCCAGCTACGCCAGTTCATCAACGCGCTCGGCAAACGCGGCTGCATGCAACGGCAGTTCACCATCCTCACCGGGGACGACGCCTCGTACCTCACCGGTGACCCGAAACTCGACCCCGAGGCCCTCAGGCACGGCATCTCGGTGCGCTACACCGCCCTCGCCCACCCGGACGCCTGGTTCAAGAAACCGCCGAGGACCGGGGGTTCGGCGGCGGACGCCCAGGAGCTGAACGAGCTGCTGAACGCCACCACGGCCATCAGCGCGGCCAAGACCGACAGGCCTTCGCCGATCGGCGACATCGACCTGGAGGACGGCCAGCTCATCATCGCCTACGACGCGATGCGGCTCACCGTGGAGGGCATCCGCGAGGCCACGCCCCGGGGACGGACGGCGCCGAACCTCGCCGACGTGGCCGACGAGTGGACGCTCATCAAGGGCTCGTCGGGCCGGGTGAACGGCGCGAGCGGCTGGATCTGCCTGGACAACTACGGCAACCCGTACGACAAGGCCGTACCGATCGTGGAACTGACCCCCGACCGGCACGCCCGCTTCGTCGAGATCGCCTGGCCGACGGGCAGGCCGCCGCAGAAGGACTGCCTGCCCCCGTCGTAACCCGTACCCGGGACCGCTCAGACGCCGGCGTACGAGTGCTTGCCGCTGACGAAGATGTTGACGCCGTAGTAGTTGAAGAGGAAGCACGCGAAGGCGATCAGGGCGATGTACGCGGCCTTGCGGCCCTTCCAGCCGGCCGTGGCGCGGGCGTGCAGATAGGTGGCGTAGGCGACCCAGGTGATGAACGCCCAGGTCTCCTTGGGGTCCCAGCCCCAGTAGCGGCCCCACGCGTCGCCCGCCCAGATCGCGCCCGCGATGATCGTGAACGTCCACAGCGGGAACACGGCAGCGTTGACGCGGTACGAGAACTTGTCGAGGGACGCCGAGGCGGGCAGCCGCTCCATGACGGAGGTCGCGAAGGTGCCGGGCTTCCCGCCGGACGCGAGCTTGTTCTCGTACGAGTCCTTGAAGAGGTACAGGATCGTGCCGACCGCGCCCACGTAGAAGACCGCGCCACAGAGGATCGCCGTGGAGACGTGGATGTACAGCCAGTACGAGTGGAGGGCGGGGACCAGCTGGTCACTGGCCGTGTAGAGGACGGTGACCGCGAGACCGAGGTCGAGCAGGACCGTCGTCACCAGGGGCAGGCCGAGCCAGCGGATGTCCTTCTTCAGTGCGAGGAAGACGAGGTACACGGCCACGGCGGTGGTGGAGAAGGTGAGGTTGAACTCGTACATGTTGCCCCACGGCGCCCGCCCCACGGACAGCGCGCGGGCCAGCACCCCGGCGAACTCCACGGCGAACGCGACCACCGTGAGGGACACGGCGATACGGCCCCACAGGTCGCCCTGCTCGTCCCCGCCGTGGGCGCCGGGCCCGTCCGGCACGTCCCGGGCCCCGGCGGCGGCCCGTACGACGACCTTCGGCCGCTCCAGTACGGCGGTACCGCCCGCGTTCTGGACGGTCACCTCCGGCGCCTTCGCCCCGGCCGCACCCGGCTTCGCGGTGAGCGCGGCGGCCGTACGGCTGACCTTGCTGCGGCTGCCGAAGATCCACTCGGCGATGTAGGTGAAGAAGGCCAGGGTGTAGACGGCCATCGCGGAGTAGATCAGCGTGTTGCTGATGTTCGCGAGGTGCTCGTTGGTCGCGGTGGCGAGAGTCGTCACGTGGGCGAGGTCGGGCGCGGTGGCGAGAGCAGACATTTACTTCTCAGCCCCTTCAGCAGGTACGGCAGAGGTATCGGGGTCGGGGGGTTCAGGGGTTTCGGTGTCGGGCGCGGCGGGCGTCTGGTCGTACAGGGCCCCCGCGATCTCGCCGAGTTCCTCGGGCACCTTGGCGGACTCGCTGCGGCCGAGGCCGCCCATCTCGACGACGGTGACGCCGTCGGGGCCCTCGACCGCCCGCACCCATACGCGTCGGCGCTGGATGAACAGGGAGCCGGCGAGGCCGAAGATGGCGACGATCGCGCCGCCGAGCGCCCAGCCGGCGGCGGGCTGCCGGGTGACCTGGAAGTTGGCCCACTCCCGGTTGCCCACGTAGGTCACCGAGCCCGCGCCGCCCGGCAGTTTCATGGTCTCGCCGGGCCTCAGGTTCACGCGCACCTGCTTGCCCTTGGCGTCCTTGTAGGGCTTCATGTGTTTCTTGTCGAGCTGGTACACGCTCTGCGGGATGCCCGCGTTGACCCCGAGGTCGCCGTGGTAGGGCGCCAGGTTCAGCACCGGGTTGCGCAGTGCGGGGAACTGCGAGGCGATCTCGTTGCCCGGCACGTACGTGGGCAGGAAGAAGGCCTGGATACCGAGCTGCTCCTCCACACCCTTGGGGTTGTAGTACCCGTCCATCACCTTGATCGTCCCGGAGGAGGTGACGTTGGAGTCGAGGGGCAGGAGCGGGACGGCCTGGTCGAGGACGATGTCGCCCTTGCCGTCGCGGACGGTGATGACGGGCGCGTAGCCGTGGGCGGTGAGATAGACCTTCGAGTCGCCGATCACCAGCGGCTCGTTGACCTTGATGACGCGCTTGGTGGGCTTGCCGTACGCGCCCACGCTGTAGTCGACGTCGGCCTCGTAGGTGCGCGGGGTGCCACGGTTGGGCCCGGACTCCTCGTACGTGCCCTTGAATTTCCTCAGGTTGAAGCTGAAGGGGTCGAGGTCGTCGGTGTTGAAGAGCGTGCCCGACTTGAAGTCGTCGTACTGCGGGAGCACGTTGGCGAAGCCGTCGCCTTCGAGGATCAGCTTGTTGCCCTCGGACTTGTAGAGCTGGCCCCAGGCGAAGGAGGTCAGCATCACGATCAGCGCGATGTGGAAGGCGAGGTTGCCGACCTCGCGCAGATAGCCCTTCTCGGCGGCGACCGCGTCCCCGGCGAGATCGGCCCGGAAGCGGCGCTTCTTCAGCAGTACGAGGGCTGCCTCACGCACCTGCTCCGGCTCGGCCTCCGTACGCCATGTCGTGTAGGCGGGCAGGCGGGTCAGACGCTTGGGCGCGCCCGGCGGGCGGCTGCGGAGCTGGCCCACGAACTGCCAGGTGCGGGGCACGATGCAGCCGATGAGGGAGATGAACAGCAGGATGTAGATCGCGGAGAACCACACCGAGCTGTAGACGTGGAACATCCCGAGCTTGTCGTAGAGCGGCCCGAGGAAGCTGTGCCGCCGCATGAAGTCGGCGACCTTGGTCTCGTCCGTACCGGACTGCGGGATCAGCGAGCCGGGGATCGCCCCGAGCGACAGCAGGAACAGCAGCAGCAGCGCGACCCGCATCGAGGTGAGCTGCCGCCAGAACCAGCGGGCCCAGCCGAGGACACCCAGGGAGGGCCCGCCCGCCAGCTCCTCCTGAGGGGCGGTGGACAACTGGGAGGAGGCGGCGCCGAGATCCTGGTCGTCAGGGACGGCGCTCTCGGCGGGCGCGTCGGGCGTGGTCTTGCTCATCGATCAGATCCCCACAGTGAAGCCGTTGGACCAGGTCTGCATCTCCTGCACGAGACGGTCCCACGCGCCGGTAAGGAGCAGCACACCGGTAAGGATCATCATGGTGCCGCCGATGCGCATGACCCAGACATAGTGGCGCTTCACCCAGCCGAAGGCACCCAGCGCCTTGCGGAAGGCGACGGCCGCGAGCACGAAGGGGATGCCCAGGCCCAGGCAGTAGGCGACCGTCAGTATGGCCCCACGGCCCGCGCTCCCCTGCTGGGAGGAGAGGGCGATCACAGAGGCGAGGGTCGGGCCGATGCACGGCGTCCAGCCGATGCCGAACAGCGCGCCGAGGAGTGGGGCGCCGACAAGCCCGGCGGCGGGCTTGCGGTGAAAGCGGAACTCCCGCTGGGTCATCCAGGGCATCAGCCCCATGAAGAAGACGCCCATGACGATCATGAGCACGCCCAGCACCTTGGACAGAACGCTCTGGTTGGCTTGGAGGTTGTCCCCGAAGTACCCGAACAGGGCGCCCGTGGACACGAACACGGCGGTGAACCCGAGGACGAAGAGCGAGGCCCCGGCGACCATCCGCCCCCGGCGGGCCTCGCCGAGATCGGTGCCGGCGACGCCTGTGACGTACGACAGATAACCGGGTACGAGCGGCAGCACACAGGGCGAGAAGAAGGAGACGAGGCCGCCGAGCAGGGCGATCGGCAGGGCGAGTATCAGGGCCCCGCTGTAGACCGTCTGATTGGGGTCGGTGACTGCCGCGGCGAGTAGCACGTCAGCTCACTTCTCGGCGAGGACCGGGGCGAGCATCTCGCGCAACCTGTCTTCGCTGAGGGCCTGGAGCGTGCGTGCCGCGATCTTCCCGGACCGGTCGATGACGACTGTGGAGGGGATGGCCTGCGGGTTGAGCGTGCCCTTCTTGAAGCGGAGCATCAGCTTGCCCGTGGGGTCGTACAGACTCGGGTACGGGACCCCGTACTCCTTTTCGAACGCCTTCGCCGGTTCCGTGTCCGTGTCCCGGGTGTTGATACCGACGAACTGCACACCCTTGCCGGCGGTGTCCTTGGCGACCTTCACGAAGTTGACCGCCTCGGCGCGGCACGGCGGACACCAGGAGCCCCACAGGTTGATGACGACGATCTTGCCTTTGTAGTCGGCGACATCGAGCTGTTTGCCGTCGACGGTCGGGCCCGAGAGATCGGGGGCGTCCACCCGCTCGCCCGCCTTGACGGTGGCGATGCCGTCCTTGCCCATGACGAAGCCGACGCCACCCGATCCTCCCGACGTGCCGCCGGATCCGCAGGCGGTCAGGGCGAGGGCCAGAGCGGCGGTCCCGGCGATGCCCGGGACGGTGCGGATTCGGCTGCGGTTCAGGCGCTTGAAAGCGCGGCGGGCGGCACTCATGTGAAAAGTTTCGCATGCCCGGTCCGGGATTCTTTGCGGCCCCCCGGTTAGTGAGGAATGCGCACTTCAGGGCAGGTCGAACGGGCGGTCACGGCATGCGCCAGGGCCTGTCCGACGGGTCGGGTGACGGGGGCCTGGCGGTGTCTCGCCTCCACCCCGGGACGGGGACGGGGACGACGACCGCGACGCGACGCACAGGTCACGGGATCCGTGGAACAGGCCCTGGCAGACCGGCTCACCTCAGGCGGCGGTCACCTGTCGGCGGTTGCCGGGGTACGCGGGCGGGCCGGAGCCCGGCGGTCAGCGGGTCTGGTAGTCGACCAGCGTCACGAAGTACCGCTGGGCCGCGCCGCAGGCGACCGACGACGTCCTGTTGATGCCGACCCACGGACCGAACGCGAAGTGGCTGGCGCCGGTGACGCCGTCCTCGCACGTGACCTTGACCCGCACCTGGCCGGTACCCGTCCGGCAGATCGCGATCCCCGTGTTCTCGTCCGGCTTGCCCACCTGGCAGCCGCCCGGCGTGGCACTGGCGGCGGTCGCGCCCGCGATCGGCGCGGCGACGGCGATTCCCGCCAGCACCAACGGCGTCATGGCGAGCGACGCGAACTTCCTCATGCTCATGTGCTTTTCCCCTCGTTCCGCCTGCTGGGCAGGCAAGAAAGCACGGGCCCTCGACATCGGTCCCGGGCTACGGCGACAAGGAGGCTAGCCAAGATCTACTCGACATGTCCATGACTTTTAGGCGGCCCCCTCGGGCAGCCCCAGGGGGCACTCAGGTGCCGGTGGTTTCCTCGGCGGCACCCCCGGTCGAGCCGGTGATTCCCTCGGTGGAGGATCCGGTGGTTCCCCCGGTCGCTTCCCCCGTGGATCCGCCGGTCGACGACCCACCCGTGGAGGATCCCTGGGAGGTCTTGCCCGGAGCCGCGAGGAATTCCTTCCAGCCGCCCTCCGGCTGCTGCCCGACATCGAGGGTGCGCAGCTTCTCCAGCACCTCGGGCTTCTGGACGTCCAGCCAGTCGACGAACTGCCGGAAGGAGACGAGGCGTATGTCCTCGCCCTTCTCCTTCTCCTGGGCGATGTGCTTGAGGGCGTTCTCGACGGCGTCCATGTAGATGCCGCCGTTCCAGTGCTCGAAGTGGTTGCCTATGAAGAAGGGGGCGCGGTTCGTCTCGAAGGCCCGCTGGAAACCGGCTATGTAGGCGCCGGTGGCCTGCTCGCGCCAGCCGGGGTAGTTGTAGGCGGGCGCCTTCGTCGAGTTGACGGACTGGTTGGCGAGGATGTTGTAGTCCATGGACAGGACCTCGAACTTGTGGCCGGGGAAAGGTATCCCCTGGAGAGGCAGGTCCCAGACCCCTTCGCTCTTCGAGGGCCACACCTGCCGGCCGCCGGGCGAGGAGGCGTCGTAGCGCCAGCCGAGTTCGCGGGCGGTGGGCAGCAGGTTCTTCTGGCCGAGGAGACAGGGCGTACGGGCGCCGACGAGTTCCTTCTCGTAGTCGAAGGGGAGAGGCGCCTCGTCCTTCCACCCGGTGTTGGTCCGCCACTCCTTCACAAACTTCTTGGCCTGCTCGATCTCGCTGGCCCACTGCTTCGGCGTCCAGTTGCCGACGGTGCCGTTGCCGGAGCAGAAGTGGCCGTTGAAGTGGGTGCCTATCTCGTGCCCGTCGAGCCATGCCTGCCGGACGTTGGTGAGGGTCGCCCTGACGTGCTCGTCGGTGAGGTAGCCGATGTCGGAGGCGCCGGGGGCGTTGTTCGGCGGGAGGTACTTGCGCTTCTGCGACTCGGGGAGGAGATAGAGCCCGGAGAGGAAGAAGGTCATGTGGGCGCCGTGCGTCTTGGCGAGTTCCAGGAAGCGCGGGAAGAGGCCGTTGCCGACCTCGCCCGCCCCGTCCCAGGAGAAGATCACGAACTGCGGCGGGGTCTGCCCGGCCTCCAGCGGCACCGGCTTGGCGGGCTGGTGGGGCTGCTTGCCGGTGTACGAGGTGGAGCCGTCGCCGATGAGCTTGGCGGCGGGGGCCTTGGAGCCGGAAGGCGACGGCTTGCCGGACGGGCCGGGCTTGCCGGAGCCGCCGGCCTCCTTCGGCCCGTCGCCCATCATCGTCCCGCAGCCGGCGGTGCCGAGAGCGGCGGCGGCCCCGAGGCCGAGGCCGAGCGCACCCCGCCGGCTGAAGCCGCCGACGCCGTCACCGTTCTTGCCGTGCATGGGATCCCCATTCGTCGTACCCGCTGGCTCTCACCCATTCAGAGGGCACGACGAACGGAGAGGTTCCTCGTCTTGTTACGCACCTCGGAACAATTGCAACAACTGTGTCACCGAGCCCTCAAGAAAAGGAACGTTTCCGAAGCGGAAGTGACTCAGGCCCCAAAGGCTTTGCTCTTACCCTTCACCGGCTTGGCGCCCGCGAGGAGATGCGCCGGTACGAGATCACGGGCGGGCTCGGTGTAGCCGACCGACACGATCTTGTCGCCCCGGTAGGTGAAGGTGGTGAGGGAGGCGAGCGTGCACTGCCGCTTGCGGGGGTCATGCCACAGCCGCCGCCGCTCGACATAGCTGCGCACGATCCAGATCGGCAACTGATGACTGACGAGCACGGCCTCGTGCCCACGGGCGGCGTCCTTGGCGGCGTCCAGCGCCCCCATCATCCGTACGACCTGATCGACGTACGGCTCCCCCCAGGACGGCTTGAACGGGTTGACCAGGTGCTTCCAGTTCTCGGGCCGCTTCAGTGCGCCGTCCCCGACGCCGAAGGTCTTCCCCTGGAAGACGTTCTCGGCCTCCAGAAGCCGCGCGTCGGAGGCGAGGTCGAGCCCGTGCGCCTTGGCGATGGGGGTCGCGGTCTCCTGCGCCCGCTCCAGCGGGGAGGCGCAGACGTACGTCACATCGCGCGGGGCGAGATGATCGGCGACCCGGTCGGCCATCCGCAGGCCCAGCTCGGAGAGGTGGTAGCCCGCCAGCCGCCCGTACAGCACCCCTTCGGGATTGGCGACTTCACCGTGCCGCATGAGGTGTACGACGGTGATGTCGCTGTCAGTCTTATTCGTGAGGTCGCTCATGCTGCCGTGGCCTCCGCCGCCGCACGGGCCGCCGCCGGAAGGGCGTCGGCGATCTTCTGGATGGCGCGCTCGTCGTGCGCCGTGGAGACGAACCAGGACTCGAAGGACGAGGGCGGCAGATAGACGCCGTTCGCCAGCATGGACTGGAAGAACGCGGTGAAGCGGAAGGACTCCTGCGTCCTCGCCTCGTCGTAGTTCCGCACCGGCTGGTCGGTGAAGAACACGGAGAACATGTTGGAGGCGTTCTGCACGGTGTGCGCGACGCCTTCCTTGCTCAGCGCGTCACCGACAAGCCCCTGGATCTGGGCCGAGACGGCGTCGACAGTGGCGTACGCGGCCTCGTCGAGCAGCCGCAACTGGGCGAGCCCGGCGGCGGTGGCGACGGGGTTACCGGAGAGCGTGCCGGCCTGGTAGACGGGCCCGGCGGGAGCGAGATGGGCCATGACGTCGGCGCGCCCCCCGAAGGCGGCGGCGGGGAACCCACCACCCATGACCTTCCCGAAGGTCATGAGATCGGGCCGGACGCCGTCAACCCCGAACCACCCACTACGACTGGTCCGGAACCCGGTCATGACCTCGTCGGAGATGTAAAGCGCACCATTCTCCGCACAGGCGTCCTTGAGCCCCTGGTTGAACCCGGGAAGCGGCGGTACGACGCCCATGTTGCCCGGGGAGGCCTCGGTGATCAGGCAGGCGATCTCGCCGGGGTGCGCGGCGAAGGCGGCGTGCACGGCGTCGAGGTCGTTGTAGGGGAGGACGATCGTGTCGCCGGCCTGGGCGCCGGTGACGCCGGGGGTGTCGGGCAGCGCGAAGGTGGCGAGACCGGACCCGGCGGCGGCGAGGAGCGAGTCGACGTGACCGTGGTAACACCCGGCGAACTTGATCACCTTGGCGCGCCGGGTGAACCCCCGGGCGAGCCGGATCGCGGACATGGTGGCCTCGGTCCCGCTGCTGACGAGCCGTACCTGGTCGAGAGGGTCGATGCGCTCGACCATCTCCTCGGCGAGGGCGACCTCGCCCTCACCCGGCGTACCGAAGGACATACCGCGCGAGACGGCGTCCTGTACGGCGGCGACGACCTCCGGGCGGGAGTGCCCGAGGATCATCGGCCCCCAGGAGCAGACGAGGTCGACGTACTCGCGCCCGTCGGCGTCGGTGAGATACGGGCCGCGCCCCGACACCATGAACCGGGGCGTACCGCCCACGGCACGGAAGGCACGCACCGGCGAGTTGACTCCGCCGGGTGTGACGGCCGTCGCACGGTGGAAGAGGCCCTGCGAGACGGGCGCTTCATATGAATAGGGCAACCCACTCGCCATTCCGCTGACTGTCCCACTAGACGTTTCGCTCATGACCTGCGACTTCTCCGACTTCTCGGGCTCCGGTTGCCAGTGACCCCCTCAGGGTAGGCGGCCGGACAGGGGGGCGTCGGCCCCACCCGTCTGCGAAACTGGGACCGGAGACACACAGGGACACAGAGACACTCAGCTCGTCGGGCCGTACATATGGACGATGAGCGAACGAGGGTGTTCAGAGACTGCGAAGATCCTGCGGACAGGTGTTTCAACGCACGTTTCGGCGGGCGGACGTGGGGGAGGTCACTGACACGATGATCGGGTTGCGCGACGGGGCTCGCGCGTCCTAGAACAGCAGTCGGGTGGAGATATGCATCGCGGTGGCGGACTGGGCGAGGGGACTGACGACCTGGGTCCTCGACGTGCCCGGCGGGGAAGGCACCGACGCGACGTGGAGGAAGCGGCAGCGGCAGAAGCGGCACGGCAGGCACAGGCTCAAGGCATGTATCCCGGGCAGGGGTTGAGTCCCGGCCAGGGCTTGGGTCCCGGGCAGGGGTTGGGTCCTGGACAGGGCTTGGGTCCCGGGCAGGCTCAGGGAACGGGGTCGGGCCAGGGCGTGGGTCCGGGGCAGTCCATGGGTCCCGGGCAGGGCACGGGTCCAGGCCAGGGCTTGGGCCCCGGGCAAAATGGCATGGGCCCCGGCCAGGGAACAGGACCCGGCCAGGGAACGGGGCTGGGGCCGGGTCAGGGCGCGGGGGCCGGCCAGGGCATGATTCCTGGCCAAGGCATGGTGGCTCCCGGCCAGGGCTTGGTCTCCGGGCTGGGCACGGGATCGAACGGTGTGCCCGAGAGCATCGACCGAAGGGTCGACCGGCTCCGGGCGGCGAGCGGGAATGGTGGTCGGGTGGGGGTGACGTACAAATACTTCGGCGCGCCGGACGGCGCCACGGCAGCCCGCGTCCCGATCTCGATGCGTCCCGAGGAACTCGGCGGCGACGAACTCGGCATGAACGGCATGTTCACCAAGATCAAGCCCGAGACGATGGCCGCGATGGTCCTCACGGGCATCGAGGGCGTCCCCCTCAACAAGGTGCCGCCACTGGAACTGGTCGTCCTGCACCCGGACTACGCGGTCGTGAAACTCCCGATGACGGTGGTGGATCCACTGCGCGGCATAGGCGAGGAAGCGGTGGGCGCGGCGGCGTTCATCTGGTCCACGGTGCCGGATCGCGGGGGGCCGCGGGACGCGTTCAATGTGTACCAACTGCTGCATGAGTGGCAGGACTTCAGCCATCGGTTGCATGAGGCGGGGCATCAGCCGTATTGCCTTGTCTGGCCGTGAGTCGGGGGTAGTTGCGGAATTGGCGGGGTTTTCGGGCCTCGCCTTTTTCATGTCTTCGGGCGCTCGCCACGCTGTCGCTGACGCGTAGGGCAGCCGTCAAGACGACGGTGACCGCCAGCCCCGCGCCAACGGTCACCGCCCGCCAGGTACGGGCCGTCACTGCCAGTCGACGACGATGCGGTTCAGCGGGGTGTCGAGGGCAAAGAGGCCGGGGCGGTGCCCGATGGCGGGGGCGTCGAGGGACCGGATCTCGAACGTGGGCTCGCGATCACGGTATTCGCGGTTCCACGTGCGGATGGCATCGGCGACCTTCGCGGCCAGTTCGTCGCTGCCGGGGCCGTGGCCGATGACGCCGAACTCCCAGAGCTTGCCGCCCTCGGGAGTCTTCTCCTGCGACGGGCGGCGCGCCAGGTAGGTGACGGCGCCCTTGTCGACGGCTGCGGTTGAGGAGGGGTAGGGGTCCTCGGTGAGCAGAGTGCCCTTGGCGCCCTGAGGGAACAGCATCCGGATCAGGCCGGAGGGAAGGGAACAGGTGACGAACAGTTCCATCCACTCCGGTGACTCCATGGCGCGAACCGTCGTACCGGTCCACTCTTCGGTGCGCGACTGCTCAAGAACCCTGGCGATGGCGTCGGCGTCGATGTTCTGGCCCGCCGGGGTCTGGAGCCGCACGGTGCCGTCCGTGCTGAGCGGAACGACTCGGCGAGCGTCGTCGCCGATACCGCGCCGGAGCGGCATGAAGGTGTTCATCTCGCTGCTGAGGGACACCCATCGGCCATCGCGCCGCTCGTAGGCGACGGAGCGGGAGACGCTGCCTTTGAGCCGCTGGGGCACGAGGAGACGTCCGCCGGGGGCGAGTTGCCGCAGCCAGGAGTGCGGCACGCCGTGCGCGCCGACGGTGGCGATGATCCGGTCGTACGGTGCCCCTTCGGCGTATCCGAGGGCCCCGTCACGGGTCACGGCCTCGACGTTGGTGATCCCGGCGGCGGCGAGGTGGGCGCGGGCTCCTTCCACAAGGTCGTCGTCGACGTCGAGGGTGGTCACGTGTCCGCTCTCGCCGACCAGGTGGGCCAGCAGGGCGGCATTGTAGCCGGTGCCGGCGCCGAGTTCGAGAACGCGCTCGCCGGGCCGGGCATCGAGCTGGTCCAGCATGAGGGCGACGACGCCCGGCTGGGAGGCGCAGGAGATGGAGTTGCCGTCGGTGTCGTACTTGATGTGCACCGGTGCGTTGGCGTAGGCGACTTCGAGTGACGCCTCGGGCACGAACACGTGGCGGGGCACAGTGCGCAACGCGGTCTCGACGGCGGTCGTGCGGGCGTGCCCGTCCGCGCGGAGCTGGTCGACGAGGGCGTTGCGGAGGCGGTCGGCGTCCGCTGTGGGGGTGGTGATCGTCGCGGTGTGCACCGCGCTGACGCTATCGACGCCGGCCCTTGCCGCGTCGGGCGACGCGGTGTTGTCAATCGTTCCCATGACTACCTCTCGTGCGATGGTGGACTGAGTAAGCGGATGCCTGCCGTCGCTCCACGGAGTAGCCGAACTCCTGAGTCCTGCGGCGGTCGAGGCACAGCTCGCGCGCACAAGTGGGGGCGGGTTGTCCGTCCCTCTGCCCCGGGCCGAGGCCGATCACCAGGACTCCAGCGCACTC
Organism: Streptomyces graminilatus; assembly: GCF_001418565.1. Lineage (GTDB taxonomy): Bacteria > Actinomycetota > Actinomycetes > Streptomycetales > Streptomycetaceae > Streptomyces > Streptomyces graminilatus. Next base: position 14,712 of record NZ_LIQQ01000006.1, on the reverse strand, counting down.
GCCTCAGGCACTGTCCTTGATACGGAGTTCGGCCCAGACCTCCTTGCCCCATGGCCGCCAGCCGGAGCCGCGCAGGTCGTATCCCCAGCGGTCGGCGAGTTGGTCGATCAAGAACAAACCGCGGCCGGACTCGTCGCCGACCTCGGCCGGGCTGAACACCGGCAGGCGCGAGGGTGCCCGGTCCACCACGCCGACGCGTACCCGTGTCGTGCCCGGCCGTCGGACGAGCAGGCGGATCGACCGGCACGGAGTGTGCCTGACTGCGTTCGTGACGAGTTCCGAGACAATCAGCGCGGCGGGGTCGGCGAAGTCGTTCAGGTGCCAGACAGCGAGGGCATCACGGACGAGCCTGCGGCCTATCGCGGCCGTCTCCGGCTCGAATGGACCGGCGAACCCGAGAACCGCGAGCCCCGCAAGCATGCCCAGGTCCGATGGGTCGACGCCGGCGCCCTCCCTGAACGCTTCGTGGACACCACCGCCAGGGCCCTCCACCGCTATCTCGCCGGAGGGCCGGAAGTCTCCCTTGACGGATGGAGCCAGGTGCACTGACCCGTCAGGCTGGGGACGCGGCCGGGTGGGGTGGGTGGCTGGGTGGCCTTGAGCGTGGTGTGCCGCTCATGCCGCTCACCCCCAATCGCCTTATGAGCGGCAGGACTTCGGGCCTCGTCCTATGAAGCAGGCAGGACCGTGCGGCGCCGCACCAGCCCGCGTAAGGTACGGCGAAAGCTGAGCGGCGCCCCAGCCGGAAGTGCCATCGACACGGGACGGAGACCGGTGATCAGCGACGGCATGGCCGAGGTCCTGCGGTCGTTGCGGCAGGGTGGTGTGGTCGATCCGGCTCGGGACTGTGCGCGGGCGCTGGGGGCCGAGGGTGTCGTGCTGTCGTTGCTGGTCGGGCCGGGGCCGACGGCCGAGCCGGTCTGGTGTCATCCCGAGCTGGGGGCGCGGTTCGACGAGCTTCAGTTCACGTTGGGGGAGGGTCCTGGACCGGACGCGATCCGTACCGGTTCGCCCGTCGTGGAGCCGGACCTGCGCCGGGTGCGCCCCGAGCGCTGGCCCGCGCTGCTGCCCGCCGCGTACGAGTTGGGCGTACACGGTGTGTGCTGCTTCCCGTTGGGTATCGGGGCCATCCGGGTCGGGGTGCTCACCGTGCTGTGCGACGGCGGGCGGCGGCTGAGCGAGCAGCAGTACGCGGATGCCATCGCCCTTACTGCGGCGCTGACCACCGCCTTCCTCAACGGAAACCGCAACCCGCGCGGGTTCGGCATGTCCCTCGACCCAACCTCGGGGTTGCGCCGCGCCGTCGTGCATCAGGCGACCGGAATGATCAGCGTCCAACTGGGCGTGTCCCTGGAGGAGGCGCTGCTGCGCCTGCGTGCCCACGCGTACGCCAGTGAGCGGCCCCTTGGCGAGATCGCGGCGGACGTGGTCGCCCGCAGGCTCCGATTAGAAGACGATGTGAGCGGGCCGCAATCGCCCGACGTTGGAAAGGGATGATCGGCATGGCCCGTGAACGACGTCTGGCCGAGGTCTTCGTGGAGATCGCGGACTCGCTCGTCGAGGACTTCGACGTCATCGACCTGCTGCACCGACTGTGCGCACGCTGCGTCGAACTGCTCGACGTCTCGGCGGCCGGGATCCTGCTCGTGGACGCGCACGGTGAGCCGCAGATCATCGCCGCCTCCGACGAGCACACCCGGCTGCTGGAACTCTTCGCCCTCCAGCACGACCAGGGCCCCTGCGTCGAGTGCTACCGCACGGGCCTCGCCAGTACGAACATCGACCTCACCCGTCCGCAGACCACCGCCGGCTGGCCACGCTTCGCCCCGCAGGCCCGCGAGACGGGGTACGTGACCACCCACGCCGTCCCGCTGCGCCTGCGCAACCGGGTCGTCGGCGCCCTCAACCTCTTCCAGGCCACCCCGCACCACCTCGGCGACGACGACATCGCGCTCGCCCAGGCCCTCGCCGACGTGGCCACCATCACGATCCTCCAGCAGCGCACCCTGGAGCGCTCGCACGTGGAGAACAGCCAGTTGGAGTCCGCGCTGACCAGCCGGGTGCTGATTGAGCAGGTCAAGGGCGTTCTGGCGGAGCGCTGGGACACCTCCGTCGACAGCGCCTTCGACGCGTTCCGTGCGTACGCCCGTGCCCGGCGGCTGCGTCTTTCGGACCTCGCCACGCGGATCATCTCGGGCGACTTCGACACCTCGGCCATTCCCGCCCCGTTGCCGGACCGGCCCGGCGACCCGCGCGGCTGACCGGTCCCGCGCCTCCGCTCCGAGGAGTAGCGTGAGGACATCGGGAGCACCTCGCGCACCGGCCCCGTTACCGGTGTCGTTCCTGGTGAGTGAGCGACGGCACCGGACCACTGACCGCGGATCCATCCCTCGGACCGAACGGAAGCGACCCCCCGATGATGTACGACCAGACACGCGCCCAGCAGCCCGCCGGCCGGCCCCCGGGCTCCGACGAGCGCCGCAGGACGGGCCCGGAGCCGCTGGTCCCGTCCGGTGAACAGGACAGGATCGTCCGCCGCCTCCAGCACGCCATCAACACGTTCGCCGACACCCCGCTCAAGTCGCTGGAAGAGGCCGAGAGCGCCTACGACGAGGCCACCGCCCAGCTCGTGAAGGCCCTCGCGGAACGCCGTACCCTCCTGCGCGCCGGCTGGCAGGACCAGCAGGCGTCTGAAGCACAGTCCGCCGCATCGCAGTCCGACACATCAGCGGCCGACCAACTCCGGCTCGCCCTCCGCCAGTACCGCGAGATCACCCAGCGTCTGCTTCGCCTCTAGGGACAGGCCCTGGCTCCCGGCGGCCGCCGTTCCACGCGCCCGGACGACGAGGTACGCGTTATCCGGCCAGACCCTCGGCCAGTCCTCGCCACGCCCGTGGCCTCACGGCACAGTGGGACGGCACCGAAGCAATCGACCCATCGGAGCCGGAAGCCGGCTGATCCGCGTTGTGCGAAGGAGTTCGCCGTGGAGTACCCCCAGGACCCCGACCTGTCGGCCCTGCCCGTGGAACTGCGGGAGGCCGTCGGCGGGAGCGATTCGCTCAACGTCTTCCGCATGATCATGCACTCCCCCACGCTCGCCCCCGGCCTCCTCCAGCTGGCCGACGCGATCCTGCGGGGCAACTCGCTCCCGGACCAGCTGCGCGAACTCGCCATCCTGCGGGTCGGCCACGTCTACCAGGCCCCGTACGAGGTCCACCACCACGAGAACATCGGCCGCCTGGTCGGTCTGAGCCCGGCCGCGCTCGCCGCCGCCGCGACCGGTTCCACCGACGGGTTGTCGAAGGAGGAGGCGTCGATCCTGCGCGGCACGGACCGCCTGCTCGCCCGGCACACCCTGGACGACGACGAGCGGGCAGAGCTGCTGGCGTTCCTCAGCGTGCGTCAGCTCGCCGACCTGGTCATCACGGTCGGCTTCTACCAACTGGTCAGCAACTTCCTGAACACCTTCGGGGTGACGACCGAGGGCGAGACCAGCCCGTACTGAACCGACCCACTCCCACCCCGCCAGGTTCGGCCTCGCGGCATTCCGTCATTCCGTCATTTCGTCATTCCGCCATTCCGTCAATCAGCGGATCGGGCAGGTACGACGGCGGGTACGAAGATGACCGCCACCAGGGACAGGCCGACGACCCCTCCGACCAGTTGAGCGCCGACGAACCCCAGCACCGATCCCGGTGCGATCCCCGCGAACGTGTCGCTGAAGGCGCGGCCGATGGTCACCGCCGGGTTCGCGAACGACGTGGACGACGTGAACCAGTAGGCGGCGCCGATGTACGAGGCCACGGCCACGGGCGCGTACCGCAGCCGGTCGGTGCGGGCCAGGCCGAAGATCAGCAGGATCAGGCCGGCGGTGGCCACCACCTCACCGAGCAGCAGATGACCGGCCGAGCGGTCGTGCGTGGACCACTTCACCAGGGGCTCGCCGAACATCGCGTCCGCCAGGATCGCGCCCGCGATCGCGCCGACGATCTGCGCGGGGACGTACACCGCGACCTCGCGCGCCGTGACGCCGTCGCCGCCGCGCCGGGCGGTCCACCACTCGGCCAGCGTGACGACGGGATTGAAGTGCGCCCCGGACACCGGGCCGAGGAGGACGATCAGGACGCCCAGGCCGAAGACGGTGGCGATCGAGTTCGCCAGCAACTGCACCCCGACGTCCTTCGTCAGCTCGGTGGCCTGGATGCCGGAGCCGATCACGACGGTGACGAGGAGCGCCGTGCCGAGGAGTTCGGCCGCTGCTCTGGCGGTGAGCGGGGTACGGGGTGGGGTGGCGCCAGGCGCGGGCTGCGGCCCGGCGACGTGGGCGGCCTCGGCGGCGGTCAACGGAACTCCTTCTGATGCGCTGTGGTCGCCGTAGGGGCCTGGATCATGGGCAGGACCGCTTGACGTTGTTCTCGGCTGTGGCGCGTGCGGCCTCCGCAAGGTCGGTGAACTGGCCCGCGAGGGAGGCGATGACGTCAGGCTTCAGCCGGTAGTAGGTGAACCTGCCGCACGGCTCCGTGTCCACGACGCCGGCCTCGCGCAGCACCTTCAGATGGTTGGAGAGGTTCGTCTGTCCGGCCTTCGTCTCCTCGATCAGGTGCGTGCTGCAGAGCGTCTCCCTGGCGAGCAGGGTGACGATCCGGAGGCGGAGCGGGTCCGCGAGAACCCGCATCAGATCAGCGTCGACCGACTTCAGCATGGGCTGATACTGTCACATCACTTCAGATTGATATCAGCTTGGGCTGAATCTAATGAACCCCACGGACTCACGTGTCGACCCGCCTCGACCCGCCTCGACCCGCCTCGACCCGCCTCGACAGGAAGAAACCATGTCCTCCAGCCCGCTCGCCTCCGTGCTGTTCGTCTGTGTCCACAACGCCGGGCGTTCTCAGATGGCCGCCGGTTTTCTCGGCCATCTGGCGGGTGACCGGATCGAGGTCCGCTCCGCCGGGTCGATCCCTGGGGACCAGGTCAATCCGTCGGCGGTCGAGGCCATGAAGGAAGTCGGCGTCGACATCGCCGGCGCCCGGCCGAAGGTCCTCACCACCGAGGCAGTTCAGGCGTCCGACTACGTCATCACCATGGGCTGTGGCGACGCCTGCCCGGTCTTCCCCGGCAAGAAGTACCTCGACTGGGCCCTGGAGGACCCTGCGGGCAAGGGCGTCGAGGCCGTCCGCCCGATCCGGGACGAGATCCGGCGGCGCGTCGAGGCCCTGATCACCGAGATCGACGCGAGGCCGTAGTTCCGTAGTTCCGCAGTGCCGTAGTGGACTTTCGGGTCAGGCCGACCGACGCCGGCTGGGTCGTCTCGGGGCCGGCCACCTACTGGTAGGCCGGCCGTTCGAGTCGTGCGCCACGCGCCACCATGACCATCACGCGCTCAGGACGGCAGGGCGGGCGTGAGGATCCTGTTGGACTGGTTCACCAGCAGGTCTCTCACCTCGGCGCGGAACGCCGCGAATTCGGGGTCGGCGGCGAGCTCGGTGCGCCTCTTGGCACGGTCGTCCAGCCCTTCGTAGCCCCACAGGTAGACCAGGGTGTTCAGGTCTCCCACCTCGGTGACGTAGAAGCCGAGCAGGTTCCCGAGGATGCGCACCTGGGGTTCGCGGCCGTACTGGGCCCACAGCTGGGCGTACTTCGCGGCCGCCCCGGGCCTGACCAGATAGTTGCGTTCCTCGATGATCACGCCGCACCTCCGTTGAGGGAGACCGCCGCCGGACTGGGGGCGAGCAGGCGCTCGAAGTCGCCGCTCAGGGCGGCGAGTTCCGCCGGGTCGGCCATCGCCGCCACATAGCGGTCGGGGCGGATCACGGCCACCGTGCCGGGCTGAGCGGCGAACCATTTCCGCAAGGCGCCGTCGAGGTCCTCCAGGACGACCGAATCAGTGCCCGAGCTGACGCGCTCGGCGCGCGAGCGCCCTGAACGGGACTCGACGACGGTGACGTAGCGGGTGCCGATGCCGTCCCAGAAGGCACGGGACTCGGGGTCCAGGTGGATCAGTGGGTCGGTTCCGTAGCCGACGAGGGTGAACCAGTCGCCGAGCATGTCGTCGAGCAGCACCGATCGCCCGTCCGCCGTCTCCACGTTCGGCTGGACGATCATCCGGCCGACCGCCGAGTCCTTGGGCACGGGCCGCCGGCTGTGCAGTACGACGCCCTTCGTGTAGCGGGGCATCGGCTTGAACCGCATCTCCAGGAGCCAGTCGCGCATCTGGGGTGCCACCGTGAGACCGCGGAGCAGGACGTCCCGGGTGCGTGCCGCCCAGGTGCTGGTCGACGAGAGCAGGCGGCCCAGGGTGTCCGACAGGCCGACCATCGCCTTGGCGTGCTCGCGGCGCTCGGTGTCGTACGTGGACAGGATCCGCGGGTGCGCCCGGCCCGTCACCACGGCGGCGAGCTTCCAGGCGACGTTGGTGGCGTCCCGGATTCCGGTGTTCATGCCCTGGCCTGCCCACGGGGGCATCAGATGGGCGGCGTCGCCCACCAGGCAGATCCTGCCCTCCAGGAAGCGGGCCGCGACGCGTGAGTGGTGGGTGTAGACGCGGGCCCGGACGATGTTGAGCGCCGTCGGATCGGGCACGTGGCCGGTGAGCAGCTCATGCACCTTCTCGGGCTTGAGCATCGCCTCGGCGTCCTCGCCGGGGAAGAGCATGAACTCCCAGCGCCGGTAGTTGTAGGGGAGATCCACGCAGACGTACGGGCGCTTCGGATCACAGTGCAGGCCGGTGTAGGGGGCGTCGAGGGGGTCGTTGTCGCACTCGACGACCACCCACTTGCGTGGGTGGGTGTCCCCGACCAGCGGGATTCCCAGCTGGGTGCGGATCGTGCTGCGGCCGCCGTCCGCGGCGACCACGTACTGGGCACGTACCAGCACCTTCTCCCCGGCGGGACCTCTCACATGCAGGCGCACCTCGGTGCCGTCCTGCTCCAGCCGGACGAGTTCGTGGCCGAGCATCGGCTTGATCCGCGGGTAGCGTTCCAGGCCCGTGCGGAGCGTGGCCTCGGCCAGCTGCTGCATGAAGATGTTCCGGCGGGGCCAGCCGTACACGTTGATGGTGGGCCGGATGTCGGCGAAGCACCGGCCGTCCGCTCCGAACATCTTGAGCGGGACGTTGCGGACCGCGTCGGCGAGCATCTCCTCCGCGAGCCCGATGCCCTGGAAGCTGCGTACGCATTCGTCGTCCATGCCGACGGCGCGGGGGTAGTCGATGATCTCGGTGCTACGGTCGATGAGCAGGGCCTGAACCCCGTACAGGCCAAGGTAGTTGGCGACTGTGGTCCCGCAGGGTCCGGCGCCGACCACGGCCACCTCGGTACGGATCTCGGTGGGTTCGCTCATGGGTTGACCTCCGGATTCGTCAGGAACTGTGCGATCTGGTGGTGGAACGCATCCGGGGCGTCGTCGTGGACGTAGTGGCCCGCGCCGGGAATCTCCACCGCCCGCACACGTGGGTTGCGCGCGGCCATGACCTCGGCGGTGGCGGCGGGCAGGAAGTCGGACGCGCCGCCGCGGACGACCAGGGTGGGGCAGCGCAGCCCGTCGACGTGGGGCCACAGGTCCACCTGGCGGGCGGGATCGGGGTTCAAGCGGGCCTTCGCGATACCCCCCATGTCGAACTTCCACAGCCATCGACCGCAGGTGCCCGGTCGCAGCGTGTGTGTCAGCCGGGACGCCAGAGCCGCCTCGGAGATGCCGGGGCGGAGCGTGCGCCAGTAGGCGCGGGCCGCTTCGAAGGTGGGGAACTCCGTGGGGGTGTTGCCCACTTCGCGCTTGATGCGCTCGGCTCCCTCTCCGGAGATCGACGAGCCGGGACCGATGTCCTCGACGATCAGCGCGGTGACCCGCTCGGGGTGGCGGGCCGTATATACGTATGCCGTGGTGCCACCCATGGAGTGGCCGAGCAGGATGAAGCGGTCCAGGCCCAGTCGGTCGGCGAACTGCTCCAGGTCGGCGACGTACGCGGACGTGTAGTACTCACCCTGCGGGTCCCAGTCGCTGTCCCCCCGCCCCCGGGCGTCCACGGCCAGTACGTGGTAGCGGTCGGCGAGCCGCTCGGCCAGCGGCTCGAAGGTGCGGGCGTAGCTGCGCAGGCCGTGCAGCATGACGATCGGGGGCCGGCCCGGCTCGCCCCACTCGACGTAGTGGGCGCGCAGGCCGTTCAGGGTGATGAAGCGGTCCTCGCCGGTCGTGTCGGGGCCGGCGGCCGACGGGCCCGTGGTCGTGCCCGTCGGTTCGCCTCCCCCATGGGTGCCGCTGTCCATCTCAGTGGAGTCCGTCCTGGCCCTGGATCTCGTCGGCCTTGATGCCGCCCAGCCGGGCGTGCAGCCGGCCACGGGTGGCGAACGCGAACACCACCACGACCTCGTCCGGGTTCGGGGCGTCGGAGAAGCTCACGGTGATGGTGTCGTAGTGCGAACGGACGTAGAGGGCGTCCTTGTGGGCCAGCGGAACGTCGAGGACCGTACCCGGGCCGCCGCGCTTGCCGGTCGAGGGCACCCAGGACTTCCCGCCGCCGACCGCCGCGCGCACCGGGTCCGCGAAGATCGCGGTGAGGAAGGCGTTGCCGTGTTCGTACTCGCCCGCCGAGCCGACGAGGCACGCCTTGCCGTAGCTCTCGATCGCGAGACCGCCGGCCGCCTCCTGGATTCGGCGCCCGAACTCCTCGCCGAGCTTCGGCGAGTCGGTGACGATGTCGCTCAGGTCCTGGCTGAACCGTCCGGCGTACGGGTTGTGGACCGCCGCCGCTATGACGATCTTGCGGACGGGCTCGCCGTCCGCGAGGGCACCCGTCTCGTTGGCGAGGGTGTCCTCGATCTGGGTGAACCACTTGCGGATGTGGTAGCTGGCGAAGTTCGGCTGGGGCACGGCTTTCTCCTTGACTTGAGAAGAGTTGAGAAGACAGGTGGGGGCGTTCAGCTGTGGAGGGGCTCGACCTCGAACGGGTCGCTGGGGGCGCCGTAGAGGCCGAGGACGCGCTTGCCCTCCTCGTCGTCGGTGACGGTCTCGTGGAAGAACTCGAAGCGGTTGCCGTCCGGGTCGGTGAAGTACAGCCCGAAGCCCACCTTGTGGTCCGTGGTCTTGACGACGGGCACGCCCTTGGCCAGGAGCATTCCGTACAGCCGCCGCCATTCGTCCAGGGTGCCGTCGACCTCCAGGCCGTAGTGCTGGAGGCCGATGCCGCTCATCGCCGAGCCCTCCTCGGCGCGGATGAGGGCGATGTCGTGGTGCTTCTTGCCGAAGGACAGGAACACCCACTGCGGGCCCCGCGCGGTGACCTCCATGCCGAGCACGTCCTCGTACCAGGGGGCGGAAGCCTCCGGGTCCTTGACGAACAGCGACAGATGCGTGCGGACGACCCTCGGCTTGAGGTCGCGCACGCTCTCGTCGCGGATCGGTGTCGGCTGCTGGTGTTCTTCCAGCTCGCGTTCGTCGGGGTCGATGCCGACGGGTGTCGAGTCGTCGATGCTGCGGTTCATCAGTGTCCCTCCGGGGTTGCGGCGACGGCCGGGGTCCAGGCGACATCGGTGATCTCGCTGAACTCGCGCCACTCCTTGGCCCATGTACGTCCGGTGTCGGTGGAGCGGAACAGATGGCCGTACTTGGTGCCGGCGAACGCGATCCGCGCGTCGGCGGGGTGCACGCCGAAGGCCCACACGGTGGAGTTGGCCGGCACGTCGAGCGAGGATTCCTGCCAGGTCCGGGCGAGGTCGGTGGACCGGAAGATCTTCGTCAGGGTCCCGGGCGTGGCGTCGCCGATGCCCAGCAGCAGCTCGTTGGTCCCGGGGATCTGCTTCACCAGCCGGGTGTAGTAGATGCCCCATTCCTTGCGGGTGTCCGTGCGGGTCCAGGTCCTGCCGTCGTCCTGGCTGACGAACAGGGCGTTGACGACGACGCACACGATCGTCTTCGGCGGGCCTTCGAGGACCAGGACGCAGTGGATGTCGGAGTTGGTGACCCCGTCGGGCAGGGTCGCGGGGGTGCCGTCGATACGGTCCCAGGTGTCGCCCCGGTCGCGGCTGCGCCAGAGCCCGCCCTCCTCGATGCCGAACCACAGGTTCTTGGCGTCGTACCGGTCGACGGTCGCGGTGAGAATGCGCGGCCTGCTGACGCCCGCGCAGAACTCGGGTATCTCCGGGGGCAACCGGTCCCAGTTCGCGCCTCCGTCGACGGTACGGAAGACCGCGGCCCGCGAGGGCGCCCCGGTGCCGACGATCATGAAGTCCGCGTCGTTCGGGTCGATCGCCAGCGACCAGATGGTCTGGCCGTTCATCGGCGAGTCGACGCGGCTCCAGGTGACGCCTGCGTCGTCGCTGCGTACGAGGCCCACGTCGGCCCCTGCGTAGACCACGTTCGGCTGCTCGGGGTGCACGGCTATGCAGCGCACGACGGCGTCGAACTCGAGGTCCTGCCCGAGGCCGACCCGGTACCAGGTCGCGCCGTCGTCGGAGCTGCGCAGCACGCCCTGGCCTGCGGTGGCGACGAGAATGGTTCCTTGCATGAGTGCTGACTCCTGTCTGGTCATCCGGTCATCTGGCATCTGGCATCTGGCGTCTGGCGTCTGGTCAGAGGAAGATGCCGCGGGTCAGGCCGCCGTCGATGCCCAGCGACTCACCAGTGATCGCCGCCGCTCGCGGTGAGGAGAGGAAGCAGATGCTCTGGGCCACCTCCTGGGCCTCCAGCACGCGGCGGATGGGGGTGCGGGCGGCGAAGTCGGCCTCGACCTCGGCCGCCGTGATGCCACGCTTGGCGGCCTCCTTCTCGTACAGCTCGTGAATGTGTTCGGTCTCCACCACGCCGGGGTGCACGGTGTTCACGGTGATGCCGTACGGTCCGAGCTGGTCGGACAGGGCCTTGGTCATGTGGACGACGGCGAGGTTGCGCATGCCGGACAGCGCGTGGCTGGAACGGCCGGTCAGCCCGCCTATGTTGATGATCCGGCCGTAGCCGTTCTCCTTCATGTACGGGGTGACGGCCTGGGCGCAGCGGAAGTAGCCGACGACCTTCGTGTTGATGTCGGCCAGCAGCAGCTCGGGGTCGGCCTCCTCGACCGAGTTGCGGACCAGCCCGGACGGGGCGGCCGCACCGTTGACGAGGATGTCGACGCGGCCGAGTTCCTCGGCTGCCGCGCGCACCATGTCGCGTACGGACTGCGTGTCGTTGGTGTCCGAACTGATCGGGACCACCCGGCGGCCGGTCTCGGCCGCTATCTCCTTGGCGGTCGCCTCAAGGGCGGGCAGCCGGCGCGCGGTGATGACCACGTCGGCGCCTTCCCTGGCCAGCTCGCGGGCGACGGCTTTGCCGATGCCCAGGCTTCCGCCGGTGACTATGGCGACTCTGCCGGTCAGTTCAAGATCCATCGATCGCTCCGAAGTGATGGGGTGAGGTGTCAGAGATGTCAGAGGTGCCAGAGGTGTCAGAGGTGTCAGAGGTGTCAGTCGAGGTTGACCCAGACGCTCTTGACCTCGGTGTAGAGATCGAGCACCTTGCGGCCCATTTCGCGGCCCCAGCCGGACTGCTTGAAGCCGCCGAAGGGGGAGGCCGGATCGGTCACGTTGAAGCAGTTGATCCAGACGGTGCCCGCTTGCAGGTCGTCGGCGATCCGGTGGGCGTGTCCGATGTCGGAGGTCCAGATTCCGGCCGACAGCCCGAAGGGGGTGTCGTTGGCCTTGGCGACGAGCTCGTCCACGTCGCTCCAGCGCAGCGCGGACAGCACCGGCCCGAAGATCTCCTCCTGCACGATCCGCATGCCCTGCTCGGCCTCGGCGAAGACCGTCGGCTCCAGGAAGTTGCCGCCGTCGTACATCGACGCCAGTTCGGGTCGGCGGCCTCCCGTGGCCAGGCGGGCGCCCTGCTGCCGGCCGGACTCGATGTAGGAGGAGACCGTGGCGTGGTGCCGGGCGGAGACCAGGGGGCCCATCTCGGTGGCCGGATCACTGCCCGGCCCGATCACGATCCTGCGGGCGTGCTCGGCGACGGCGTCCACCACGTCGTCGTAGATCGCGTCGTGGACGTACAGCCGGGATCCGGCGGTGCACACCTGGCCCTGGTTGAAGAAGATGGCCTGGGCGGCGGCCTTCGCGACGATCTCCGGATCCGCGTCGGGCAGCACGATGTTGGGCGACTTGCCGCCGAGTTCGAGCGACACCTTCTTCAGGTTTCCGGCGGCGGCCCGGACGATGGCCCGGCCGGTCTCCGTCGAGCCGGTGAAAGCGATCTTGTCGACGTCGTCGTGCGCGGACAGGGCCGCGCCCGCGGCGCCGCCGCCGGTGACCACGTTGAGCACACCGTCGGGCAGGCCGGCCTCGGAGAGGATCTCGGCCAGCCGGAGCGTGGACAGCGGAGTCTCCTCGGCCGGCTTCAGCACGACGGTGCAGCCCATGGCCAGTGCGGGGGCCAGCTTCCAGCAGGCCATCGACATGGGGAAGTTCCACGGCACGATGAGGCCGACCACACCGACCGGCTGGTGGGTGGTGTAGTTCAGCACCCGCATTCCCCCGCGCGGGGAGACCGGGATCGTGCTGCCCTCCATCTTGCTCGGCCAGCCCGCGAAGTAGCGGAACAGCTTGACGCTGGTACCGACGTCGACGGCACGGGCCACGGAGACCGGCTTGCCGTTGTCCCGGGATTCGAGCAGGGCGAGTTCGTCGGCGTTGGCCTCGATGAGGTCGGCGATCCGGTGCAGCAGCGCGCCCCGGTCCATCGGGCTCATGCGCCGCCAGCGAGGGTCCTGGAAGGCACCTCGCGCGGCGGCGACAGCACGGTCGACGTCGGCGGCACCGCCCTCGGCGACCTGGGTGAGTACCGTGCCGGTCGCCGGGTCGAGGGTGTCGAAGGTCCGGCCGGAGACGGCCGGCACCCACGCTCCGCCGACGAGCATCGGCCGGGGAGCGGACAGGTACCGCTCCACCTTGCCCTGGGCTTCGGCCAGATCGGTCACGGTCACGGGCGCTTGGGGCGAAGCGGTGTGCGAAGCGGCGTTCGAAGCGGTGTGCGAAGCGGTGTGCGAAGCGGTGTCGGGCACGGGGATTCCTCTCACAGGACCATCTCGATGAGCCGGGGGCCGCCGTCGGCCAGTGCCCGCCGCAGCGCGCGGGCCAGTTCGTCGCCCGTCTCGGCCCGTCCGGCCGGGACGCCGTAGCCACGGGCGAGTCCCATCCAGTCAAGGGCCGGGTCGTCGAGGCTGGTCAGAGCGGCGGACGCGGTGCCGGCGGTGCTCGCGCCATGGCGGGTCAGCTCGGTCTGAAGGATGTTGTACTTGCGGTTCGAGGCGATCAGCGTGACGACGGACGCCTGCTCCCGGGCCATGGTCCACAGCGCCTGGATGGTGTACTGGGCGCTTCCGTCGGACTGGAGTGCGATGACCTGACGGTCGGGTGCGGCGATCGCCGCGCCGAGCGCCGCGGGCAGTCCCTGGCCTATCGCCCCTCCGGTGTTGGTCAGTGTGGTGTGGCGCAGAGCGTTCACCGAGGCCGTGAAGAAGGGGTAGCCGCAGGTGCCGCCCTCGACGGAGACGATGGCCCGCTCGGGCAGGAGGCCGGAGACGATCCGGCCGATCATCGCGGGGGTCAGCGGACCCTCCGGCAGATGGGTGCCGTCCGGCGTGGCCACCCGGTCCTGGACGACCGCGGGCGCTCCGAGCGCGTCCGCCAGGTCCTCCAGCGCCTGTACGGCGTTGTCGCCCGGGGTGGCGAGCACCTCCACCGATCCGGGCGGGGCCAGCAGGCTGGGGATCCCCTCGTAGCCGAAGTAGGAGACGGGTTCCAGGGCACCGGCCAGGACGACGGTCCCCGCACCGGCCAGGGCCTTGATCGCCGTTTCCGGGAAGTACGGCAGCCGGTCCAGGTCGGGCAGGCCGCCGCCGCGTTCGGCGGTCGCGGGGAAGGTCTCGCTGTAGAGCGTGGCCCCGGTCACGGCGGCGATCCGCGCCGCGGCGCGCTGTCCGCGTTCGGTGAGGGCTCCCGCACCGAGCAGGAACACGGCTCGTGAACCGCCGCGCAGGCGCTTGGCCAGCCGCTCCACCACGTCGGCGTCGACACGCGCCGGTGCCGGAACCGGCCGCGGCGAGATGCCGGCGGGCGCCTCGGTGACGGTCTCCTGCTGGAAGTCCACCGGAACGATCAGCGTGGCGCCGCAGCCCGGAGGGGTCCGGGCCGCGGCGATGGCGTCAGCGGTGGTACGGCTCATGCCGTTCGCCGAGGCCACCGTGCCGACCCATCCGGACACCGGCCGGGCCTGGGAGACGATGTCGCTGGTGAGGGGCGCGTCGTAGGGGAGGTGCCAACTGGCGTGATCGCCGACGACGTTGAGGATCGGGGAGTGGGCCCGTCGGGCGTTGTGCAGGTTGGCCGCGCCGTTGGCGAAACCGGGGCCCAGGTGCAGCAGGGTCATGGCCGGCTTTCCGGCGATACGCGCGTACCCGTCGGCCGCCCCGGTGCACACGCCCTCGAACAGACCGAGCACGGGACGTACGGCGGGTACCGCGTCGAGCGCCGCCACCAGCGGCATCTCGGTGGTACCGGGGTTGGCGAAACACACCTCGACGCCTTCGGCGGCGGCGGTCTCGACCAGTACCCGCGCGCCGGTCCTGTTCCCGCCCCGGGGCGTGGTCGTGTCGGTGATCGGATCAGTCATGGGACGGCAGTGCCTCTCGTGATTCGGCCGAATCCGCCGCCGGACGAGGTGACGGGGGGAACGAGGGGGGACGGGGGG
>NZ_LIQQ01000599.1 GCF_001418565.1 Streptomyces graminilatus | reverse complement strand
TCCGAAGCCCGCCCGACCAGGAAACCAGCGGGCCCGCGCCCCGAAGGGGCACGGAAGACTGCGCGACCGGCCCGCCGGAACGAGACACGGGAACCGCACAGCCGACCCCACCGGACCCGGCGGGCGAACCGCCCGGGCAGACCGAACCGCCGCCCAGGACCGCGCGCCCAGTGGGCCCCGTCAGTGCGCCGCCGACTCCCAGTCGAGCCCCGAGCCCACCGACACGTCCAGCGGCACCCTGAGGGTCACCGCGCCCGCCATCTCCCGGCGGACCAGTTCCTCCGTGGCCTCGCGCTCGCCCGGGGCGATCTCCAGGACGACTTCGTCGTGGACCTGGAGCAGCATGCGGGACTTGAGCTTCGTCTCCTCCAGCGCCCGGCCCACGTTCAGCATGGCGATCTTGACGATGTCCGCCGCCGTGCCCTGGATCGGGGCGTTCAGCGCCATGCGCTCGGCCATCTCGCGGCGCTGGCGGTTGTCGCTGTTCAGGTCGGGGAGGTAGCGGCGGCGGCCGAAGAGGGTCTCGGTGTAGCCGGTGGCCCGCGCCTCGTCGACGGCCCGGCGCAGATAGTCACGTACACCGCCGAAGCGTTCGAAGTACGTGTCCATCAGACCGCGCGCTTCACCCGCGTCGATGTTCAACTGCCCGGACAGGCCGAACGCCGACAGGCCGTACGCCAGGCCGTACGACATCGCCTTGATCTTGCGGCGCATCTCCGCGTCCACCGCGGCGCGTTCGACCGCGAAGACCTGGGAGGCGACGGTGGTGTGCAGGTCCTCACCGGAGGTGAACGCCTCCATCAGGCCCTCGTCCTCCGAGAGATGGGCCATCACCCGCAGTTCGATCTGGCTGTAGTCCGCCGTCATCAGCGACTCGAAGCCCTCGCCGACCACGAAGCCGCGGCGGATGGCCCGGCCCTCGTCCGTACGGACCGGGATGTTCTGGAGGTTGGGATCCGTGGAGGACAGCCGGCCGGTGGCCGCCACCGTCTGGTTGAACGTCGTGTGGATACGGCCGTCCGCCGCGATCGTCTTGATCAGGCCCTCGACCGTCACACGCAGCTTCGCCTGCTCGCGGTGGCGGAGCATGACGACCGGCAGTTCGTTGTCCGTCTGGGTCGCCAGCCAGGCCAGGGCGTCCGCGTCCGTCGTGTAGCCCGTCTTGGTCTTCTTCGTCTTCGGCAGGCCCAGCTCCCCGAAGAGGACCTCCTGGAGCTGCTTGGGCGAGCCGAGGTTGAACTCGTGACCGGCCGCCGCGTGCGCCTCCTTCACCGCCTGCTGCACCGCGCCCGCGAACATCTGCTCCATGGCCTCCAGGTGGGCCCGGTCCGCCGCGATGCCGTGCCGCTCCATGCGGGCCAGCAGCGCAGACGTCGGCAGCTCCATGTCGCGCAGCAGATCCGCCGCGCCGACTTCCTCGAGGCGCCCGCCGAACGCCTCGCCCAGGTCGACGATCGTACGGGCCTGCGCCATCAGGGAGTCGGCCTCCGCGCCCTCGTCCGTGCCGAAGGCGAGCTGGCCGTCGGCCGTCGCGGCGGGCGCCAGTTCACGGCCGAGGTACTCCAGGGACAGCGCGTCCAGGTCGAAGGAACGCCGGCCCGGCTTGACCAGGTACGCGGCGAGGGCGGTGTCCATGCCCACCCCGGCCACCGTCCAGCCGTGCTCCGCGAAGACCCGCATCGCGCCCTTGGCACTGTGGAACACCTTGGGCCGGTCCGCGTCGGACAGCCAGGCCGCGAACGCGTTCTCGTCGGCCTCGTCCAGCCCGGCCGGGTCGAACCAGGCCGCCGCTCCCCCGGCCGCCGCGAGCGCGACCTCGGCGACCGAGCCGCTGCCCAGCGCCCAGGTGTCGACCGTCGCGACACCGAGGACCTGCGTGCCGTGCTCGGCGAGCCAGGGGGCCAGCTCGCCCGCGCCCAGCACCGTCCCGTCCACCTCGACACCGGCATCGGCCACCGGGCCGGCGTCCGCCTCCTCGGCACCCGGATCGACGGCCAGCAGCCGCTCGCGCAGCGAGGGGTTGCGGATCTCCAGGGTGTCGAGGACCAGCGCCACCGCCGTACGGTCGTAGGCGGCCCGCGTCAGGTCCGTCACCGACCTCGGGAGTTCGACGTCCCGGACCATCTCCGTGAGCCGACGGTTGAGCTTGACGGCCTCCAGGTGGTCGCGCAGGTTCTGCCCGGCCTTGCCCTTGACCTCGTCGACCCGCTCGACCAGGTCCGCGAACGACCCGAACTGGTTGATCCACTTCGCCGCCGTCTTCTCACCGACCCCCGGAATACCGGGCAGGTTGTCGGACGGGTCGCCGCGCAGCGCCGCGAAGTCCGGATACTGGGCCGGCGTCAACCCGTACTTCTCGAAGACCTTCTCCGGAGTGAACCGGGTCAGTTCGGAGACGCCCTTCGTCGGATACAGCACCGTCGTGTTCTCGGTGACCAGCTGGAAGGAGTCCCGGTCGCCGGTGACGATCAGCACCTCGAAGCCCTCGGCCTCGGCCTGTGTGGCCAGCGTGGCGATCACGTCGTCGGCCTCGAAGCCGTCGACCGCGAACCGCTCCGCGCGCATCGCGTCGAGCAGCTCGCCGATCAGTTCGACCTGCCCCTTGAACTCGTCCGGCGTCTTCGACCGGTTCGCCTTGTACTCCGTGAACTCCTCGGAGCGCCAGGTCTTGCGGGACACGTCGAACGCCACCGCGAAGTGCGTGGGCGCCTCGTCGCGCAGCGTGTTGGCGAGCATCGACGCGAAGCCGTAGATCGCGTTCGTCGGCTGTCCCGTCGCGGTCGTGAAATTCTCCGCGGGCAGCGCGAAGAACGCGCGGTACGCCAGCGAATGCCCGTCCATGAGCATCAGCCGGGGGCGGCCCGTGCCGGAGGTCTTCTCGGTCTTCTTCGATGCTGTCTCTGCCACGACCCCGATCCTGCCACGTGCCACTGACAACGCGGGACGCCCGAGCCGACGCCCGAGCCGTCCGGAACCTGTCGACGACGCTGTCACCGCCCCGTGCGAGGATCGATCAGGTGGCACACACGGATGGATGATGTGTACACCCACCACGGGCAAGCGGACAGACACGTGCCAGCGAAGGGGCTCAGCCATGGCCAGCAAGCCGCCGAAGAGTGATCCGGTCCAGGACGCGCCGCAGGTAGCCGACCCGAAACACGCCGCGGCCGGCCTGCCCGCCATCGGCCACACCCTGCGCATCGCCCAGCAGCAGATGGGCGTGAAGCGCACCGCCCTCACCCTCCTGCGCGTCAACCAGAAGAACGGCTTCGACTGCCCCGGCTGCGCCTGGCCCGAGCCAGAGCACCGGCACGCCGCCGAGTTCTGCGAGAACGGCGCGAAGGCCGTCGCCGAGGAAGCCACCCTGCGCCGCGTCACCCCGGAGTTCTTCGCCGCCCACACCGTGACCGACCTGGCCGGCCGCAGCGGCTACTGGCTGGGCCAGCAGGGCCGCCTCACCCACCCCATGTACCTGCCCGAGGGCGCCGACCGCTACGAACCGGTCTCCTGGGACCGCGCCTTCGACATCGTCGCGGAGGAGATCAAGGCCCTCGGCTCACCCGACGAGGCCCTCTTCTACACCTCGGGCCGCACCAGCAACGAGGCCGCCTTCCTGTACCAGCTCTTCGCCCGCGAACTGGGCACGAACAACCTCCCCGACTGCTCCAACATGTGCCACGAGTCGTCGGGATCGGCGCTCTCCGAGACCATCGGCATCGGCAAGGGCAGCGTCCTCCTGGAGGACCTCTACAAGGCCGATCTGATCATCGTCGCCGGCCAGAACCCCGGCACCAACCACCCCCGGATGCTGTCCGCCCTGGAGAAGGCGAAGGCGAACGGCGCGCGGATCATCAGCGTCAACCCGCTGCCCGAGGCGGGCCTCGAACGCTTCAAGAACCCGCAGACCCCCCAGGGCATGATCAAGGGCGCGGCCCTCACCGACCTGTTCCTGCAGATCCGCATCGGCGGCGACCAGGCCCTCTTCCGCCTCCTCAACAAGCTGATCCTGGACACTCAGGGCGCGCTCGACGAGGCCTTCATCGCCGAACACACCCACGGCTTCGAGGAGTTCGCCGAGGCCGCCCGCGCCGCCGACTGGGACGAGACCCTCACCGCGACGGGCCTCACGCGCGCGGAGATCGAAGAAGCCCTCGGCATGGTCCTGGCCTCCGAACGCACCATCGTGTGCTGGGCGATGGGCCTGACCCAGCACAAGCACTCCGTGCCCACCATCCGCGAAGTGGTCAACCTCCTTCTCCTGCGCGGCAACATCGGCCGCCCGGGCGCCGGTGTGTGCCCGGTGCGCGGCCACTCGAACGTGCAGGGCGACCGCACGATGGGCATCTTCGAACGCCCCGCCCCCGCCTTCCTGGACGCCCTGGAGAAGGAGTTCGGCTTCGCCCCGCCCCGCGAACACGGCTACGACGTCGTACGGGCCATCGAGGCACTGCGCGACGGCGAGGCGAAGGTCTTCTTCGCCATGGGCGGCAACTTCGTCTCCGCCTCCCCCGACACGGAGGTCACCGAGGCCGCCATGCGGCGCGCCGCCCTCACCGTGCACGTGTCGACGAAGCTGAACCGCTCGCACGTCGTCACGGGCGCGCGTGCCCTCATCCTGCCGACGCTCGGCCGTACCGAACGCGACGTCCAGGGCAGCGGCGAGCAGTTCGTGACGGTCGAGGACTCCATGGGCATGGTGCACGCCTCCCGGGGCCGTCTGGACCCGGCGAGCGCACAGCTCCTGTCCGAGCCGGCCATCGTCTGCCGGCTGGCCCGGCGCGTCCTGGGCGAGGACTCCCGTACCCCCTGGGAGGAGTTCGAGAAGGACTACGCCACGGTCCGCGACCGCATCGCGCGCGTGATCCCGGGCTTCGAGGACTTCAACACGCGTGTCGCCGACCCGGCGGGCTTCACCCTGCCGCACGCCCCGCGCGACGAACGCCGCTTCCCGACTGCCACCGGCAAGGCCAACTTCACGGCGGCGCCCGTGGAGTTCCCGAAGCTGCCCGAAGGCCGCCTGCTGTTGCAGACGCTGCGCTCGCACGACCAGTACAACACCACGATCTACGGCCTGGACGACCGCTACCGGGGCATCAAGAACGGCCGCCGGGTCGTCCTGGTCAACTCCGAGGACGCGCGGGCCCTCGGGGTGACCGACGGGTCGTACGTCGACCTCGTGGGCGAGTGGAAGGACGGCGTCGAGCGGCGGGCGCCCGGGTTCCGGGTCGTGTTCTACCCGACGGCGCGGGGGTGCGCGGCGGCCTACTACCCGGAGACCAACGTCCTGGTCCCGCTGGACGCCACGGCGGACACCAGCAACACCCCGGCCAGCAAATCCGTAGTGGTGCGTCTGGAACAATCTGCCACCGACTGAGCGTTTGCTCAGTGGATGGACGCAGTCGTGCGTACGCCGCACCGACCACGACGAAACGGAGCCGGGCCCCATGGGTGAGCAGCAGCATGTGAAGTTCCCGCAGGAAGTCATCGACGAGTACACGGCGCTGGGCATCGACGTGGTCGCCATGTTCTCCGCGGGCCACCTGGGCAACCGGATGGGCGTGCAGATCGCCGAGGCGTCGGCCGACCGTGTCGTCGGCACCATGCCCGTCGAGGGCAACACACAGCCGTACGGGCTGCTGCACGGAGGCGCGTCCGCGGTGCTGGCCGAGACGCTCGGCTCGGTCGGGGCCATGCTGCACGGGGGCAGCTCGAAGATCGCCGTCGGCGTGGACCTGAACTGCACCCACCACCGCGGGGCCCGCTCCGGCCTGGTCACCGGCGTGGCCACTCCGGTGCACAGGGGGCGGTCGACGGCGACGTACGAGATCGTGATCACCGACGAGGCAGGCAAGCGCGTGTGCACGGCGCGACTGACCTGCCTGCTGCGCGACGCCCCCACGGCCGGCTGAGCGGACCCCCACCCCCACACCGTTC
>NZ_LIQQ01000598.1 GCF_001418565.1 Streptomyces graminilatus | reverse complement strand
GGCCAGACCCGCCCCCGACTCCACCCGCCGCAGCGAGAAGTCCCGCCGCGCCATCTACGAAGCCGCCCTCGCGCTCGTCGGCGAGGTCGGGTACCGGAAGACGACCATCGAGGGCATCGCCGCCCGGGCCGGTGTCGGGAAGCAGACGATCTACCGGTGGTGGGCCTCCAAGGGGGATGTGCTCATGGAGGCCTTCGTGGATCTGAGCGAGCAGGCCGCCGAAGCCGCTCAGCCCGGGCGACAGTACGCCATCCCGGACACCGGTGATCTCGCCGCCGACCTCAAGGCCGTACTGCGTGCCACCGTCGACCAGCTGTTCGACCCCACGTTCGAGGCCCCCTCCCGCGCCCTCGCCGCCGAAGGCGTCGTCGACGAGGAGCTCGGCCGCAGGTTCGTCACCCGGCTGCTCGAACCCTCCCTCCAGCTCTACGTCCAACGGCTGCGCGCCGCCCAGGACGTGGGGGAGGTACGGGCCGGCGTGGACCCCCGTATCGCCCTCGAACTCTTCGTCTCCCCGCTCGCCCAGCGCTGGCTCCAGTACACCGGGCCGATCTCGTACGAGTACACGGACACCCTTGTCGACTACGCCCTGAACGGGATCGCCTCGCCCGGCAGTCGCACGAGCCGAAATGGCTGAAAAATGCGGATGGTAAATCCTGCTAATCCACTGGAAAGCGGCTGATTCCACCTCCCGTACACCTCGTCCCCCCTACCCCGGATGTCGGCTCCGGCCCCCCGCACCGCAGGATGGTGGGACCATGGAGCAGGCTGTCCGCACAACAGCAGCGAGGCGAGGCGATACATGAGCGCGGAGTTCGGCGGTAGTACGACGGGCCGGCAGGGCAGGATCTCCCAGTGGCTGCGTGGACGCCGTACGAATGCCCGGGAGGACGCCGCCACGGCCGCCGAGAGCGGGCGCCGTGAGGAACTGCTGCTCGCCGTCGCCCGCGCCGGACTGCCTCTCGCGCCCGCCGCGCACCCCTCCGCCTACCGGTGTTCCTGCGACCGCGTCGGCTGTCCCACGCCCGCCCGGCACCCGGTCTCCTTCGCCTGGCACACGCAGTCCACCACCGACCGCGCCCAGATCGAGCGTTGGGCCAGGCACCAGCCGCAGGCCAACTTCATCACCGCGACCGGCATAGTCCACGACGTCCTCGACGTGCCCCTCGAAGCGGGCCGTGCGGCGCTGGAGCGGCTGCTCGGGGCCGGGATCGAGGTCGGGCCCGTCGCCGAGAGCGACGACGGACGGCTGCTGTTCTTCACCCTCACCCGCGGCACCCCCGACGACGAGGACGAGTGGTGGCCCTGCGAACTGGACTGCCACCCCGAGACCATGGACGAGCATCCGGGCCTGCGCTGGCACTGCCGGGGCTCCTACGTCCTCGTACCGCCCGCCCGGCTCCCCGGTGACCAGGGCGTCTACTGGGTGCGCGGGCCGGAGTTCGCCCTGCCCGACCCGCTGAGCCTGCTCGAAGTCCTCACCGACGCCTGCGCCCGGTACGCCGGTGAGGAGCCCGACCACGCCACCACGGCCTGGCCCCACCGAGGCTGAGGCCGAGGCCGAACTCCGCCCCAAGGAACCCCAAGAACCCCAAGGGACCCCAAGAACCCCGGGGGACCTCAAGAACCCCAAGAACCCCAGGGAACCCCAAGGAACCCCGGGGGAGCGGGAGTTACGGGAGTTACTCGCCTTGCGCCGCAGTCAGTCCCTGGATGCGGTTCAGGAACTCGACACTCTGATTCGCGGCGCCCCTCCCCGGGTCCAGCACCACCTGGTTCGACATGAACTCCAGCGTCAGCGACTGCTTGATCTCACCCGTCGTCAGTGCCAGCACACTGTCGCTCGGCGCCGGGATCGACGTGCCCTGCGCGGCCGTCTGCTTCTCGTAGTGGTGCGTGGCGAAGAAGACCAGCGCGCCGCCGTCCGCCGTACGCAGACCCACCGGGGCGAAGTCGTCCTTGGTGAGTGGCTCGTCGATGTACTGGGTGACGAGCCCGGGCTTGATGGCGCTCTTCTTGCGCTGTTCCACCCAGCCGCTCGTGTGCGCCCCGGGCGCGAAGACGGTGCCGCCGCCGTCCTGTAGATAGTTCGCGTAGTCCGCGCTCAAGTCCTTCGGCGCGACGGCCAGTTCGGCGCTGTCCGCGGTCACCGGCTCCGCCAGGCCGTCCTTGTCCGTCCTGAACTCCGGTACGTCGTCCGGGTCGAGCAGCGTCAGATACGACACCGCCCACGGCTCGGCCGCGTTGCTGCGCGTGAACACCAGCAGCCAGCGCGCCTTGTCGCCCTTGTTGGCGTCGGCGTTGACGACGAACCAGCGCGGCCAGCCCGCCTTCTTCGGGATCGTGATCCTGGTGTCCGTGAACTCCAGGGGTACGTACGACGAGTTGCCGCTCGGGCTGATCCTGCGGCCCGCGTCCAGCCGGGCCGCGTCGATCGCGCCCAGGGCGCCGGTGACGTAATCGGCGTCCTGGGCACGGTCGTACGTCCTGTCCGCGCTGTTGTAGGCGGCGGTGAAGTCCTTCAACGCCTCGGCGGCCTCCGTCGGGGAGGCCGCCGGGAGCACCTCGCGCTCGCCGTGCACCACGACACAGCCGCTCGCGGTCAGGGACAGCACGGTCACCGAGGCCGCGGCGAGGGCACTTCGCCGAAGAAGCCGCCCGGGAAGGCGCCCTGGAAGCCGTCCTGGAAGGCGCCCGAGAAGGCGCTCAAGAAGACTTCGTGGCGTCCGACGGCTCCGTGGCGTCAGTGGATTCCGAGGGCCGCGACCCCTGCTGACCCTGCTCACCGTGCTCATCAGCTCGCTTCACCTTCCCCTTCCCGGAGGCGAACCCTACCGGGGCGAAGAAGATCGCGAGTGTCGGGATCAGGTAGAGCGCCCACACCGTGACCTGGAGGACGGTCGGGTCCGGCTGGAAGTTGAGGACGCCCTTGAGGAGGGTGCCGTACCAACTGTCCGGCGGGATCGTGTCGCTGATGTCGAAGAGCTTGTTGTTCAGGCCGGGCAGCCAGTCGGCCTCCTGGAGGTCGTGGAAGCCGTAGGCGAGGACGCCCGCCGCGACCACGACCAGCATGCCGCCGGTCCAGGTGAAGAACTTCGACAGGTTGATGCGCAGGGCGCCCCGGTAGAAGAGGTAGCCGAGCACGATCGCCGTCGCGATGCCCAACAGGACGCCGATCAGGGGCCCTTCGGTGCCGTCGCTGGACGCCCGCACCGACGCCCACACGAACAGCGCGGTCTCCAGGCCCTCCCGGCCCACGGCGAGGAACGCGGTCGCGACCAGCGCGCCCGTGCCCATCGTGAGGGCCGCGTCCAGCTTGCCGTGCAGCTCCGACTTCAGATGCCGGGCCGTACGCCGCATCCAGAAGACCATCCACGTCACCAGGCCGACGGCGATGACCGACAGCGAGCCGCCGAGCGCCTCCTGAGCCTCGAACGTCAGCTCCTGGGAGCCGAATTCGAGCAGGAAGCCGAAAGCGAGGGCCAGGGTGATGGCGACCGCGATACCGGCCCAGATCGGCTTCAGGGCGTCCCGGCGCTCCGTCTTCACCAGATAGGCGATGAGGATGCAGACGACGAGACTGGCTTCCAGTCCCTCGCGCAGCCCGATCAGATAGTTCGCGAACACGGCGCCTACGCCTCCTTCGAGAACAGTGCGCGGCCGAACCAGTCGTCCTTGTCGCGGATCCCCGGCGGGATCGCGAAGGCGGCCGAACCGACGTGCTGGATGTACTCGTTGAGCGCGTCGGTGGCGAGGTTGCGCTGGACGGGGATGAAGCCCTTGCGGATGTCCCGCATGTAGGCGAGGAAGAACAGACCCGCCTCCAGACGGCCGAGGCCGTCCGTGCCGTCCGTGAAGGAGTAGCCGCGACGCAGCAGGGTCGCGCCGTGGTTGGAGTCGGGGTGCGCGAGACGGACGTGCGCGTCGGGCTTCATCGCCTTCAGGAACGGCTCGTCGCGCTCCTTCGCCTTGCCGACCGGAGCGCCCTCGCCCTTGTCGCGGCCGAAGATGTCCTCCTGCTCCTGGAGCGAGGTGCGGTCCCAGGGCTCGATGTGCATCCGGATGCGCCGCGCGACGAGATACGAACCCCCGGTCATCCAGGCCGACTTGGCGTCGGTGTCCGCGCCGTCCACCCACACGAACTTCTTCAGCCGGTCCGTCTCGGTGCCCGCGATGTTGCGGGTGCCGTCCTTGAAGCCCAGCAGATTGCGCGGGGTCTGCTCCTCGGGGGTCGTCGACGACGTCTTGCCGAAGCCGAGCTGCGACCAGCGCACCGAGACCTTGCCGAAGCCGATCCTGGCCAGGTTGCGGACGGCGTGCACCGCGACCTGCGGATCGTCCGAGCAGGCCTGCACGCAGACATCGCCGCCGCTGCGGTTCTTGTCGAGGTTGTCGCCCGCGAAGGCCGGCAGATCGACGAGGGCGTCGGGCCGCCGGTCGGCCATCCCGAGCTTCTCGAACAGGCCGGGCCCGAACCCGATCGTCAGCGTCAGCCGCGACGGCTTCAGCCCCAGCGCCTCACCGGTGTCGTCCGGCGGCGCCTCGGCGAGCCCGCCGTACGCGCCCTCGCCGACCGCCAGCCCGGCGGTCATCCGCCGGGCCGCGGCCGTCCAGTCCTTGAGCATCTGTACGAACTCGGCACGGTCGTCCGTCTCCAGGTCGAACGCGGCGAAATGCAGCCTGTCCTGCACCGGCGTCGCGATGCCCGCCTGGTTGTCGCCGTGGAAGCCGATGGCGCCGCCCGCCTCGGCGGCGACCGTCTGCACCTGGTCCGTGCCACGGGTCATCGCCACGGCACTCCCGGCCGCGACGGCCCCGAGCGCGAGCCCGGCCCCGCCCCAGCCGATCAAGGCCCGCCGCGAGGTACCGGCCTCGCCGCTGCTGCCTTCGCCGTTGCTGTCTTCGGTGGTGTTCTGCGGTGTCTCCGTCATGGCAGTGGGTCTCCTCTACTTCACGACGGCGGCGGCGAGCTTGGACAGCGGCTCCGCGAGCGCGTTCACCGCGTCCGAGAGCTGCTTGCGGCCGGTCTCATCGACCTTGTCGTACGAGACGAAGTCGTACGAGTTCTTGTCCGCGCGGTACTTGTCGAGCAGCGTGTCCAGGGCCGCGAACTGCTTGTCCAGCTCCGTGACCAGGGCCGCGTCGTTCTCCTTCGCGACCGGCTTCAGCAGCTCGTAGGCGTCCTGGGCGCCCTCGACGTTGCCCTTGAAGTCGACGAGGTCGGTGTGCGAGTAGCGCTCCTCCTCGCCGGTGACCTTGCCGGTGGCGACCTCGTCGAGGAGCTCCTTGGCGCCGTTGGCCATCGAGGTCGGGGTGATCTCGGCCTTGCCGACCCGCTCCCGCCAGTCGGTGAGGTCCTTGATCAGCTGGTCGGCGAGGGACTTGTCCTCGGCGGTGATCTTCTTGGCCTGCCAGAGGGACTTCTCCAGCCGGTGCCAGCCGGTCCACTTCTGGCCGGCCTCCAGGCCGTCCTCGCGGACGTCGACCTTCGGGTCGATGTCACCGAAGGACTCGGCGACCGGCTCGGTGCGCTCCCAGCCGATCCGGGAGGGCGCGTACGCCTTCTTCGCGGCGTCGAGGTCGCCGGCCTTGACCGCCTTGGCGAAGGTCTCCGCGAGCGGCAGCGTGGCGTCGGCCTGGTCCTGCGAGTACTTGCGGTAGGCGGCCACGGCCGCGTCGAGACGCGGGTCGCGCTTGGCGGTCTTGCCGCCGGTGGCCTTGACGGCCTGGCGGATGCCGTCGCCCTTCATGCCGGGCTTGCAGGCGATCGTGTAGTCGCCGGCCTTCATCTCGGCGGTGATCTTCTGCTTGGTGCCGGGGCCTATGTTCTCGCGCTCGGTGACGATCCGGTCGTCCGGGAAGAGGACGTAGACCTCGGTGACCTTGGAGCCCTTGTTCTCGATGTCCAGCTCGATGTGCCCGGCCGGGAACTCCTTCTTCGACACCTCGCACTTGTCGTCCGTCGCGGTGACGCTGATGGCCTGGTCGCCGCCCCCGGAGCTGCTCTTCTCCGTGCAGCCGGTGACGGCGGCCAGCGCCGCTGCGGTGGCGGCGGCGGTGACGACGGAGAGTCTGACGGCTCGCATGCGTGCTCCTGGGAATCGCGAGTGGCGAACGGCGAATGACGGAATGGCCGAAAAGCGACGTGTCTCGGCTCACGCCGGTTTGGTGAGGCAGGCCTAACTTACCTAAGGCTTCCCTCAGTGATACCCGGCGGGTCGGTGATTCACCTCTCATGGGCGACGTAGAGCACGGGCTGATCACGACGGCTCGATGTCGACCCAAAGTCAACGTAAAGCGCATCCCGCGTACAGGTAATGCGGAGGCAATGCACAGGTCGGGTCTGCCGGACCGGTGAGATCAGGACACCACCACCACTCGCCCGGCGCCCCGGATCGCCCCTCATCGGCGGTGTACCGACGCGTAGTTGGTGGCCTCCGCCACCTGGGTGTTTGAATGCGCGCGTGACTGATTACGACGTACTGCGCGTCTTCTGCGCCCCCAACGGGGGATACGGCAACGAGCTGGGCGTGGTCCGCGAGGGCTCCGTCATGCCGGAGCGGAGCGACCGCCAGGCGTTCGCGGCGAAACTCGGCTTCAGCGAGACCGTGTTCGTCGACGACCCCGAGCGCGGGATCATCGACATCTACACGCCCACCCTGCGCCTGCCCTTCGCCGGTCACCCCTGCGTCGGCACCGCCTGGCTGCTCGACGTGCCCGAACTGGTCACGCCCGCCGGGCTGGTGGGGGCGCGGCTGGACGGCGAGTTCAGCTGGATCGAGGCGCGGGCGGAGTGGGTGCCGGCGCGGACGCTGCGCCGGTACGGTTCGGCCGCCGAGGTCGACGCGCTGGAGGTGCCGCCGCCGGGGGAGTGGATCTACGCGTGGGCGTGGGAGGACGAGGCGGCGGGGCGGGTGCGCGCCCGCGCGTTCCCCGGGCGCGACGACGGGATCAAGGAGGACGAGGCGACCGGGGCGGCGGCGCTGCTGCTCACGGACCAGCTGGGCCGGGCGCTCAACATCACGCAGGGCAAGGGCTCGCAGATACTCACGGCGCCGCAGCCGATGGGGTGGGTGGAGATCGGGGGCCGGGTGTTCCTGGAGCGCTGAGCCTCCGGACACACCTGTGCCCGGACAAGCGGCAAGCCCGCCCTCCGAGGAGAACGGGCTTGAGGCGGGAGCGAACGGTGGGCTACGGCAGCGTCAGGATCTCCGCGCCCGTGTCCGTCACCACGAGCGTGTGCTCGAACTGGGCGGTGCGCTTGCGGTCCTTGGTGACGACCGTCCACCCGTCGTCCCACATGTCGTAGTCGTACGAGCCCAGTGTCAGCATCGGCTCGATGGTGAAGGTCATCCCGGGCTGGATGAGCGTCGTGGCGTGCGGGCTGTCGTAGTGCGGGACGATCAGCCCGGAGTGGAAGGACGAGTTGATGCCGTGCCCGGTGAAGTCGCGGACGACGCCGTATCCGAAGCGCTTGGCGTACGACTCGATGACCCGGCCGATGATGTTGATCTGCCGGCCCGGCCGGACGGCCTTGATCGCCCGGTCCAGGGACTCCCGGGTCCGCTCGACGAGCAGCCGGCTCTCCTCGTCGACGTCCCCCACCAGGTACGTCGCGTTGTTGTCGCCGTGCACCCCGCCGATGTACGCCGTCACGTCGAGGTTGACGATGTCGCCGTCCCGCAGCACGGTGGAGTCCGGGATGCCGTGGCAGATGACCTCGTTGACGGACGTGCACAGCGACTTGGGGAAGCCGCGGTAACCGAGGGTGGACGGGTAGGCGCCGTGGTCCACCATGTACTCGTGGGCCACCCGGTCCAGCTCGTCGGTGGTCACGCCGGGCGCGATGAGCTTGGCGGCCTCCGCCATCGCCCGCGCGGCGATCCGCCCGGCGATCCGCATCGCCTCGATCGTCTCGGGCGTCTGCACCTCCGCCCCGGTGTACGGGGTCGGCGCGGGCTTGCCGACATACTCGGGGCGACGGATGTTCCCGGGCACGGAACGGACGGGAGAGAGCTCCCCTGGGACGAGCAGCGACTGGCCAGACATACCAGCGAGTTTAACTACCCCCGGTGGGGGACGATGACCCTGGTGAAAGGAGTCCAGACCATGGCCCTGTTCAAGAAGCGCACGGTCGGCAAGCCGGGCGAGTGGTACTACTGCCTGGAGCACAAGAAGGTCGAGGAGGGCCCGGACTGTCCGGGCAAGGACCGCTTCGGTCCGTACGGCAGCCGGGTGGAGGCCGAGCACGCGATGGAGACGGCTCGCGAGCGGAATGTTCAGTGGGAGAACGATCCCAAGTGGCACGATGCGGGGGCGCGCGGCGAGGGCGAGGACTGACAGTCGGGGTGGTTGCGGCGGTTTTTTGGGTGCGGGTGCGCTGTGGCTGGTCGCGCAGTTCCCCGCGCCCCTACGGGGTTGCCGCTAGGCCTGTTTTCGTCTCCCGCTCTTTCTGTAGCCGTAGGGCGTGTTCGTTCGTGCGGGCGTCGTAGCGCATGAGGCCCGGTAGGCACAGGGCCAGGAGGCCCACGCCCGCCGCGCACGCCAGGCCGCCCGTCCATACCGATGCCCGTACGCCCCGCCACGCGGCCATGCCACCCGCCCTGACCTGGCCGAGTTGTGGGCCGACGGAGTACGACAGCAGCTCGATGCCCGCGAGGCGGCCGCGCAGCTCGTCCGGGATCGTCTGGTTCCACATCGCGCTGCGGAAGATGCCGCTGACCATGTCGAAGCAGCCGCCGATGAGCAGGAACAGCAGCACCAGCCATACGTCGCCGACGATCCCGGAAGCGGCGATCGCCAGCCCCCACCCCGCCGCCCCGAGCACGACCATCCGCCCGTGCCGGTGCACCCGTGAGGTCCAGCCGCTGGTGAGGCTCACGAGCAGCGCCCCCGCCGGGATCGCCGCGTACATCAGGCCGAGCGACCACTCGGCGTCCAGCTCGTCGGCGAGGAACGGCAGGACGGCGAGCGGCATCGCGAGGAACATCGCGGCGAGGTCGATGGCGTACGTCCCGAGCAGCTCCTTGCGGTTCCACGCGTACCGGGCGCCCTCCGCGATGGACCGCAGGGACGGCTTCGCCGCCTCGTGGGAGGCGGGGGAGGCGGCGAGCCCCACGACGAACAGCAGGGACACCGCGAAGGTGACGAGGTCGACGGCGTACGCCCAGCCGAGCCCCGCGTACGCCACGACCACACCAGCGAGAGCCGGTCCCGCGACCCCGCCGACCGTCCAGCGCAGGGAGTTCAGCGAGGCGGCGGCCGGCAGATGCTCATGGGCGACGACCCGGGGCAGCAGCGAATCGAGCGCCGGCCGCTGCACGGACCCCAGGGCGGAGGTGAGCGCGGCGACCACGTACAGCGGCCAGATCAGCGGCTCGGGCAGCACCGCGTTCACCAGCAGTACGGCGCACAGCACCCCCTGCCCCGCCTCCGTCCAAAGGATCAGCTTTCGCTTGTCCGCCGCGTCGGCCAGCGCCCCGCCGTACAGCCCGAACACGATCAGCGGGATCAGTTCCACGGCCCCGATCGCCCCGACCGCCGCGGCCGATCCGGTCAGCTCCTTCATCTGCACCGGCAGCGCGACGAAGGTCAGAAAACTCCCGAAGTTGGTGATCAGCCCCGACACCCAGAGCTTCCGGAAATCGCTGGAGGCCCGCCAGGGGGAGAGATCGGGGAGGAGGGCACGGAGGGAGGAGGTCA
>NZ_LIQQ01000597.1 GCF_001418565.1 Streptomyces graminilatus | reverse complement strand
GCCGGGGACAGCGGCGCGTCCAGCACGTTGCGGGCGAGGCCGGGCACATCCGTGCCCGTGGTCAACTGCATCGCCTCCATCTCGTCGGCCAGGCGGGTGACGTAGCCGCCTTCGCTGCCGTGCACGAGAAAGCAGGGGTTGGCCTCGGGGGAGGGCCAGGGGAGGAGACGGGGCGGGATGCGGGGTTTCATCAGACCTCGACTTTCAGCGCACATACCGAGTGCCGTTCGAGATCGATCCTGAAATCCTGGGCGAGTACCAGAGCGAGGCGGGGCCGCTGCCGCCGCGCGCACTCCTGCTCGTACGCGGCGAGGTACGGGCGCACCATGACGTTGGCGCCGCCGTCGAGAAGGTGGTCCAGTCCGTACCGAGACCGGTGGACAGGGAGCCGCATTTCAGAGGCGTGGGCGGGGCCCCGCGTCTCGGCCACGGGAGGCGAGCCAAGCGGGGCTCCCACTCGACGTCGCCCCGTACCCGGGGACGACGCAAGCCTCGTCCACGCGACGGTCCTGCGGAGAAGGTCAAGCATGTCGACGCGCGCTCCTTTCCTGGAGGACTCGCCACGGCTGCCTCCCTGGTTGGTCGTCATGTCACCGTCCAGGCAAGCAGTCGGGGCCGCCCCGGAGCGATGCCGGCCCGATGCAAGAACGATGTAAGTCCCCGTCCAGCGCGGGTGATCCCGACGGAAGAACGGGGCATGACAGAGGGAGGAGCCGTACGATCCCCGCAAACCTGTCGATACACAGACGCAGCACCGGAGTTCGGTATGGCCGACCACCGACACAGCCCCAACCTCCGGCTGCGCGCTGTGCGCGAGCTGGAATTCCAGATGAGCCGTCAGGAGTTCGCCAAGCTGGTCGTCGCCACTGGCGAGGAGATGGACGAACCAGTCGGCTGCACGGCACGTCTCGTGGCTGCCTGGGAAGACGGGGACGTCGACTGCCCCAGAGCCGTCTACCGAAGAATTCTCAGCAGGCTCACCGATGGGCGGACCATGACCGAGCTGGGCTTTCGCCCGGCATCGTCAGCAGCGGGGCGACAACCCGAACTCCCTCCACACGAACCGGAGCAGGCGGCCCCGGTGAACCGGCGCGGCTTCCTGATCGAAGGCGCGGGTACGGCCCTTTCCTTCTCTCTCGGCGCCCTGGTCCAACGGCGTCCCGGCCGGATCGGCATCACAGATGTCCGCGCCGTCGACGAGGCTGTGACCACCATCTACAGCCACGACCATGACCACGGCTCCGCCGCTCTGCGCCAGGACGCCTCGATCATGCTGCACATCGCGTATGAGTGGCTGCGCGACGGCGCATACACAGAGAAGACCGGCAAGCGGCTTCGCACGGCGACCGGGCACCTGTCGATCGCCGCCGGGTGGCTGTCGTACGACTCAGGCCGCGCCGCCGACGCCCGCTCTCTGTATGGCGAGGCACTGGCCGCTGCCAGGATCGCCGACGACCCGGGTCTGGAAGGGCACGCGTTCGGTTGTCTGAGTCTGCTGGCCAAGGCCAGTGGACGGCCGCGCGAGGCGATCAGCGCTGCCCAGGGAGCGCAGAGCGTGGTCCGCGCCTATGGCTCCTCGCGGTTGCTCAGCCTGTTCGCCATGCGCGAGGCCGGCGGATGGGCCCTCCTCGGCGATCGCGGAGCCGCTGACCAGGCCGTCGTATGTGCCCACCGCCTCTACGCGAAGGGTCCCGCCGAATCCGACCCGGAGTGGCTGGAGTTCTACACACCCGCCGAACTGGCCGGCCTGGAGGCCCTCGCCCGCGCCGACCTCGCCCAGCACGAGCGAGCTGCCGCCGGAGCCGAGCAGGCCGTTCTTCTCCACGGCGACCAGTTCGCCCGCAACAGGGCCCTGTACACCGCCGATGTCGCCATCCAGCATGCGGTGAAGGAGCGCCCTGAACCCGAAGAGGCTGCCGAGGCCGCCGGACGCGTCCTCGCGTACCTCCCCGAGGTGCGCTCCGACCGGCTGCTTCAGCAGTTGCAGAACGTCGAGAGCGCGCTCCAGCGGCATGCCACGGTCCCCGCGGTCGCGGACTGGCTGGAGGAGTACCGCACCACTACCGGCGTCGGCTAGGAGTAGACAGTGAGCACCCCGAGCACCAGCACAGACATGGTGATCCGCACCTACGGCCCCGGCCAGGTCCCCCCTCTCCTCGACCTCATCGCCGACATCTGGGCCGACGCCCACCCCGAGTTGGTAGGCAACCCCGGCGCCGAGGCATCCGGCCTCTCCGTGCCCGCGCTGCGCCGACAGGTCCAGGGCCACCTCAAGCACGCCGGGTTCGCTCTCGTCGTCGCGTACGTCGGCGGAACGGCCGTTGGGTTCGGGTACGCCTTCCCGTGCGGCGCGACGTACTGGTTCGGCCCCGGCCTGGTGGACCAGGTTCCGGAAGGCGCCCGTACCGAACGACTGATGGGGCTGTGCGAGTTGGCCGTACGACCACCGTGGCAGGCCCGCGGAATCGGCACCCGGCTGCACACCGAACTGCTCACGGCGATCGCCCCGAAGTGGTCCTCGCTCCTGGCCCTGCCCTCCAACCGACGCGGCCAGGACCTGTACGCCCGCCTCGGCTACCGGTACGCGGGACCGTACCGGGGTACGGCCGACGGACCCGAGTTCGACCTGCTCCTCCTGCACGTCGAGCGCGCTGAACAGTAAAAAGACCTCTGCCCGCTCACCGGAGTACCAGCTCACCGGAACCCGGAAACATGGGTTCCGGTGGCGTGTGCGCTGGTGGGCCCGGCGCTCTTCCAAAACAAAGTACGAGAGATAAAGAACCCACCAAACCCCACCTTCCCTCCCGTCGCCGGAAGGGCGGCCCGGCCGCTCCCGCGCAAACTCACTCGCCCGAGTGAACATCACCAACTCGGCTGGATTTGTGCCCGGTTGCCTGCCTTACGCTCAGCGCAACACAACACAACCCCAGACATACGTCGGCCCTCGCCGGGACTGCAATCCCAGTGCGAGGGCCTGACCAACAAGGAAGACAGCCCTTCCCGATGGATACGAAAAACCCTAGCGCGCCCCCGTGCGCCCAGTCCCGCCCGACGGGCAAAAATCACCCCCAACGGCGCCCCAAATCCGGCGTCACCCACGACAACACCCGCCACACCACCCGCTTCACGGTGATCGGCAACCACCTCGCCCAGCACCGCGAGCTGTCACTGCTCGCGATCGGACTGAGCGTCCACATCCAGTCGCTGCCCGCCGGTGCCCCCGTCGACATCAAGACCCTCGCCAAGCGGTTCCCGGAGGGCCCGGACCGTATCGCCGCAGGCCTGCGCGAACTCGAAGCCCACGGCTACCTGAGCCGATCCCGAGAACGCACCCCCGGCGGCAACATCGTCACCCGCACGGTCTCCTGCAACCACCCCGGACACCGCACCAAGAGCCGCGCGACCCACTCGGCCCCCACGGCCGACGACGCGCCCAAACCCCCCGCCGCCCGGCGAGCCACCCCGGCCCAGAAGCCCCCGCCCAAGGCCCTGCCCGCCGTACCAAAACCCTCGTACCCCTACGCATCCCTCATCCAGCAGGCCACCGACCTCCTCGTCCGCCTCCGCCGCCACCAACCCCGCCCGCTGCTCTCCGC
>NZ_LIQQ01000596.1 GCF_001418565.1 Streptomyces graminilatus | reverse complement strand
CGCTCTGCGCGATCACTGCCCAGGTCCCCATGCCCACTCCCCTTCGTCACCGCCGCCAGTCAGCCACAGCTCGGCCGCGAGGACAAGGGCGACGTGGGCGGGTGGAGGCGACGACTGCCATGCGAGGAGCCGCCTTCCCACCCCCCCCACCGCCTCTCCCGCCCCCGGCGAAGGCCCAGTCCGCCCGGTCTCCGTCTCCCTTCACGAGGGCACCATCGCCGCCCTCAGGGAGCGGACCGGCAAACGGGGCATGTCCGCCTACGTCGAAGCCCTCATCCAGCGCCAACTGGAACGCGAGCGGCTCCGCGAACTCATCGAAGACGCCGAAGCCGCACACGGCCCCGTCGACCAGGCCGCCGTCGAGGCAAAGCGGGCGCTGCTGCGCGGCGACGCGTCCGGCTCGGCGGACGCCGCGTGAGCGGCACGCTCGTCCTGGACTGCGAAGGCCTGTCCAAGCTCGTACGACGCACACCCGAACTGACCGAGTGGCTCGCCGCCGCCGAGGCCGAGGACATCCGCGTCGTCACCAGCTCCGTCACCCTCGTCGAGGCCCACGATCCCAGGACCAACCAGGCCCGCTTCGACCACGCCGTCTCGCGCGTCAACATCGTCCCGCCCACCGAGGCCATCGCCCGCCATGCGAGCAGGCTCCTTGCCACAGCCGGGCTGCACGGCCACAAGTACGCCCTCGACGCGATCGTCGCCGCGACGGCACTCACCTCACCGGCCCCCGTGACCGTCCTGACCTCGGCCCCCGAGGATCTCAGCACGCTGTGCGGTGCGGGTGTGCGCGTGATCAAAGTCTGAACGGTCGGCTCTCCCGGAGGACTCGGATCAGAACCGCCGAGAGCAAGTCGGTGTAGGGCGCGTCCGGGACCTCCTGAACGTCCTCGACGGCTCCCGCGTCACCACTCCTCGCCCAAGGCCTGGGGCATGTAAGGCGTCGGCAACCTCCTCGGCGGCAGGGCGGCCGACAGGTCCAGAGGGGAGCACCCGGCCGGTCAGGACATGGACGAGGCGTTGCGCAGCCGCGCGAACGACGTGTCCAGGCCCCGTTTCAGCAGCCGCGCCAGGGGCGCTTCCACGAACTTGTGCACCAGCCAGCTCAGTACGAGGAAGCCGGCGATCACGGACACGACGAGGAGCCGGGGGTCAACGGTGTCGCGCAGGCGGTTGATGACCGTCGTACCGACGAGGTAGTGCATCAGATAGAACGGGTACGTCAACGCGCCTGCCGTGGCCAGCCACTTCCAGCGGACGCGGTCGGTGCAGCCGAGCGAGATGGCGACCATGGCCAGCAGGAACACGGTGAAGATCAGCATGCTGGCGCGCCAGCTGGAGACCCGTTCGACCGTGTCTATGCGGTGCCCGAGCTCCAGTTGCCCCATCAGCCACGCCAAGCCGAGGATGCCCCAGAGCAACAGGTCCTGGCCGAAGCGGTACATGAGATAGAGGGCCAGCCCGGCGATGAAGTACCAGGCGCCCTGAGGATTGATGATCAGCGTCGCCGGACGGAAGCCGGCGGCCGGGGTGATCATCGCGGCGGCGCCCCAGAGACAGCAGAACACCACGACCTTGCGATACGTCAGCCCTGTGACGACAACCGCCATGAAGAGCAGGTAGAAGCGCAGCTCCGACCAGAGGGTCCAGTACACCCCGTCGACGTTCGAGACGCGTGAACCGGACTGCAGCATCGTGAAGTTGAGCAGAACCTCGCGCGACCGGTGCTGTTTCCACACACCGGGCATGGCGACGAGGCACGCCGAGGTGAAGACGATGGCGAACCAGTACGCCGGGTAGAGCCGGATCACGCGGGAGGTGAAGAACTGCCTTGGGGTACGCCCCCAGCACGACATGCAGATGACGAACCCGCTGATCACGAAGAAGATCTCGACGCCTATCCAGCCGTACGCGGAGAACCGGAACCAGGTCGGCATGATGTCGGAGACCGGCCGGCCCCAGATCGCGTTGTCCGGCTGGTTGACCCGCCAGGTTCCGGCGTAGTGATGGGCGGCCACGACCAGCGCGGCGAGCAGACGGAGCCCGTCGATCGCGTAGAGCCGACGGTCACCGCGCCCCGGGCCGGCGGCGTGCCTCGCCACGGTCCGGGTGGGTCTTCTCGTCGTCCCGGTGGGTCCGCGCGACTGTTCGGTCGTGGCGAGCGGAAGAGGCCGCGGCGGGGACGGGATCACTTCCCGCGTCCCGCCCACGACCTGCCCGCGCATCCGCAACCCACTGTTCGCGCCCTGCGTCGACACCAGATCTCCCCCATCGGAAAGCCCGCCCACATCAACCGACCACGCCCCGGAAACGGCGGCGGCAACCGGCAGCGAAACGGCGGACGCTTGCCCATCGGCAGTCACGGCAAACCCGCGAACACCGTAGAACTCATGGTTCACGCACAGAGACTTCTGGGTCAGATCGAGGGTTGTAGAGCGGAAGGGGTCTCGTTTGGACAGGATGTGGAAGCTTTTGTTCCTGTTGATCTTCGGTCGGGGGCTCTGCTTCTACGGTTCATGGAACGGGTAGCGAATCCGACGGAATTGAGCCCGGTCGCCCTGAGTGTGCAAAAGGGAACGTGCAACTCGCCGAGCAGTCGGTATCACCACCACGTCAGGGTTCAGACGGTCTGCTCGATGCGCTCGAAGATGTCCGAGTCCGTCTCCTGCTGCCAGGTCGGCAGGTCGGCCCAGTCGGCGACATATCCGGGCTTCGGGTCCTCGAAGTGCTTGAACATCTGGGCTGTCCAGCAGATCGCGACGAACCGGCCCTTCTGCTCGCGGGTGAGCCGTATGGCGTGCCCTTCGCTGATCCTGATGAAGTCGCGCACCTGTCCACAGACGGCGGCGGCAGCCTCGCGCTCCCACTCGGGCGTCTCGTCCCATGGAGTGACGTAGCCGGGCTTCGGCTCACCGGGGTAGTGCTTGTTCACACCGGCGATCCACGCCTCGCGGAAGATCCGACCGCCACTCATGCACGTGTCCCCATCGTCATGCGGTGCGTGAAAGCGCCGCGATTCGGTGATCCAGATCCGAGACTCGGCCATCGGACATGAGCGGGGCACGACGCCCTGCTCCATGACGGTGAAGCGCTCACCGAGCAGCGGGGGTCACCACCACTCCTCACCCAGGGCCTGAAGGACGTAGAGGCGTACGAGGTCGTCGTGCGGTGCCCGGTACGAGGGGTGGACGGCCAGGGTGGCTACGGGTGACTGCCAGCAGTCCTCTTCGGGGAGGAGTACGGCTGTTCGCTGCGCGGGAGGTGTGCCCTGGTTACGCCGGTGCCAGCGGCGCCAGCGGGCGCGGTGGGGGTTGGGGAGGGTCCAGACGTATGGGTCCAGGGTGCGGGGTGGCTCAGCGGCGGCGGGGATGACTGGTGGGGTCGGCGGGCGGGGCCGGAGTACGGCGGCCAGCCTGGCGCCGAGTCGGGCCGTCAGCCGGAACATGCGGGGGCGACTTCCGGCAGCGGGAAGGTGGCCCAGGCGCACTTGCTGAACCGGCGCAGTCGGGTAGCGGGG
>NZ_LIQQ01000595.1 GCF_001418565.1 Streptomyces graminilatus | reverse complement strand
GACTGCGCGGAACCCGAGCGCCTCGCTCGCTTCTGGTGTGAGGTGCTGGGGTACGTCGTACCGCCGCCACCGGAGGGGTTCACCACCTGGGACGATTTCAACCGCACCCTGCCTCCTGAGGAGCGGGGGTCATGGTTCGCCTGCAGTGATCCCTCAGGCGTGGGCCCGCGCCTGTACTTCCAGCGCGTCCCCGAAGGCAAGGTCGTCAAGAATCGGGTGCATCTCGACGTCAGGGCCGGCACCGGGCTCGTGGGGGACGAGCGCCTCGCCACACTCGAAGCCGAGTGCGCACGACTGGTCGCACTCGGTGCGACGCATGTGCAAACGCTGTACGCGGACGAGGAAAACGAGTCGTGCATCCCGATGCTGGACATCGAGGGCAACGAGTTCTGTATCGACTGAACATTCTTCGAGCGAGGGTGGTGGGGGAGCCACCCCCTTCGGGCCTCTCCGGTCTCGCCGCCGCGTCAGACGGAGGATGGCTCAGCGCAGGTCGAGCAGCAGGGCGTCGTACAGCGGTGAGTCCGTGGCCGGCTTCAGTTCGCCGACTTTGCGGTAACCCCAGCTCTCGTACAGCGCGCGGACCTTGGGGTGGGTCTGCTCCACGGTCAGTGCGGCGCGTTCTTCCGGGCGCCGGGCCATCAGCTCGTCGTGGATGCCACGGGCGATGCCCTGCCCGCGCCAGGGTGCGCGCAGCATGATCTCGAAGAGTCCGAAGGTGCGGGAACCGTCCTCGCGGATCAGTTCGGGGTCCATCGGGGTCTGTACGCCGTTCCACCAGCCGCCGCGCCTGACAGTGCTTCCGTAGGCGTAACCGACCGGATCGCCGTTCACCTCGCCGAGGACGCAGGTCCAGCCGGGCGCGGACACGTGGC
Organism: Streptomyces graminilatus; assembly: GCF_001418565.1. Lineage (GTDB taxonomy): Bacteria > Actinomycetota > Actinomycetes > Streptomycetales > Streptomycetaceae > Streptomyces > Streptomyces graminilatus. The sequence goes on along the minus strand of NZ_LIQQ01000595.1, from coordinate 7,631 downwards.
CGGTCAGTCGCTGGTCGAAGCGCTCCACGGAGAAGAAGGGGTCGGCGGCGATCTCCTTGGCGTAGACCTCGGCGTACACGTCCAGCAGTGTCTGCCGGATCCGGGGCAGGTGGGACTGTTGGTAGGTGCTGAGCGTGAGTACGTCTGTCATGCCGTTGCCTCCCGGTAGTGATCCGCGAACTCTGTGGCTCCCGGCCACGGGACGGCCGAACGCCTGTTCAGCCGTTCGGCACCGCGTCGGGCGGAGCGTGGTTCAGCGCAGGTCGAGAACCATGGCGTCGTATCGGGGCGAGTCCTCGAAGGGCTGCATCTGGCCGGCCTTCCGATAGCCCCAACTCTCGTAGAGTGCGCGCACCTTGGGGTGTTCGCTGTCCACCAGCAGGGAGGCGCGTTGTTCGGGGCGCCGACCCATGAGTTCGTCGTGAATGCCCCGGGCGATGCCCTTCCCCCGCCACGGACTGAGGACCATGATCTCGCAGAGGCCGAAGGTGCCGTCTTCGCCGTAGTCCCGTACGGAAGGGGTGACGGGATCGAGGATCTCGCGCCACTCCCGGACGCTGTCGAGCCGCCCGTACGCGAAGCCGACCGGCTCGCCCTCGACGTCCCCGACGACGCATGCCCAACTGGACCCCGACGCGTGACCGGAGAGCCGCTCCTCGAAGCGCTGCACGGAGTGGAAAGGATCCGCCGCGTCCCCGCTGTACACGTCGGCGTACACGTCCAGCAGTGTCGAGCGGATCAGCGGCAGGTGCTCGCGCTGGTAGTGGCTGAGCGAGAGTACGTCGAGCGTCATGTTGTCGCCTCCCGGTAGTGGTCTGCGAAGTCCTGGCCTCCGCGCGGAGCCCAGGTGAGCACGTCGTTGTGGAACCGGGCCAGGTGTTCGCCCCAACGCGGGCTGCGCACCTCGCGGACCAGCCCGAGAGCGTCTTGTCCCGCTTCGAGTGCGCCATCGACTTCACCAGCCGCGAGGAGGTTCCGGGCCAGGCTGACGTGGGTGGCGAACGCGTTCCGGCGGAACTCGTCCGGCGCCAGCAGTGCCAGCGCTTCCCGATCGGCCTGAGCTGCCCGCTTGTAGTCGCCCAGGTGGTAAAAGCACAGCGCCGCCTGCGCCGCCACTTCATCGGGACCGCAGAACATCAACCATGCGGGCGCCTCATCGTTCGCCCCGTCGAGGTTCTGTTCCGCACGGTGCAGGGAGTGCCCGGATCGGCCCTTCTCCCCGTTCACGGCGTGACCGAGAGCGACCCGGGTGTGCAGCAGCGTGGACAGACGCGGATCACGTCTCCCCCGAGTGGCATCGAGGGCAGCACGGGCGACCGTGACCGCTTCGGCGCCGTGGCCGAGGTCGACCGCCAGGCGGGAAAGGCTCGCCCAGATTCGCGCCTGAAGCATCGGGTCCCGGGCCAGCAGGGCGTAGCGCAACGCCATGTCCCAATAGCGGCGCGCCTGGTCATGCCAGGTGCAGTCGTACGCCAGCCAGCCCGCCCTCGCGCACATCTCGCCGAGCGCCTGATGCAGTTGAGTCTGGACTCGGCCGCTGTAGACACAGTGCCGTACGGCTTGCTCCACGTGCTCGACGTAACGTCCTGCGGCGGCAGACAATTGAGCGCTTCCGTGCTGACGCTCGAACCGCATCAGATAGCCCTCGGCCTCGCGGATGCGGGCAACGTCGTTCATACCCAGACGCCCCGACTCCGGAAGCGCGGGAAGAGCGAGAAGCGTGCCGAGACCGAGAACGAACTTGCGGCGGAGCACGGGCGGTTCCTGAGGCGATGCGGGCACTGGCATTCGAACCGTAACCCCGGCCGGGCCCGTAACGGGAGACCGGAACCCGATCTCCTCGGCGGGCCGCCCGAACACCGCTTCCAGCGAGCGACGGGCACGGCTTCGCGGCCATGTGGTTTTTCCGCTGAGCCAGTAACCGACAAGGCGGGCAGCGCAGTTGCCGGGGTGTCCCGATAACCGCTCGATCTCGTTGTTCACCACCTCCGCGAGACCTTCGCGTGTGAACCCGTACTCGGCCATGAGCCGCCGGAGCGTGTGGTTCGGCTGGAGTTGGCTGTCCATCGGCTCCCCTCCACGCCTCTCCATCGGAGATCTCAGCGTAACCAGGCGATGACGATTCGTGAGCCGGTGGCGGAGTTTCCCTCTCCTGTGAAGTCATCCGCGCCGAAGTTGCCTTTCGCGAAGGGCTGCCAGGAGACGACGGTATGGGACATCAAAGTCCCCGGCGCCGCCGTCCCGGCCCGGGGCGTGGCCGACCGGAACGGAGCCGATGTGCCCCTCAAAACCCTCAACGCCCCCGCGTCGAAGGGCGACCCGCGCTCGGCGGAGCCTCGTACGTCGCCGCAGATGTGGGCCGCGATCCTCGCCGGGGCGCGTCGGCGCCGGGCGCCGTGGCTGTGGCCACCCCCCGCCCCGCCCGCATTCGCCGCGTACATGGACCCGGGTGGCCTCGTACGGACCTACGTACTCCAGGACTGGGAACGTCAACCCGCTCAGCGAGCGCGGCAGTTCGCGGCGGTGGTCCGATGAGCGGCGACCGGGTCGGGGCGGCCCCGCGAAAGGCCGAGGACCCCACACTGCGCGCCTACCGCCTCTGGTTCGAGCACACCCGTAAGTGCGACGACTGCAAGCGGGTGCGTCAGGCCTCCGCCGGCTGCGAGGACGGGCGGGCCCTGTGGGGCACGTACCGGCTGGCGTGCGTCGGACACTCCGCGATGGACGGGACAAGCACGACGACCGAGACGCCGAGGGAGCCCTCATGATCTGGAACGCCGAGCGCGTCCCCGGACGGCCACTGCACCGTACCGACGACGACCGGCTGGTCCTCCCCCTGCGTCTGACCCGCAGCGGCGAGCACCCGGCCGACGCCCAACTGCCCCTCTCCCTCGCCGAGGCCGAGCACCTCCACGCCGCCCTCTGCCGAGCCCTCGACACCCACCCGGCACCACCCTCCGGGCCGGACTGCCGCCGGTCCGTCCAGACGTCACCGGGCACGGCGCGTGTCGTGGGGTGGGCGTAGAGGCGTAGATCCATGTCTGCACCCCGCATACGTGCCCGCGCATGACCGACGACTGCGAAGTCGATCCTCCCTCGGGAGGATCGGCGGAGTCGGCGGGGGCTCGGCGGATCGCTTCCCGTCCCCCGGCCCCGGCCGCGCGGCCGGGCGGCAGCATCGTGTAGCCGCATGCGCCTGAGGGGAGGAAAAATCGCCGGTATGGCACCGCAGCCCTTCTCCAGTTCCTCGCCCTCTGCGGCCGACGTGCTGCGAGCGCGCTACGCGGACCGGCTTCCCGATTCCGTCGAGGACCTCATCGGTCCCGCACACGGCAAGGTCCCCCTGCCTCTCCATATCGCCTGGTCGGGCCTGCGCAGCTACGACCTGGACCGGCCCCGGCAGCGCATGAGCCTGTACCGCACCGTCCTGGCCGAAGGGCAGCGGGACGATCTGGTGACCTTTCTCCACCGCGATCTGCTGATCGAGCAGTGGCCCGTTCTGCGCACCCTCGTCAGCCGTCACATCCGCACCGTGTGGGAGGAGACGTTCCCTGAACTCATGCGGCGACATCGGCCACCGGCGGATTCAACCGGGTGAAGCCCTCCTGGCGTTGGTACGGGAAGTAGGGGTACGGCGCTGTTCTGGTGCTTGCTTTGTCGAGTTTCGCCAGCTGGTCCGGGGTTAGGGTCCAGCCGACTGCGCCCAGGTTCTGGCGGAGTTGTTCCTCGTTGCGGGCGCCGATGATTACCGAGGAGACCGTCGGGCGTTGCAGCAGCCAGTTGATGGCTATCTGTGGGATCGCCTTGCCCGTCTCCTGCGCTATCTCGTCCAGGGCGTCGACCACACCGTAGAGGTGTTCGTTCTCGACCGGTGGGCCGTAGTCCGCAGTGCTGTGCAGGCGGCTGCCCGCCGGCAGGGGGGTGTTCCGGCGGACCTTGCCGGTGAGGCGTCCCCAGCCCAGTGGGCTCCAGACCAGGGCTCCGAGGCCCTGGTCCAGGCCGAGCGGCATCAGCTCCCATTCGTAGTCGCGGCCGATGAGGGAGTAGTAGACCTGGTGTGCGACGTAGCGCGGGTGGCCGTATCTCTCCGCTATCGACAGGGACTTCATCGCCTGCCAGCCGGAGAAGTTGGAGATGCCTACGTAGCGGACCTTCCCGGCTCGTACGAGATCGTCGAGCGTCGACAGGACCTCCTCGATCGGCGTGCCCGCGTCGAAGGCGTGCAGTTGGAACAGGTCCAGGTGGTCGGTGCCGAGCCTGCGCAGCGCGTCCTCGCACGCGGTGATCAGACGTGAGCGTGAGGAGCCCGCGTCGCCCGGGCCGTCGCCCATCGGCAGGCTGGTCTTGGTGGACAGGATGACCTGATCCCTGCGGCCCTTGATCGCCTCGCCGAGCACCTCCTCCGAGGCGCCACCCGAGTAGACGTCCGCCGTGTCGAACATCGTGATCCCCGCGTCCAGGCAGATGTCCACGAGGCGCCGCGCCTCTCGTGCGTCGGTGTTGCCCCACGCGCCGAACAACGGGCCCCGGCCGCCGAACGTGCCCGCGCCGAAGCTCAGTACCGGGACCTTGAGCCCGGACGCGCCCAGCCTCCTGTATTCCATGGCCATGGCTGTTCTCCTCTCCCCACGCAGCCCAGCTAATGGGTCTGTAGTTCCGTTAGCGGCTGGCAGTAATGTATCAAGCAGTCGCCCTTAATGAAACTGGAGTCCCTTTATGGAGTCTGTGAGTCCTGCGAGTGCTGATCCTGGGACCGTCCGCCCCGGCGGGCGTACGGCGCGGGTGCGGGCCGCGGTGCTGCGCGTGGCCGGGGACATCCTGGCCGAGCAGGGCTTCGCCCATCTGGACCTAGCCGACGTCGCACGCCGCGCCGAGGTCGGGCGGACCACCGTCTACCGGCGCTGGGGAACCGTGACCGGCCTGGTCGCCGACCTGCTGCTGGACATGGCCGAGCAGTCGCTGCCGCGCACCGAGACCGGCTCACTGCTCGGCGACCTCAAGGCCAACGCCCGGCTCGTGCAGAGCACCCTGGCCGATCCCCGGCAGGGACCGCTGTTCAAGGCGGTGATCGCCGCCGCCACCTGCGAGGCGAAGACGGCCGAGGCCCTTCACCACTTCTACGACACCCGCGTCCAGGAGTGGGCACCCTGCGTCCAGCAGGCTGTCGACCGGGGCGAGTTGCCCGTGGGCACCGATGCCCAAGAGGTGGTCCGGGCCGTTTCCGCCCCTCTCTACTATCGGCTGCTGACTACCGGCGACCCCCTCGACGTAGCCGCCGCCGACCAGGCCGCCGAGGCCGCCGCAGCCGCCGCACGGGCAGGCGCGTACGTACGTACGGCACAGCCTGAGTAAATGTCACCGCCGCGGCCGCAAAGAAGCCGTGCGCCCCGGGGACACACTCACCCGGGGCGCACGGCCGTTCACAAGGGCCCTCTGTGGGCTCTACTGGGGCTGTTCGCCCCGCTGTTGCGGAATCAGCACCGTCCCCGTCACCGTCGCCGTCGGTGCTGGTGACCGGCCGCCCGCCTGCCCGTAGCCGTCGGACCCGCGCTCGTGCTCGTACTCCTGCTCGTACTCCTGTACCGGCATGTCGTCGCGCAGCAGGTTCTCGGGGATGAAGACGGCCGCTGTGGCGCCGCCGTTCGGGGAGTTGCGGAGTTCTACGCGCAGGCCCTGGCGGACCGCCACGCGGTTCACCACGAACAGGCCGATCTGCTTGGCGTCGAGGAGATCGACCTTCTCCGACTGGAGCTTGCGGTTGGCTTCGGCCATGGCGTCCTCGTTCATGCCGAAGCCGCTGTCCTCGATCTCGATGACCAGGCCGTCGCGCATCCGGGCCGCCCGCAACTGCACCTTGCTGCTCGGTGGGGAGAACGAGGCCGCGTTCTCGACGAGTTCGGCCAGGAGGTGGATGACGTCGGCCACCGTGCCGCCGTTCAGCGACACGCGCGGGACCGCCCAGATCTGCACCCGGTTCGTGTCCTCGATCTCGGCGACCGCCGCGCGCAGGGTGTCCGCCAGCGGGATCGGGTCCCGCCAGCCACGGCCGGGGGCGATGCCGGACAGGATGAGGAGGCTCTCGGAGTGGCGGCGCATCCGGGTGGCGAGGTACTCGACGCGGTACAGGTCGTGCAGCTCGGCGGGGTCGCGCGGGCGGCGTTCCAGTTGGTCGAGGATGTCGAGCTGGCGGTGCAGCAGCACCTGGCTACGGCGGGCGAGGCTGACGTACACGCCGGAGATGCCGCTGAGGAGTTCGGCGCGCTCGGAGGCCGCCTTCAGCGCAGCCCGCTGTACGGCCGTCAACGCGGTGCCCACCTGGGCGAGTTCGTCTCCGGCGAGGCGGCGCAGCGGGGCCTCGGCGTCGATGTCGACGCCCTGCCCGGCGTGCAGGCGCCGCATGGCCTGCGGGAGGCGGCGGCCGGCGACTTCGAGGGCCGAGTTGCGCAGGTCGAGAAGCTCCACGATCAGGCCGCGGCCGACCGACACGGAGACCAGGAGCGACAGCAACACGCCCACCAGGCCGAGGAGTACGGCGATTCCGGAGGCGCCGAGGGTGTCCCAGCCGAACGGGTTCGCCTTGGCGGCGGCGGCCGTACCGGCCTCGGTCTCCGCCTTGGCGAGTGACTTCAGTACCGTGCCCGACGCGTGGTCCCAGTCCTTCAACAGGCCGTCGGACACCGCCGATTCACCGGGGCCCGCACCTCGTACGCGGTTCTCGGACGCCGTCAGCCGATCGTAACTACCGCTCCGCAGAAGCTCGTTGTACGCCTTCCGGTGCTCGGCGCGGAGATCGGCGACCGCCGGCTTCAGCAGGTCGCGCTGGACGGCGACCGCGCCGACGAACAGCGCGTACTGCTCGGCGGTGAGTTTTCCGGCCGCGCCGGCCGCCGCGAGGAGCGCCTGCTCCTGGGCCAACGCCTCGCGGGCACGGGCGAGTTCGAGGACGACACGGGGCTCGGAGGCGATGGGCGTGCCCTTCGCCCCGGTGAGTCCGCCGATCACGGCGAAGGCGTCCTCGACCATGCCGGTGTACCCCGCGTACGCGGTCTGCGCCGCCTGCGCGGTCTGCGCCGTCTGCGCGGTCTGCGCGGTCCGGGTCGTCCGCTCGGTCCGGGTCTCGTTCTTGCCCTTGCCGCCGCTCTTCGATGTGCGCAGCGCGGTCAGGCCCTTGGCGTCCGCGGTGAGTCTGTCGAGGCGCTCGGGCAGTACGGAGTTGAGGAGTTCGGCGTCCGAGCTGGCGGAGTTGATGCCGCTCAGCAGGGCTTCGGTGGCCCTGTCGGTGGCCACCTCGGTCCGGGTCAGGACGTCCGGGTCGCCGGATTCCGGGGTGCCGGCGTAGCGGGCGGCGACGGTGCGCTCGGTCTGGATCGCGGTGACGAAGTCGGCCAGCGGGGCGAGCAGTTCGGAGTTGACGTCCTTGGCCCGCTCGGCGCCACCGATGGTGGACGCGGTGGTGACCGCCGCGAAGCTCCACAGTGCCATCAGGGAGACGACGGGCAGCATCAGCAGGGCGACGATCTTCGCGCGGACGGATCTGGGGCGCAGTCGTTCGGAGGTGCGGGCCATACGCATGGGGAACCTCGTTGTTCTTCTTGGTTTCAGCCCGTTGGGGGTCCCCCTCTGGGGGAGTG
>NZ_LIQQ01000594.1 GCF_001418565.1 Streptomyces graminilatus | reverse complement strand
CGCCCCCAGCGCGTCCACCCGCCCTACGACGATCAAGTGATCGCCCCCCGTGTGCACCGCCTGGATCGTGCAGTCGATCCAGGCGGCGGCGCCCACCAGGCGCGGGGAGCCGGAGGCGGGGGACGTGTCGTACTCCACCCCGGCGAACTTGTCCGCGCCGCTCTTCGCGAAGCCGCGGCACAACTCGCCCTGGCCGGCGCTCAGTACGTTGACGCAGAAGACGCCCGCGCGCGCGATGAGCGGCCACGTCCGTGACGTACGGCCGACCATGAAGACGACCAAGGGCGGGTCGAGGGACAGGGCGGCGAAGGACTGGCAGGCGAAGCCGGCCGGGGTGGTCCCGCCCTTGCCCGCCGGGGCGGTGATGACGGTGACGCCGGTCGCGAAGTTGCCCAGTACGCGCCGGAATTCGGCCGGGGCGACCGGCGCGCGCTCGTCCTCGCCGACCGCCCGTAAGGCCGGCCGGGGCAGCGCCTCGACATCGTCCATGGCGCCGGGCGCCGCTGTGGGCACCCCAGCCGACCTGAGATAACGGACGGCAGCCGCCGCCATTCCCGCTTGTCCCAACATGGGTTCCATTGGAGCTGACGGGTCGTCAGAAGTGAAGACCTGTAAGGCAGTCAGCTCCCGCCATAACGCGGGCTTCGCCGTTCCACGAAGCTCGCCACCCCTTCCCGTGCGTCCGCCGTCGTCATGTTGATCTCCTGGGCGGTGGCCTCGGCCGCGAAGGCGGTGGTGCGGTCGGAGTCCAGGGAAGCGTTGATCAGTTGCTTGGTGAGGGCCAGGGCACGGGTCGGGCCGGTGGCCAGACGTTCCGCCCAGTCGCGGGCCGTCTTGTGGAGGTCCTCGGCCGGTACGACCCGGTTGACCAGGCCCAGGCGTTCGGCGTCCGGGGCGGTCAGTGCGTCGCCGAAGAACATGAGTTCCTTCGCGCGCTGCGGGCCGATGAGGCGGGGGAGGAGATACGCTCCGCCGCCGTCCGGGACCAGGCCCCGCCGCACGAACACCTCGATGAACCGGGCCTGTTCGGCGGCCAGGACCAGGTCGCAGGCGAGGGCGAGGTGGGCGCCCAGGCCGGCCGCCGTGCCGTTCACCGCCGCGATGACCGGCTTCTCGCAGTCCAGGACCGCCGAGATCAGGCGCTGGGCGCCCATGCGGATCACCCGCGCCACGTCACCCGCGATCCGCTCCCCCGCCCCCTGCGTCTGGCCGCCTCGTAAGTCCGCGCCCGTGCAGAAGCCCTTGCCCGTGCCGGTGAGGACGACGGCCCGTACGGCAGGGTCGGCAGAGGCGTCCAAAAAAAGTTGGATGAGGCGTTCTCGCTGGTCAGGGGTGATGGCGTTGAGGGATTCGGGGCGGTTGAGGGTGATCCAGGAGACCTGATTGTCAGTGGCGTGCAGTACCAATGAGTCAACCGGCAAGGCGGATTTTTCCGGCTGTGTCGGATTTGTTGATGGCGTGCTGGATTCTCTGGACTCTTCGGGGGAGGAAGCTATGTGGGTCATGTGGGGGCTGCTCCGTTTCCTGCGGGGGTGGCTAGAGCGGCGGCTGGGTCGCGTCCCGGCTGTCACGGATGTCCCGGCTGTCACGGATGTTCTGGCCGTCCTGGCCGTCCTGGCCGTCCTGGCCGCCCCGGCTGTGCGGGCCGTCCGGGACCGGGCCGCACACCGCCAGCGCGTCCAGCGCCACCGCCCCCTGCCCCCTGGGCAGCACCATCAGCGGGTTGATGTCGAGCTCCGCCAGCTCGTCCCCGAGTTCCAGTGCCATCCGCTGCACCCGCAGGACGACCTCGACGAGCGCGTCCAGGTCGGCCGGGGGGCGCCCCCGGACCCCGTCGAGCAGGGCACGCCCGCGCAGCTCGGACAGCATGTCCCGCGCCTGCGCCTCACCGAACGGCGGCACGCGTACGGCGGTGTCCTGGAGCACCTCCACCAGCACACCGCCGAGCCCCACCGTCACCGTCGGGCCGAACAGGTCGTCGTGCGTGACACCGACGACCATCTCGACGCCCCGCTCGACCATCTGGCACACGAGTACGCCGTCCAGGTCCACGCCCTCGTAGCGGGCGATGTCGGTCAGCTCGCGGTAGGCGTCCCGGACTTGGCTGGCAGAGGTCAACTCGATCTTCACCAGGCCGAGTTCCGTCTTGTGCGCGATCTGGCCGCCCGACGCCTTCATCACCACCGGGTAGCCCACCAGCCCCGCCGCCCGTACGGCCGCCGCCGCGCTGGTCACCAACTGCTCGCGCGGCACCCGGATCCCGTACGCCCGCAGCAGCAGCTTGGCCGCGTGCTCGCTCAGCGTCTCGCCCGGCCGCATCAGCGCCCGCGCCTTGCGGAAACTGGGCGACGGGGTGCGCGGGGCCTCGTCGAAGGGGGAGCGGTACGAGGCGGTGAAGCGGGCGTGGTCGAGGTGGGCGCGGACAGCCGTCACACAGTTCGCGAAGGTGCGGAAGGTGGCCACCCGGGAGGAGCCGAGCAGGGTCTCGCGGTACGCGGCCTCCGTGCCGACCGGCGAGCCCCAGATCACGCACACCAGCTTGTCCGTCCGCTCGGCCGCGTCCACGAGGTCCTGGGCGAGCTTGTCGCTCATCGGGGGGAAGGGGCCGGTGATGGGGCAGACCAGGACGCCCACCGCCGGGTCGGCGAGTATCGCGTCGATGATCTTCCGGCCGCGCCAGTCGCCGACCGGATGCCCGCCGCTGTCGATCGGGTTGGCCACGTTCAGGTAGTCGGGTATCCACTCGTGCAGCTCCGCCTGCTTGCCGGCGGACAGTCGCGGGAGGTTCAGCCCGGCCTCGGTCGCCAGGTCCGCGAAGTGCGCGCCCGTGCCGCCCGAGATCGAATAGACGGCGACCCCGTCGGCGAGCGGACGCCGGGCGCGGGCCAACAGGGCTGAGGTGTCCTGGAGTTGGTCGAGTCCGTCGACGCGGATCACTCCGTACTGCCGCATCGCCGCGTCCACCACCGCGTCGGCGCCGGTGAGTTTGCCGGTGTGGGAGGCGGCGGTGCGGGCGCCGGTCTCGGTGCGGCCCACCTTGACCGCGACGACGGGTACACCGCGCCGGGCCGCCCGGTCCGCCGCGAGGAGGAACGAGCGGCCGTCCTTGAGCCCCTCGACGTAGCAGGCGATGGCGCCGACCTCGGGCCGTTCGGAGAAGTACGAGATGAAGTCGGCGGTCTCCAGGTCGGCCTCGTTGCCGGTGGGGGCCCAGTGGGAGAGGCGGATACCGAGTTCCTGGAGGGCGAAGACCGGGCGGCCCTGGTGGCCGGACTGGGTGATCAGGGCGATCGCGGGGCCGTCGAGGTCCTCGCGGAAGTTCTCGAAGGCGTTGAGGTTGGTGTTCGGGCCGAGAAGACGGATACCGGAGCGGCGTACGGCGGCCGACAGACGGGCCTGTGCCGCCGCGCCCGCCTCGCCCGTCTCCGCGAACCCGGAGGCGAACGCGACGGCGAACTTCACCTTGGCCTCGGCGAGTTGCCCGACCAGGGGAAGGGGGTCGGCGACCAGGAGTACGGCGAGATCGACCTGCTCGGGCAGGTCCGCGACGGAAGGGAAGCAGGGGATGCCGAAGACGGACTCGCGCGTCGGGTGCACCGGGTGCAGCCGGGCGCCGACCCGCTCGGCCCACGCCAGCAACTGCCGGGTGATACCGGTGTTCGGCCGCCCCTCGGCGTCCGAGGCACCGACCACCGCCAGGGACTCGGGCCGGAAGAAGCGGTCGAGATCGGGCACGCCGGCGTACAGCGGCCGGCCGCTGACGTCGAGGTCGTCGACATCGGCGGGCCTGCCGTGCACGACCGGCGAGGGCTGCTCGCCGCAGGCGATGACTCGGGCCCGGCGGGAGTCGGTGGTGAGGGTGCCGTGGGTTGATCCAAGCATCGGTCCGCCCGCTCCTGTTGTGACAGCCAACCAACTGACGAAGTGTCAGGTTACTGAACTGACACTCCGTCAGGAACTGTCGTGCGGGGAACTTCTTCGGCGGAGGCGCCTTGAGGGATTCACCGGCACACCCGGTCCGCACCCCGTGAAGGCCCTGCGGGGACGCCTACTTCGCCACCTTCGCCACCTTCGCCACCTTCGCAGCCTTCGCCGCTGCGGACTGCTGCCGTGCGATCGTCTTCGCGATGCGGACCGCGTCGATCGCCAGTTCGCGGAACATCCCGCTGATGGGGTTGGTGTAACCGGTGAAGTACAGGCCCGGCGCGTTCTTCGGTGCGCGCGGCCCGTTGGTGAGCGGCTTGCCGTGCGGGTCGAGTACGTCGAGGTGGCCGACGAGGTCTTCCAGGCCCCGGAGGTAGCCGGTGGCGGCGATGACGGCGTCCGGTTCGAGGTGTTCGCCGCCGGCGAGGGCGACCTTGCCGTCCTCGAACCCCTCGACGGCGGCGACGATCTCGACGCGCCCCTTCCGGACGGCGTCGATGAGGCCGACGTCCTGGACGGGGAGCGAGCCGGCCTTGACGCGCGAGTACAGGCCGGTGTCGGGGCGGGGCAGCCCGTGGGCGGAGAGGTCCGGCACGCTCAGCCTGGCCATCGGTCCGGCGAGCCGGTCGACGAGGCGCACCGGCAGCCGTCGTACGGCGATGCCCGTGAACTGGGCCGCCCAGCCGGCCGTGGACCGCCGCACGATGTGCGGAGCCGTACGCACCGACAGCCGCACCCGGGAGGCCCCGCCCTCCACCAGGTCGACGGCGATCTCGGCGCCGGTGTTGCCGACACCGACGACGAGGACGTCACGGCCGGCGAAGGGCTCGGCGTTGCGGTACTGGCCGGCGTGCAGCAGCTCGCCCCGGTAGGTGTCGCGACCGGGCCACTCGGGGAGCCGGGGGGTGTGGTTGGTCCCGGTGGCGACGACGACCGCGCTGCCGGTCAGCTCGCGCCCGCCGGTGGCGTGCAGCAGCCAGCCGGTGCCGTCGGCGGTCCGCTCGACCCGGGACACCTCGACGCCGGTGACGACCTCCAGCTTGTGGTGCTCGGCGTACTTCTCCAGGTACCGGACCACGTCGGCCCGCGCCACCCACCGCCCGAAGGAACGCGGCATCGCGAGCCCCGGCAGCGAGGACAGCCGACGGGTGGTGTGCAGCCGCAACCGGTCGTAGTGCCGCCGCCAGGACGCCCCGACCCGGTCGCCCCGCTCCAGCACGACGGCCCGTACGCCCTGGGCCTTCAGCGCGTACGCGACGGCGAGACCGCCGGGGCCGCCGCCGATGACGTACACGGGGGCGGTCGGTGACGGGGCTGGTGTCGGTGCGTGGGCCATGTTCCTGAGCGTATTCACACGCTCATTTGTTAGGTCTCGGGCAAGACCGGAATCGGTTGCGGATTGATCACGGCGGCGAGGGAGGGAGGGGAGAGGTGGGGGCCTGGCTGTAGGGGCCCGGTGAGGCCATACTGAA
>NZ_LIQQ01000593.1 GCF_001418565.1 Streptomyces graminilatus | reverse complement strand
GGGCGGGGCGGGCGGCGCGGCTGAGGCGAGGGCGTCGCAGGTGGGAGCCCGTTGTCAGTGGGGACCCGCACAATGGACTCCGCGAGGCAAGCTGTGACGTATTGGCGTGACGTAACGGTGTGACGTGTCGGCTTGACGTAACGGTGTGACGAGGCGGTCTGGCCCAAGCGGTGTGCTGACTGGCGTGACCGGCAAGGTGTGACCGACGAGGCGTGACCGACGAGGCGTGTGACGGAAGGGCGGTGTTCCCATGCCGGTGTGGGACGACCTGGTGGGCCAGGAGAAGGTGAGCGCGCAGTTGGCGGCTGCCGCGCGGGATGCCGACGCCCTGGTCACCGCTGTCGCCGCGGGCGAGCCCCAGCCCGAGGCGTCGAAGATGACCCACGCCTGGCTCTTCACCGGCCCGCCCGGCTCCGGCCGGTCCACAGCGGCCCGCGCCTTCGCCGCCGCCCTGCAGTGTGTGAGCCCCGACCGCGCCCTCGGCGGAGTCCCCGGCTGCGGTTTCTGCGACGGCTGCCACACGAGCCTGACGGGCACGCACGCCGACGTGGACATCGTCCGCACCGATCTGCTCTCCATCGGCGTCAAGGAGACCCGCGCCCTGGTCCGGCGGGCCCAGCTCTCCCCGGCTGTCGGGCGCTGGCAGGTCATCGTCCTGGAGGACGCGGACCGTCTCACGGAGGGCGCGGGCAACGTCCTGCTCAAGGCCATCGAGGAGCCCGCGCCGCGCACGGTGTGGCTGCTCTGCGCCCCGTCCATCGAGGACGTGCTGCCCACGATTCGCTCCCGCTGCCGCCTCCTCATCCTGCGTACCCCGCCGGTGGAGGCCGTGGCCGACATCCTCATCCGCCGGGACGGCATCGAGCCGAACGTCGCTCACACCGTGGCCAGGGCCACCCAGGGCCACATCGGCCGGGCCCGCAGACTCGCCACGGACGCGAGGGCGCGGGAACGCCGGGCCGCCGTTCTCAGGCTGCCGCTCCGCGTCGAGGACGTCGGCGGCTGTCTGAAGGCGGCCCAGGAGCTGATCGACTCGGCGACGGAGGACGCCAAACAGCTCGCCGAGGAGGTCGACGTGAAGGAGACGGAGGAGCTGAAGCAGGCGCTTGGGGCGGCCCAGGGCGGCCGGATGCCGCGCGGTACGGCGGGCGTGATGAAGGAGCTGGAGGACCGCCAGAAACGCCGGAGAACGCGTACGCAGCGCGACACCCTCGACCTGGCCCTGATCGACCTGACCGGCTTCTACCGCGATGTTCTCGCTCTCCAGTTCGGCTCCCGCCTGGCGGTCGCCAACGCGGATGCCGAGGACACCCTGGAGCGTCTGGCCCGAGCCGGCTCACCCGAGTCGACACTCCGCCGCATCGACGCGATCGCCGCGTGCCGCGAGGCCCTGGACCGCAACGTGTCACCGCTGCTGGCGGTGGAGGCGATGACGCTGGCGCTGAGAGCGGGCTGATCTGTAGGTCGTGGGTCGTGGGTCGTAGAGCGCAGCCCGCAGCCCGCAGCCCGCAGCCCGCAGCCTGTAGCCCGTACGAGTCATATCGCGGACGGAGAGTACTCGCGCGATTTCTCAGGGTTACGCTCGCTGAATGCATCTGAGGCGCACCCCTCGTAAGGCTCCCTGTAAGACCCCTCGTAGGGCCTGGGCATTGCTCGCGGGCGCCGCCCTGCTCGTCTCCGCCTGTTCCACGGGGAGTTCGACGAGTGCGGCGAGCCTGTCGGTGAGGCCGACCGGCCTCGCGTCGTACTACGCGCAGAAGCTGAGCTGGCGGTCGTGCGGTGCGCCCGGTTTCCAGTGCGCCACGATGAAGGCGCCGCTCGACTACGCGGCTCCGGACGAGGGTGACATCAGGCTGGCGGTCTCCCGCAAGAAGGCCACGGGGGCGGGCAAGCCGCTGGGCTCGCTGCTGGTGAACCCGGGCGGGCCGGGCGGTTCGGCGGTCGGCTATCTGCAGGGGTACGCCGGGATCGGCTACCCGGCCGAGGTCCGCGCGCGCTACGACATGGTCGCGGTCGACCCGCGCGGGGTGGCGCGCAGCGAGCCGGTCAAGTGCCTCGACGGCCCCGCGATGGACGCGTACACGCAGACGGACTCGACTCCCGACAACGAACGGGAGGCGGACGAACTGGTAGGCGCGTACAAGAAGTTCGCGGAAGGCTGCGGCAGGAGTACGCCCAGCCTGCTGCGACATGTGTCCACGGTGGAGGCGGCCCGGGACATGGACATCCTGCGGGCGGTGCTGGGCGACCGGCGGCTGACGTACGTCGGGGCGTCGTACGGGACGTTCCTCGGGGCGACGTACGCGGGGCTCTTCCCGGAGCGCGTGGGCCGGCTGGTCCTGGACGGCGCTATGGACCCGTCCCTGCCGGCGCAACGGCTGAACCTCGACCAGACGGCGGGCTTCGAGACGGCGTTCGACGCGTTCGCGAAGGACTGCGTACGGCAGCCGGACTGCCCGCTGGGCACGGAGGAGGGGCAGGTCGGCAAACACCTGAAGGCGTTCTTCGACCGCCTCGACACATCGCCCGTCCCGGCGGGTGACGCGGACGGCCGCGAACTGGGCGAGGCCCTCGCCACGACCGGCGTGATCGCCGCGATGTACGACGAGAGCACCTGGCCGCAACTGCGCGAGGCGCTGACCTCGGCGATGCGGGACAAGGACGGCGCGGGCCTGCTGTTCCTCTCCGACAGCTACTACGAGCGCGAGGCCGGTGGCCGCTACTCGAACCTCATGTTCGCCAACGCGGCCGTGAACTGCCTCGACCTCCCGGCGGCGTACGCCGGCCCCGACCAGGTGCGCGACGCGCTGCCGTCCTTCGAGAAGGCGTCCCCGGTCTTCGGCGAGGTCATGGCCTGGGCCTCCCTGAGCTGCGCGTACTGGCCGGTACGGCCGACGGGCGTGCCGCACCGCATCGAGGCGAAGGGCGCGGCCCCGATCGTGGTCGTCGGCACGACC
>NZ_LIQQ01000592.1 GCF_001418565.1 Streptomyces graminilatus | reverse complement strand
CGGTCCCGTGCCCGAGACGTACGACCAAGCAATGGCGCTCGGCCGTGAACTCGCAGCCGAGATGATTGCCAAGGGCGCGGCCGGTCTGATGGGGGAGCGAGCACAGTGAGCCCCACCACCCTTCCCGCCGGTCCGGACCATGGGCACGTCACCTTTCTGGGTGCCGGACCCGGGGATCCGGGACTACTGACTCTGCGCGCCGTTGAGGCGCTGGCGAACGCGGACGTACTGGTCGCCGAGCACGAGGTGCTCGACGTCGTACGCGCGCACGCCAGACAAGGCGTTGCCGAGCTCGACACCGAATTGGACACGCCTATTGGCAGCACGTATCCAGGCACAGGCACGCCTCAGCTGACGGTTGTTGACGGCGCGTCAACAACCGCTGGTGTACCCGCTGTGCGGGATGCCGCACATCTTGTCATGGAGGCCGCGCGGGGCGGCAGGCGGGTGGTGCGTGCGGTGTCCGGGGATCCCGGGCTCGACGCGTACGCCGCCGAGGAGATGCTGGCGTGCGCGCGCGCCGGGGTCCCCTTCGAGGTGGTCCCGGGTGTCGCCGCCGCCGTGGGCGTGCCCGCGTACGCGGGTGTGCCGCTGCGGGACGCGCAGGGCGCGGACGTCCGGTTCGTGGACGCCCGTACGGCGTCGGACCGGTGCTGGACCGAGGTCGGGGCGTCGGACGGCACGGTCGTCGTCTCGACGACCCTGGATTCGGTGGCCGCCGCCGCGGGTGAGCTGGTCGCTGCCGGGCGCAAGCCCGACACTCCGCTGACCGTGACCATCGCCGGGACCACGACGCGTCAGCGGACCTGGTCGGCCACGCTGGGGACCATCGCGCAGACGTTCAAGCAGGGCAAGGTGCTGCCGTCGCCCGACGGTGGCCGCCCCGTCATAGCCGTGGTCGGCGAGCGGGTCGCC
Organism: Streptomyces graminilatus; assembly: GCF_001418565.1. Lineage (GTDB taxonomy): Bacteria > Actinomycetota > Actinomycetes > Streptomycetales > Streptomycetaceae > Streptomyces > Streptomyces graminilatus. The sequence goes on along the minus strand of NZ_LIQQ01000592.1, from coordinate 940 downwards.
GCCGCCCAGCGCGAGCAGTTGTCGTGGTTCGAGAACAAGCCGCTGTTCGGCTGGCGGGTGCTGGTGCCCCGTACGAAGGAGCAGTCGGCGTCGCTCTCCGAGCAGTTGCGGTCCTATGGGGCCGTGCCGCACGAGGTGCCTACGATCGCCGTCGAGCCGCCGCGGACGCCTCAGCAGATGGAGCGGGCCGTCAAGGGGCTGGTGACCGGGCGGTACGAGTGGATCGCTTTCACTTCGGTGAACGCGGTCAAGGCTGTTCGGGAGAAGTTCGAGGAGTACGGGCTTGATGCCCGTGCCTTTGCCGGGATCAAGGTCGCGGCGGTGGGTGAGCAGACCGCCAAGGCGTTGGTTGCCTTTGGGGTGAAGCCTGATCTGGTGCCCAGTGGGGAGCAGTCCGCGGCTGGGTTGCTGGACGATTGGCCGCCGTACGATCCGGTGTTCGATCCGATCGATCGTGTTTTCCTGCCTCGGGCCGATATCGCCACCGAGACCTTGGTCGCCGGGCTCATCGAGCTGGGCTGGGAGGTCGACGACGTCACCGCCTACCGGACGGTGCGTGCCTCGCCGCCGCCGCAGGAGACGCGGGAGGCGATCAAGGGGGGTGGCTTCGACGCCGTTCTCTTCACGTCGTCGTCCACTGTGCGGAACCTGGTGGGTATCGCGGGCAAGCCGCACAACGTGACGGTGATCGCGTGTATCGGGCCGGCCACGGCGAAGACCGCCGAGGAGCATGGGCTGCGGGTCGATGTGATGGCTCCGGAGCCGTCTGTGCTGAAGCTGGCGGAGGCGTTGGCGGACTTCGGGCTGCGGCGGAGGGCTTCCGCTGTGGAGTCGGGCGATCCGGTTACTCGGCCGAGTGAGCGGAGGCCGGGGGCTCGGCGGAGGCGGACCACTTAAGGCGTGGGGCGGCGGGGGTGGGGTTTTCCTCGCCCCCGCCGCC
>NZ_LIQQ01000591.1 GCF_001418565.1 Streptomyces graminilatus | reverse complement strand
GGCTGCTCAACGGCCCGGCCGCCTCCGCCGCCCTCCCCACCCCGGTCAGCGCCGCCACCGCCCGCACCTACCTCGCCTCGCTCACCGTGGCGGCCGAGGACCGTACCGGTTACAACCGCGATCTGTTCCCCACCTGGAGCACCATCAGCGGCACGTGCAACACGCGTGAGTACATCCTCAAGCGGGACGGCACGAACGTCGTCACCAACTCCGCCTGCACCGCCACCAGCGGCAGTTGGTTCTCCCCGTACGACGGTGCCACCTGGACCGCCGCGTCCGACCTCGACATCGACCACCTGGTCCCGCTCGCCGAGGCCTGGGACTCCGGGGCGAGCGCCTGGACCACCGCCCAGCGCAAGGCCTTCGCCAACGACATCACCCGGCCCCAGCTCATCGCGGTCACCGACAACGTGAACCAGCAGAAGAGCGACCAGGACCCGGCCGAGTGGATGCCGTCGGTCACCTCGTACCGCTGCACGTACGTCCGCGCCTGGGTCCAGGTGAAGTTCTACTACGACCTCACGGTCGACCCGGCGGAGAAGAGCGCGCTCACCGGCTACCTCGCCAACTGCTGAGCACCCACCGGCCGCCCACCCACGACACCACGCGGAGAACCTCCCCGCCCTCCTCCGCCGCCCGTACCGTACGGTGCAATGGAGGAGGGTGATCGCATGGCGGCACTTCGCCTGGGACCACTGCTGAGGTACGCCGACGGCTCGTCCGCGACCGTCTGGGTCGAGGCGAGCCGTCCCTGCCTCGCCGAGGCACGCTGCCCGGACGGCGCAGGCGGCGAGACCCGCACCTTCCAGGTCGCGGGCCACCACTACGCGCTGATCCCGGTGACCGGCCTGACCCCGGGCACGACGACCCCGTACGAGATCCTGCTGGACGGCGTCCACGTGTGGCCGCTGCCCGACTCACCCTTCCCGCCCTCCGTCATCCGCACCGCCGAGGACGGTGGGCGGGAGGGAAAGGTGGAGGCCGGAGGAGCGGGCGGCGCCTTCCGGGTCGCGTTCGGATCCTGTCGCTGGGCGGCACCGGCCGCCGACGGCAGGGACCCGGTGGGCGCGGACGCCCTGGACACCCTCGCGGCACGCATCGCGGCCGACCCGGCGGCCGAACGCCCGGACGTCCTGCTCCTGCTGGGCGACCAGGTGTACGCCGACGAGGTGTCCGACGCCACCCGCGACTGGCTGGCCGCCCGCCGCGACCTGTCCGATCCGCCGGGCGCCGAGGTCGCGGACTACGAGGAGTACACCCACCTCTACTACGAGTCCTGGCTGGACCCCGGGATCCGCTGGCTGCTCTCCACCGTCCCCACCTGCATGGTCTTCGACGACCACGACATCATCGACGACTGGAACACCAGCGCCGCCTGGCTGGCCGGCATGCGGGAGACCCCGTGGTGGCGCGAACGGCTGCTGAGCGGCCTGATGTCGTACTGGGTGCACCAGCACCTGGGCAACCTCACCCCGGCCGAACTCGCCACCGACCCGCTGTACGCGGCCGTGCGCGAGAGCCCCGACGGTACGGACGTGCTGCGGGCCTTCGCCGCGCGGTCGGACGCCGATCCCGCCTCGGTCCGCTGGAGCTACCGGCGCGACTTCGGCCGCGTACGCCTGCTGATGGTGGACAGCAGGGCGGCCCGGGTCCTCGACGAGGACGAGCGCGCGATGCTGAACCCGGGCGAGGAGAGCTGGGTGCGTGAACAGGCACTGGCGGACCCCGGCTCGTACGACCATCTCCTCATCGGCACCTCGCTCCCCTGGCTGCTGCCGCACCTGGTGCACGACACCGAGGCGTGGGACGCGGCTCTGTGCAAGGGCGAACGGGGCGCGCGCTGGGCCCGGTTCGGGGAGCGACTGCGCCGGGCGGCCGACCTCGAACACTGGGCGGCGTTCACCACCTCGTTCACCGACCTGGCCGGCCTGATCGCGGAGGCCGGCTCGGGCCCCCGGGCGCCGGCCACGGTGCTGGTCCTCTCGGGCGACGTCCACCACGCGTACGCGGCCGAGCCCACCTGGCCGGAAGCCGCCGACCACCCCGACGCCCGCGTCCTCCAACTGACCTGCTCCCCCGTACACAACGCCATCCCGCTGTCCATCAAGGTCGGCTTCCGCCTGGGCTGGAGCGGCCTGGGCCGCGCCGTGGGCCGCCGCCTCGCCCGGCACGGCCGGGTTCCGCGTCCACCGGTCACCTGGCGCCGGACGGGCGGCCCCTGGTTCGGCAACATGCTGATGACCCTGACCCTGCACGGCCGTTCGGCCCGGCTGCGGCTGGAGCGGACCCAGGGGGAGAAGGACGGCACACGCCTGGAGACGGTCATGGAGTCGAAGCTGAGCGGGTGAGACGCCCGACCCCGACTGACTGACCGTCACGCTCGTTCGCGCGCAAGGTAATTGACATTGTCATATCCATGCAGGGCGCCCACCGGGCGACGGCGACCGAAGTTCGCCCCAACGTGTCTTCGGTCACATTTTCGGACGCGGACATGACAGGGCGGACGCCGCGCCGGAAGTCCCCAACAACGGCCCCACCTGCGGAAATCGGCGAATCGGGGCGACAAGCGGAGGTCCACTCGAAAGTGAGGGAGTGGCCAAATGTTGAACTTGCAACATTCGATTGAGCGCCCATACGGTGGATTCGCCGCTCGGTTCCGTCCCCCCTCAAACCGACCGCCCCCAGCCCTCGAAGATGAAGGACTTCGGACGGATCGGCCCCGACCGAAGGAGACACCCCCCACATGTCCGCTCGCCTCAACAACGCACAGCCCTACGCCATCGGCCTCTTCCGGATCGTGGTCGGCCTGCTCTTCGCCTGCCACGGCGCCCGTTCACTCTTCGGCGTCCTCGGTGGCGGGCACGAGACCGTGGCGGCCGGAACCTGGCCCGGCTGGTACGCGGCCGTGATCGAACTGGTCGGCGGCGCCCTGGTCCTGCTGGGCCTCGGCACCCGCGCCGCCGCGTTCATCGCCTCGGGCGCGATGGCGTACGCGTACTTCGACGTCCACCAGCCGAACGCCCTCATGCCGATCCAGAACGACGGCGAACTGGCCGCCGCATTCTGCTGGGCGTTCTTCCTGCTCGTCTTCACCGGCTCCGGCGCCTTCGGCGTGGACAGAATCCTCGCGAAGCGCTCATCGGGCGTGACCGGGGAATCGCGGACGAAGACCCCGGTAGCGGCCTGACCCGACCGCTCGGACCGATCCGACCGCTCGGACTGGTCCAACCCGTCGGACTGATCCAACCCGTCGGACTGATCCAACCTGTCGGACTGATCCCTCCGATCGGCCCGACAGGTCCGATCCCTCTGTTCCACCGCTCGTTCGTACGCCGGTGCCCGTCCCCGCTCCCGGGGGCGGGCACCGGCGTGCGTCAGGGTGAACATCGTGTGCCGAACATATGAGCCCCCCGTGGATCTCCCGCCGGACCCGCCGCGTACGCTGTATGGCTGTCACAGGCCGCCCGCGCCGCTCCCCTCGTGAGGCAGCGGCACGGAACAGGCCGACGGGGGAGTTTCGGGGAGTCTGCGGTGCTTGAGAGTGTGGGGTCCTTGACCGGGACCCCGTGGATCTACGCCCTGGTGGGCGTGTCCGTCCTGTTCGACGTCCTGGTGCCGGTACTGCCCAGCGGCGTCCTTGTCATCACGGCCGCCACGGCTGCCGCCGCCGGTTCGGGCGCGGCCACCGGGCGGGTGCCGCACGAGGTGCCGGACATCCTCGCGCTCACCCTGTGCGCGGCCACGGCGTCGGTCCTCGGCGACCTGGTGGCGTACCGGCTGGCCTGGCACGGCGGGGCGCGCCTGGACCGCGCGATCGCCCGCTCCCGGCGCCTGACCAGCGCGCAGGAACGTCTCGGCCAGGCCCTCGCGCACAGCGGCGGCATCCTGGTCGTCGTCGCCCGCTTCGCCCCGGCCGGCCGCTCGGTCGTCTCCCTCGGCGCGGGCGCCGCCCACCGCCGGGTCGGCGAGTTCCTCCCCTGGTCCATCCTGGCGGGCCTTGCCTGGGCCGCGTACAGCGTCGCCCTCGGCTACTTCGGCGGGCAGTGGCTGGGCGCGACCTGGCTGGCGACGGGCGTCTCGGTGGCGGCGTTGTTCGGGGCGGGAGCGGGGGCGGCGTTTCTGATGCGGCGGCCTCGGGTGACGGGTGCGCCCCTTTAGAGGGCATCGATCCGCCCCGGCGACGCTCGGTCACAGTCCCCTATGGAGCCCCCTGTGGCTGAGCGGGTCCGGCTGACGGGACGCGTTGTCGGCGCAGGAGCAGCTCTGCGGGCCGCCACAAGGCGAAGGCCAGGCCGAGGCCGACCGGGATCTGCAGGAACTGCTGGATCACCGGGGGCCCGGGTCTGTCCCCCCGCCTGAGCGGGACACGGCCCTGCGGATCGACGGTCACCGCGTAAGTACCGCCTACCGCCCACTTCCAGTCGGGCCCTTTCTCCTCGATCGGGGACAGCGGTGGGCCGTCGAGGACGGTGACCGTGTAGAGGCGGGGGGTGACACCCACGCCGTCGCCGGCGGACCACTGGATCTTTCGGACCCTGACGTGTTCCGTACGCCCGTGTTGGTGCAGTAACTGCTGTTCCAACTCATTGTTCTGAAGGAACAGCACCCCGAGGAGGCACACCGCACCCAGCAGCCACCTGATGTCCAAGTCCCAGCACGCGCCCAGGAACACCCAGGCGAAGAACAGCGCCATCGCGCACAACCCGTTGATCCACAGGGCGTGCGCGACGAAGGCCATGCGCACGATCAGACGGACGACCGCCCACAGCGCCAACGCTCCGCCGGCGCTTGAGGCGCCCACCAGCACCCGCCGACCCACGCCCGCCCACCTTCTGCCCGCCCACCCGCTGTCTGCTTCCTCCGCGCTCACCCTCACCCCTGCCTTTCGACGAAACCGCCGGCCTGGTGGTGCACTCGTTCCAATGTATGGATCGTTGAACGATCCTTCAATAGGATGGTTCAACATCCCATCGCCTGCTTCACGGACGCGGAACGGCGGCAACCAACCGGAGGGCTGCAGGAGATGAGCGGGCATCAGTTCGAACAAGTCGACGACCACGGGCGGATCCTGTTCAGCGACGACCCCGCGCTGCGGCTGGAGCGCGTGCTGATGGTTCTGGACACCACGGGAGGCACGGTCACCCTCGATCACATGCGGACACGTCACATGCCCACCGCCCTCTTCGAGTTCCGTCGCGCCTTGGGCGTGGGCGACTTCGGGTTCGTCATGCCGAGGGGAGCCTCGCCCGACGACATGCCCGAGGAACCGCAGATCGAAGGCGCCATCCTGTTCGGCATGAGGCGCCTGCCGCCCGAGTTCTCCGAGCTGTACCTGATCCCCGGATGGGAGCTGCACGAGATACCCGACGAACAGCCAAAACTGGATCCGCGCCTCGGGTACACCTACTCCCGGCTGGAACTGCTGACGCCCGACGGTGAGATCTACTCCCGGACCTGGGTCGAGCACGACCCCGAGTGGGCGGCCGCCGCCCTGCGTCACGGCTACGTCGTGTGCCTGTGCGGCGTGGAACTGGGGATCCACGCACCGTATGCGATGACCGAGGCGCAGCACACCGCGCGCATGCGCTACGGGGCCTTCCGCCTCGGATGCTCGATGGGTCTGACAGTGGGCGGATTCGTCGCCTACGTCGACCACCGCTGACGCGCGACACCGAGCCGGCGTGCATCGAGCAGCACCCGATACCGGTTCGCCGTTGGCAACCCGACTCGGAAGCGCACGATCTGGCGGATGCGCCTCACCTCCTTCACCCGCCCGGCCCCGGACAGGCCAGTTGGGGCAGCGAGCGGTTCGGAGAACAGGTCACCACCGCCAGGGAGAGGTACGAGGGCTGTTCGAGGTAGAAGCCGTATGACACATCTCTGCCGGACGCCAGTTGTTCGGCCGCCGAGTCGACCAGCGTGGCCAGCCGGGTGGCGTCCCGGTCGTACGCGCAGGCGAACCGGTGCGCATGCTCGGCCAGCGTCTCCCTGAGCCAGGCCGCCGCTTCCTTCGCCTCGTGCCAGGTGCCGCGCACCAGCGAAGGCGGCTTGATCAGCCAGTACGCGGTTTCCAGCGGCGGTAGATCGACGGTGGGGAACTCCGCCGACACTTCCCGGTAGCGCTGGATCAGTTCCGGCCTGCTTCCGGCCGGGGGCGGATCGGGATGCGGGGGCCGTCGTAGGGCCTCCTGATCGAAGCGCTCTTTCACGCCGGTCCACAGATAGCCGTGATGGTGCACCAGTCGTTCCCGTTCGAGGGGGGCGGGAGTTGTCGGGGAGAGGGCAGTCGGCCCCGCCCCTTGGAGGAGGAAGGGGCGGCGGCTGGCGCGGGAGCGCGGTTACCTGGCCCGGCTTGAGACCAGGTACATGGAGGGGATGTTTGGCAGGTCAGCCAAGGGAGTCGAGGGCTCTTGTGATGCACGCTCTCGCCTCGCGGCCGTGTACTGCGATGCCGGATAGCTCGGCGAACGCCTTGAGGTAGGTCCGGATCTCTCCGGGAGCCGTGATGTTGACCTCGGCCGTCAGGGTCTCGACAGCCACCTGGGCGTAGTCGAAGGCGTAGAAGGCTTCCAGCGGCCAGACCGTGCGGCGGGCCGTGAAGGGGATGATCCCGAGCGAGACGTTCGGCCGGGACATGATGTCCAGCAGGTACCTGAGCTGCCCGGCCATGGCCGCCTCGTCGCAGACCCGGTAGTAGAGGACCGTCTCTTCCAGCAACAGCGCGAACCGGTGGTTGCCCTCATGGACCACCCGCGACCGGTTCAGACGTGCCTGCACGGCGTCGGCCACGTCGTCAGGGGTGCCCTGGAAGTCCGTGATGGACCGAAGAAGCCCTGTGGCGTAGTCGCCGGTCTGGAGCATGCCCGGAACCAGGTTCGAGGCGTAGACGCGGAAGTGGCGCGTGCGCTGGTACAGCGGCGTGGTCTTCTCATGGACGCGCCGCATGCCGTCGCGGTGGAGCTGCCGCCACTGGACGTACATGGACTCAGCAGTACGCGAGGCTGCGATCAGATCTGCTGCCTGATCCTCAGCGCCGCAGGCCCGGCACCATGCCCGGATGTCCTCGTCGGACGGAGCAGTCTTGGCCCCAGCGATGCGAGACGACTTCGACTTGTGCCAGCCGCACAGGTTCGCCAGTTCAAGCCCAGTGAGCCCGGCGTCTCTCCGGATCTCGTCCAGAAGGGTAGCGATGGCCGCACGGGCAGCCTGGGCGGTGGACAGCGGGGACGTAGGCATGAACTGGCGTACCGGGCTTCTCAGATGGCGTACTTCTCGTGCGGGACGGCGCGCTCCCAGACGGCTTCGAACGCGGTCGAGCACAACCGGGCGACCGCCGGCTCGTCCGTCTGATCGGTGTGCACCCAACGGCCCTCGCCGTCAAAGACATTGAACTGAACGACGCGGCCGTCGAAGAGCCAAAAATCGTTCCCCGGAAGCACAAGGCCGGAAGCCTGCCGCCTCGGGAGCCAGCGGATCTCCTCGCCCGCAGCGACGTTGGTGAACGTGAACGAGTGCTCGTAGCGGATGTACTCGCTATGTGGCTCGCCTACGATCCGGGCGCGCCGCATCACGACTCCCTTGGCGGTGACCTCTTGGACGAGGTCGAGCCACGGACGCCACCACGACTCACGGTCGTCCGGGTCGAGCCGGTGACCCCGCCTCCATGCCGCGAACCCCTCGTCCTCGTTGGAGGTCGCGTACACGTCGCGCATCTCAAGGTGCACAGCGGAACGCTCCACGGAGCGGATCAGATCGGCAAAGTTACTGAGGCTCTGCGCCATCAAGTGCCTCCTTCAGAAGCGGGATCATCCGCTGCGGCAGCCGGATCACGCCCTCATGGTCCGGGAGCGGGCTGTCCTGGACGGTCCGCTCCAATGTGTCGGCATCAGCCTTCACACCCTGGATGACGAGATCCTGCGTCGACTCGTCCACCCACACGGCCGGGCACCCGTGGTCTCCGGACTCCGGATCTTTGCCGACGAACCGTAGCTGCATTGTCTCTCCCAACGTCGAGCCGGTTGCTGCCGGTTGCACAGTGAGCCTCACCTGGGCAGAAGACGGGGGTCAAGGCGAACGTACCCATCGTGCAACCGCGTGCAACTTGGTGGACCGCCCAACTCCCCGCTTCCTACGGTCGTACCTGGAGTCACACGAGTTGGGGAGACGCGATGGCAGCCACACGCCACAAGACCACGCAGGAACAGCCCATCGAACTGCCGACCGGTCTGAACGCCTGGCTGCTCGACTGTGCCCCCGTCAGGGACTGCGCGACCTGCCAGTCCGAGTACCAGCTCCGCAATGCAGCCGAGAAACGCGGAGACATCACCCAGGCCGCCAAGCACGCCACGAGCGTCCGGGACCACGCCGGGGGCGCGCACTCATGACGATGGACATGCAGACCTACCGGGACGGCCGCAAGCAGGCCACCGAGGCGGCGGAGGCCATCCGGGAAGCCCTGGCCGGTCTTGACCTCCCTGAGAGCGTCTGGGGCAGCGTGCGCCCGATGGTCACTCGCTCCGGTAAGCCCTACGTCCACATCGGCATGGTGCGGGCAGATGCGGCGGAGGCGATGGCCGAGGCCATGCGGGCTCCGGCTGAGTCCGAGCAGGGCCAGGTCTAAGGGGCAGTCAACTTCTGCTTTCTCGTGCCGAATAACCGTCATTGTCAGTACTCGACGGTGACGCTGCCCGGGACGTTCCGCACGGCGTCGCGCATGGTGGGGTCGACCGGAGGGTCGAGGGTCAAACAGACACGCCGAATCGCGCCGGGTCGATGCCGGCCGCGTCCAACTCCGCCGTGGTGAACCTCAGCGGCTGTGCGTCAGGCCTCTTGCTGTCGCGGAGGGCTCAGGTGTCGTCACCGATCCGGGCCAGCGTCACGCACACGAGCTTGCGCAGCGACGCCGTGGCCGTCCGCATCAGGCCATCCGGTAGTCCGCGTGCGGCACCGCCAGGGCCCAGACCGCCTCGAACGCATCGGCGCACAGCTTCACGATGGCCGGATCATCGGTGAACTCCTCGTCGTCCGGGGCGAGTTCGCCATCACCGGCGAAGTGGTGGAAGACGACCGAGGCGTCGTCGAAGAGCCAGAAGTCGTTTCCGGGCAGGGCCAGCGCGGACGCGCGACGGCGCGGCAGCCAGCGGACCTGCTCGCCTGCCTCCACGGTGGGACCGGTCAGGTGGTGTTCGAACCGGATGTAGTCCGACACGGGCTCCGAGACGATGCGCGCCCTGCGTACCTCAACTCCCTGGGCCACGACGTCGGCGATGAGCCGTAGCCATGGCCGACGCTCCGGATCGCTGTCGGCGGGATCGTTGCGGAGGCCGTTCTGCCAGGCCGCGAACCGGGGGTCGGAGCGCATGTACCCGTCGCGCATCTCCAGATGCACGGCGGAATGCGTGCAGCGACGCAAAAGGTCTTCAAGAGTCGGTACCGACACCGTTCCTCACCTCCGAGGAGTGCGCTGCGCCACGTCGGCGAGGAAGTCCGCCCAGGCCATGAAATGGAGGGTGAGGCGGGGACCGGAGGGGGTCTTGGAGTCACGTATGTGGATGGTGGTGGGGGCGGTGGCTATCTCGACGCAGGCGGAGCCCTGTTCGCTGTAGGTCGATTTCTGCCAAGTCGGTTCAGTCATGGTTCGTCTCTCAGATGTCTTGGGCGATGCGGCGGATGAGGTCGAGCGAAGGCGCGGGCTTCAGAGCGACGGCCTCCATGCGGTCCAGGACGAGCCGGTACATCTCCAATCGTCCTGCCCCATCGACGAGTTCGCTGCCGTGTGCCGTGTCCACCTCGACGGTGTCGAGGACGGGTACCGGGCCGTGGAAGTAGTCGACGGCATGACCGGTCGTGGGGAACGAAGTGCCGTCGAAAGGGATCACACGGAGGCCGATGGCTGGGTGCTCGCTCATCTCGGTGAGGTGCCGCAGCTGCGCCCTGGCCACCTCGCGCCCGCCGAACTGCATGCGCAGGGCGGCCTCGTGGACGATCGCCGTGTACGGCGGTGGCTGCTCGCGGTGGAGGATGGCCTGACGCTTGATGCGGTGCGAGATGCGGTACTCGATGTCGTGCGGGCGTAGATTCGGCACCGCTTCGCGGAACAGCGCGCGAGCGTGTTCCGGTGTCTGGAGCAAGCCGGGGATGTTGATGACCTGGGCCACGCGCAGCGCCGTGGCGTGGTGTTCCATCTCGGCCAGGTCGAGGAGGCGGGACGGCAGGGTGTTGCGGTACTCCTCCCACCAGCCCCGTGTGCGGTCGGCGGCCATGGCGGCGAGAGCGTTGACCAGAGGCTCGTCCGTGCAACCGTAGATATGGGCGAGCGTGTGCACTCGTTCCGCACTGACGCCGAAGCGGTTGGCCTCGATGTTGCTGATCTGAGCCTGAGTCGTGCCCAGGGATCTGGACGCCTCGGCAGCGGTCATGCCGGCGCGTTCCCGTAGTCGGCGCAGTTCTACGCCGATTCGGAGGCGTCGTGCCGTGGGGGCAGGCCTCGGCGCCATGTCCTCACTCCTTTCGTACACCTGGCGTGGGGGGTCACCCACACGAAGCATATCGCTGAAGGTTTTGCAGAATTCCGCAAAACCTTCAGCACGCGCAGTCTACGGTGAAACCCAAGCCACCCACCCCCGACCGACAAGCCGGAAGCGCACCGCGCCCCCACCCACGCGCGGCACTGCCACCGCCCGGCCGGGACATCGAGTGAGCCAAGCCCCTCCACCGCAGGAGCCGTCCATGCGCACCGTATCCCCGTCCAACACCTGGACGTACACCCTCCGCCTCCCCCATGACCCGCGCGCGGCACGAGTCGCACGTATGACCGTACGGACCGTGCTCGACAGCCACGGCAGGCCCGAAGTCCTGGACGCCGTGGAGCTGTTGACCTCCGAGTTGGTCACGAACGCCTACCGG
>NZ_LIQQ01000590.1 GCF_001418565.1 Streptomyces graminilatus | reverse complement strand
CCGTCCAGCAACCACGGCGGCTACTTCGCTGCTGGTGCGCCGCCGTGGTTGCTGGACGGGGCGTCGCCTGGTGTGCCGTGTCCCCGGGTCGGGCCGTGCGGGGGTTCGGTGAGGTGAGAGCCGGGGTGAGGCTCTTGTGGCGAGCCGTCGTCAGCGCTGCCCGGGTTGCCTCGCCGACTGCTGGACAGCCCCCGGCCGCGCGGCCGGGGCGGGGCCGGGCGGCGCCGTATGCCGTGAGTGCTCGTCCCCGCGTCGCCCGACGTGTCGTGTGCCCAGGTTGGGGCCGCCAGGCCTCGGTCGCAGGGATGCGGTCGTCTAGGCAGGTCGTGGTGGGCCGGTGGGCTGTCCGTCTGCCGTCCAGGGGGTGGTCAGGCGGAGCCGAATGCCGAGAATGCCCAGCCCGTTGCCTGGTGTGTCGCGTCTCCGGGGAGGGACGCGCGGGCGTCGCGGAGGGCTTCGGCCAGGGAGAGGCCCACGCTGAGGCCCTTGTGGAGGGCCAGCATCAGGGGGACCACCGCCGCGTCGTTGACCGGTGCGCTGCTCGCCACCACGCCCGCCGTGCCCAGCGGGAGCAACGCCGTGACCAGGCCGAGGAGTTCGTCCGCGCCGACGTTCGCCAGGCGACCGGTGTCGCAGCTGGAGAGGATGATCCGGTACGGGCTTCGGCCCAGACGCTCGAAGTCGTGGACGATCAGCGGGCCGTCCGCCATGCGGAGCGACGAGAAGAGGGGACTGTCCGCCCGGAACGTGCCGTGGGCCGCGATATGGGCCAGCGCGGCCCCGTCGAGCGCGTCCAGTACCGCCGGTACCCGCGCTCCCTCGTGCTCCAGGACCGTCGGTCTGCCGTACCGGTCGACCAGGTCGGGCACCTCCGCCCCGCCGCTCGCCAGGCCGGGACCCCGGACGAGGACGTGCCGGCCACCCGGCGGGGGACCGGTCTCCTGGGCGCGCAGCCAACTGCTCGCCGACGGCGACACGCTGAGCACCCGCTCCCGGAGGGAGGGCAGCAGGGCCCAGGGGACCCGGTGCAGCCTGCCCGGCGGCACCACGACCACCGGGCCGGAGCCCAGGTGCGGTACGGCCGCGCCCAGCAGCAGTTTCTCCAGGCGGCGGCCCGACGCCTCCAGTACCGGCAGTCTGGCATCCGCTCCCGGGTGCGCGAGCCGCCGCAGGCCGGCCTGCACGTGCTCGGCCTCCGTCACCGCGTCCGTCAGCAGGCCCGCCTCGAAGCGGCGTACCCGTCCCTCGCCGCACAGCAGCACCTGTACCCGGCCGTCGACGACGGCGATCTCGATCAACCGCACACCGTCGCCCAGGCGTTCGAGCAGCCGGCCGGGATCGAACCGGCACCCGCCGCCGGGGGACTCGCCGCGGATGCGCAGGGTGCGGGAGCGCACCTCCCGCTCCAGGCGCCGCTGTTCGCGCTCCAGCGCCGGTACCGGGCGACCGCCGATCCGGGCCTCCTCCGCGCGGGCGGCGATCTCCCGGAAGGCGGTGAGGCTCTGCACGAGCGCCGGGTCGTCGGGCGGCCGGGCGGGCGGCGCCGAAAGGACCGTGGCCCGCCACCGCTCGCTCCACACCAGCAGCCGACGGGGTCCACCGGACGACAGGGTCGCCCGCTGGGCCATGGCGGCCAGTTCGGCGCCCTGCGCCGTGGCCCGCGCCCGCAGCTCCGAGGCCCCGAGCGTCGTCCGGTGGTCGTCCAGGACGGCGAGCCCGCGCCGACAGGCCTCCAGCACACCCCGCCCCGACCCGGCCGCCTCCGCGCGCAGCGCCTGCGCGGCCCAGCCCGTCATCCGGGCCAGCGGCGGACCGACACGCCGACTGCGGGCGGCGACCCGCAGGTGCTTCTCCGCGTCCTCCCGCCAGCCCAGCGCGAGCGCGATACGGCCCGCGAGCAGCGACGCCTCGGGCGCGGCCGGCGAACCGAAGGCGGCGAGCCGGTCGGCCAGCGCCGCCGCGTCCGCGACGAGCCGGCCCGACGTCCGCCCGGTCGCGACCCGCGCCTCGAGCAGCACCAGCCGGGCGTGCGCCTCCCACCAACTGCGCCGCTGCCCGGCGAACAGGCGTACGGCCACGGCCGCGCGGGCGATCGCGGTGTGCGGATCGTCCGCGAGCCGGGCCGCCTTCGCGGCGGTCAGCAGCAGCTCCGCCTTGCGGGTGCGCTGACCGCCGATCCCGTCGAGGACGGTGATCGCCGCATCGGCCTCCGCGACCGCCTCCGGGGCCAGCCCGGCGCCCATCAGCACCTCGCAGCGGCGGATGTAGAACACGAAGACCGGCGTGCCCAACCGGTCGTAACGCTCCGCCGCCTCGTCGAACAGCCGCAGCGCCGCCGGAATGTCGCCCGCCCGGTACGCGGCCAGCGCCCGGCTCTCGACGACGTCGGCCTTGTCGTGCTCCTGGCCGGTGGTGTCCCACAGTTGTTCGGCGGCGGTGAAGTCGGCGTCGGCCCGCTCGGGCCGGCCCAGCGCCAGATGCACGGTGGCCCGCAGGGTCAGCGCCCTGGCCGTCCAGATGACGTCGTCCGCCTGCCGCAGCACGGGAATGGCCCGCCGTACGTCGTCCAGCGCCTCGCGATGATGCCCCAGCACCCACCACGCGTACGCCCGCCGGTACAGCACGCGCGCGCGTGTATGGCCCGTACCCCGCTCGACGCCCTGCTCGAACGCCTCCAGGCCCTGCCGGGTGCGGCCCGCGTGGACCAGCGCGACGCCGAGCGTGCCGAGGACGTCGGCCTCGCGCTCCGCCGACCCGGCGTCCGCCGCGAGATCGCGGGCGCGCCGCAGATGACGCAGGGCGAGACGCATGTCGCCGAAGTCCCGCTGCCACAGACCGATCACCTGATGGGCGACCGAGGCGTGCAACGGCGTGGGATCGCCGCCGAGAACGTGCTCCGCGCGCGCGAGGGCTTCCTTCGGGCGGGCGAACACCATCGGCAGCAGTTCGAGAACCGTGTCGCTTCCCGCTGTCACCCAACGGATGGTAGTGCTCCGCGCTCCTCGTCACAGAGGTTTGGCCATGGACAACCCGCTGTCCGTCCCAGTCCGTCCTGGTCCGTTCCTGATCGATCCGTGTATCGACGAACCTGTCACGGCCCTGTATCACGCGACCGCGAGGCCGCTCTCATTGAGAAGCACATAGAGGCAACAGGGGATCGGTTCAGAGGGGGACATTCCATGGCACCTCAGCGTTTCCAGGAGCAGTTCGAGAAGATCCGGCGTTCCATGCCCGGTGTCGAGCTGGCGACGGGGCCGGACGACGCGGCCGAGTTCATCTACGAGAAGGGTGTCGTCCTCGCCCGCGACGGCGAGGAGGCCCGCCTCGTCGAGGACACCGTACGCGCGCACTTCGCCACCTTCGCAGGCCTGGCCGCGGACGACGTGCGCCGGGTGAGCCCGGAGACCAACCGGTCGGGCGTCACCCGGATCCGGGTCGGCGACCCGGGCCAGGGCGGCCGGCGCGGCGACCGCGCGGTGGCGGGCGCGCTGCGCGCGCTCAGGGAGACGGAGGGCAACGCGGGGCGGCGCCTGATCAGCCGCAACCACGTGGTGCACATCGCCGTCAACGCCTGCCCCGGCGACGAGCCGGTGCCCGTCCCGTTCGCGGCGGGGCCCAACCCGGCGGTGGCCGAGGGCGGTTACGACCCGGACAGCGCCGTCGGCGTCCTCGTCGTCGACACCGGCCTCACGCACGACTACGCGTCCTACCCGGCGATGGCCCACGTCCAGGGCGACCCCCAGAGGGACGAGTGCGACGGCGACGGCGTCCTCCAGCAGTACGCGGGGCACGGCACGTTCATCTCGGGGCTCGTCGCGGCCGTCGCGCCCAACACGAACGTCGTCTCCCGCAACACCCTCAACGACGCCGGCGCGATCCTTGAGTCCGAGTTCGGCGACAAGCTGTTCGAGGCCGTCGAGCGTGACGGCTGGCCTGCCCTCATCAGCCTCTCGGCGGGCACGTCGAACGGCAGCACGGAAGGCCTGCTCGGCCTCACCGCGTTCATGGAGGCCCTGCGCCAACAGCCGCGCACCCTGCTGGTGGCCGCCGCCGGCAACAACGCCAGCGCCACCCCCTTCTGGCCCGCCGCCTACGCCGACCAGCCCGAGTACGCCCAGTCGGTGATCTCCGTCGGCGCCCTGCGCAGCGACGGCGAGTTCGGCGCCTGCTTCAGCAACCACGGCGCCTGGGTGAAGGTCTACGCCCCCGGCGAGCGGCTCACCGGCGCACTCACCGGCTTCCGGGCGCCGGTGCCGTACATCTACCAGCACAGCACGCACGACACCTGCCGTCACCACTTCACCTACGCCTGCACCTGCCAGGCCCCCCGGCACCTCGGCGTCCTCTCGGAGGACCCCGGGACCACCCCGGGCATCCCCGACCGGGTGATGTTCGAGGGCTTCGCGCAGTGGAGCGGCACCTCGTTCGCCACCCCGGTGGTCGCCGCGATGATCGCCGCCCACATGACCGCCCACAAGGAGACCGACCCGCGTGCCGCCCGGCAGCAACTCCTCGCCACGAACACCGGGTTCGCGGAGGTCCGGGGAGCGGTCGTACCCGCGCTGATCCCGCCCACCTGGAGCCCGGTGCCGGTCGTGAACGTCCCGCCCGCCCTATGAGGTCAACAGGCTTCCGTACGAGGACAGGACGAGTGAGGACCATGCGCAGGACGAGTGGAGCACCCCCTTCCACGGCGTACGATGACTGGCCGTACACGAGGGGTGGGGACGTGGACCGAGCTGCGGTCGGCGCCTTGGTCCGGTCCGCCGTCGACGGTGACGCGGCGGGCTGGAAGGCGCTGGTGGAGGGGCTGAGCCCGCTGGTGTGGTCGGTGGCGCGCGCCCACCGCCTGTCCGACGCGGACGCGCACGAGGTGTACTCGACCGTCTGGTTCCGCTTCGCCCAGCATCTGGGCCGGATCCGGGAACCGGAGAAGGCCGGCTCGTGGCTCGCCAGCACCGCACGGCACGAGTGCCTCAAGGTGATCAAGAGCAGCCACCGGACGACACCGACGGACGACGCCCAACTCCTCGACCGGATCAGCGACGACCGTACGCCCGAGCAGCGGGTGATCGAGTCCGAGGAGGCCTCCGCCGAGGCGGAGCGCATCCGGCACCTGTGGCAGGAGTTCGAGGAACTCGGCGCCCGGTGCAGGCAGTTGCTGCGCGTCCTGATGTCCACGCCACCACCGAGCTACCAGGAGATCTCCGCCGGCCTGGGCATCGCCGTCGGCAGCATCGGCCCCCTGCGCCAGCGCTGTCTGCGGCGGCTGCGGGTCCGGCTCGCCGCCAGGGGGGTCCGGTGAACGACGCGCACGACAACGACGGATCACCCCACGACTCCGACGACATGAACGGCGCTGACGGTATGGACGGCTTCGACCACACCAATGACGAACTCGACGGCGAACCGGACGACTTGACGGAGGCGGAAGGCGACGACCCGCTGGACGACGACCTCCTGGAGGAGACACTGCGCCAGGCCGCCGCCATCATGGATCCGGTGCCGGCCCAGCTCCAGCAGACCGCCGTGGAGGCCTACGCCCTCCACTCGCTCGACACCCAACTGGCCGAGCTGACCTTCGACTCGCTCGTCCATGGCATCCCGGTCAGGGGCGCCGAGGACGCACCCCGCATGCTGACCTTCCACACCGCCGAACTGACGGTCGACATCGAGGTGACCGCACACGGCCTGATGGGCCAGGTGCTGCCGCCGCAGGAGGCCAGCATCGAGGTGCTGAGCGGTCCGCAGCCGACCTCGCCACCCACCCTCACCGCCGACGACATGGGCCGCTTCACCGCCGACCTGCACGTCACCGGCCCGTTCGCCCTCCGCCTGCGCACGGACGCGGAGACGGTCATGACGGAGTGGCTGCGCGTCTGACGCGCCCGAATGCAGATCGGCCCCCGCACGCGGATGCGTGCGGGGGCCGATCCGGCGCCCTTAAGGGGCGCGGGGAACTGCGCGACAAGCCCCCACCGAGCGGGCAGCCAAAGAACCGCCCACCCAGCCGAGCCGACCGCTAGCTCAACGAAGCCAGCGTCTCGTTCCACGTGACCGACGGCCGCATGACCGTCTTCGCCTTCTCGACGTCGGGCTGGTAGTACCCGCCGATCTCCGCAGGCTTGCCCTGAACGGCGATCAGCTCGCCGACAATCGTCTCCGCGTTCGCGGTGAGCGCCTCCGCGAAGACGGCGAACGCCTTCGCCAGCTCCGCGTCGTCCGTCTGCGCCGCCAGCTCCTGCGCCCAGTACAGCGACAGGAAGAAGTGGCTGCCCCGGTTGTCGATGCCGCCGACCCGGCGGGTCGGCGACTTGTCCTCGTTGAGGAAGGTCGCCGTCGCCCGGTCGAGGGTGTCCGCGAGGACCTGGGCGCGCGCGTTGCCCGTGGTCGTGGCGAGGTGCTCGAAGCTGGCCGCCAGCGCGAAGAACTCGCCCAGGCTGTCCCAGCGCAGGTAGTTCTCCTTGACGAGCTGCTGGACGTGCTTCGGGGCGGAGCCGCCGGCGCCCGTCTCGAACAGGCCGCCGCCCGCCATCAGCGGGACGACCGACAGCATCTTGGCGCTGGTGCCCAGCTCCAGGATCGGGAACAGGTCGGTCAGGTAGTCGCGCAGCACGTTGCCGGTGACGGAGATGGTGTCCTCGCCGCGGCGGATGCGCTCCACCGACAGCTTGGTCGCCTCGACCGGCGCGAGGATCCGGATGTCCAGGCCCTCCGTGTCGTGCTCCGGCAGGTAGGCGTTGACCTTGGCGATCAGGTTGGCGTCGTGCGCGCGGGTCTCGTCCAGCCAGAACACGGCCGGGTTGCCGGTGGCGCGGGCGCGGGTGACGGCCAGCTTCACCCAGTCCTTGATCGGCGCGTCCTTGGTCTGGCAGGCGCGGAAGATGTCACCGGCGGCGACCGGCTGCTCGATCACCACGTTGCCGGCCTGGTCGACGAGGCGGACCGTGCCGGCGGCCGGGATCTCGAAGGTCTTGTCGTGGCTGCCGTACTCCTCGGCCTTCTGCGCCATGAGGCCGACGTTCGGGACCGAGCCCATGGTCGACGGGTCGTAGGCGCCGTTGGCGCGGCAGTCGTCGACGACGACCTGGTAGACACCGGAGTACGAGGAGTCCGGCAGGACCGCGAGGGTGTCGCCCTCGGCGCCGTCCGGGCCCCACATGTGGCCGGAGGTGCGGATCATGGCCGGCATCGAGGCGTCGACGATGACGTCGGACGGCACGTGCAGGTTGGTGATGCCCTTGTCGGAGTCGACCATGGCGAGCGCCGGGCCCTCGGCCAGCTCCGCGTCGAAGGACGCCTTGATCTCGGCACCCTCGGGCAGCGACTCCAGACCCTTGTAGATGCCGCCGAGACCGTCGTTCGGGGACAGACCGGCCGCCGCGAGCGTCTCGCCGTACTGCTCGAACGTCTTCGGGAAGAACGCGCGCACGACGTGACCGAAGATGATCGGGTCCGAGACCTTCATCATCGTGGCCTTGAGGTGTACGGAGAACAGCACACCCTCGGCCTTGGCGCGGGCGATCTGCGCGGTGAGGAACTCGCGCAGCGCGGCGACGTGCAGGACGGAGGCGTCGACGACCTCGTCCGCGAGGACGGGGACGGACTCGCGCAGGACGGTGGTCGAGCCGTCCTCGGCCACCAGCTCGATGCGCAGCGAACCGGCCTCGGAGATCACCACGGACTTCTCGGTGGAGCGGAAGTCGTTCTGCCCCATCGTCGCCACGTTGGTCTTGGACTCCGTGGTCCAGGCGCCCATGCGGTGCGGGTGGGTCTTGGCGTAGTTCTTCACCGAGGCGGGGGCGCGGCGGTCGGAGTTGCCCTCGCGCAGCACCGGGTTCACGGCGGAACCCTTGATCTTGTCGTAGCGGGCGCGGATGTCGCGCTCCTCGTCCGACTTCGGGTCGTCCGGGTAGTCCGGCAGGGCGTAGCCCTGGCTCTGCAGCTCGGCGACGGCCGCCTTGAGCTGGGGGATCGACGCCGACACGTTCGGCAGCTTGATGATGTTCGCCCCGGGCGTCTTCGCCAGTTCGCCCAGCTCGGCGAGGGCGTCCGCGATGCGCTGGCCCTCCTCCAGGAACTCGGGGAACACGGCGATGATGCGGCCGGCCAGCGAGATGTCCCGGGTCTCGACGTTCACCCCGGCCTGCGAGGCGTACGCCTGGATGACGGGCAGGAACGAGTGGGTCGCCAGGGCGGGCGCCTCGTCAGTGTGCGTGTAAATGATGGTCGAGTCAGTCACCGGGTGCTCCGCTCCACGTCTGCAACATTGCTCGACATCAAGATATCTCAGAGGCCCGGGCACAACTCGCCCGGGATCCGCACGGCCGGGGAGCGCGAGAGGTCCGCGCCCCCCGGAGGCTGCCTACCGGGACGCGGGTCTTACCTGTCGAGACTTTCGAGACCGGCGGTCTGGGTGGACGCCCGTCCCCCCGGCTCCGTGCCGAGACCCGGGTCGGGTTCCGCGTGGCCGCCCCGCTGCTGCGGGATGACCACCGCGCCCTGTTGCAGGGCGACCGTGCGCGCGGGCGCCGGGATGCTGATGCCCTCCGCGCGGTAGCGCCGGTGCAGGCGCTTGATGAACTCGTGCTTGATCCGGAACTGGTCGCTGAACTCGCCGACCCCCAGGATCACCGTGAAGCCGATCCGCGAGTCGCCGAAGGTGTGGAAGCGCACCAGCGGCTCGTGCTCCGGGACGGCGCCGGTGGTCTCCGTCATCACCTCGGTCACGACCTCGCAGGTGACCCGCTCGACCTGCTCCAGATCGCTGTCGTAGGCGACGCCGACCTGGACCAGGATGGTCAGCATCTGCTCCGGGCGGTTGAAGTTGGTCATGTTGGTCCCGGCGAGCTGCCCGTTCGGGATGATGACCAGGTTGTTGGAGAGCTGGCGGATCGTCGTCTGACGCCAGTTGATGTCGACGACGTACCCCTCCTCGCCACTGCTCAGCTTGATGTAGTCACCGGGCTGGACGGTCTTCGAGGCGAGGATGTGGATGCCCGCGAAGAGGTTGGCGAGGGTGTCCTGGAGGGCCAGCGCGACGGCCAGACCGCCGACTCCCAGGGCGGTGAGCATCGGCGCTATGGAGATGCCCAGCGTCTGTAGCACGACGAGGAAACCCAGGGCCAGGATGACGACCCTGATGATGTTGACGAAGATCGTCGCCGAGCCGGCCACCGCCGACCGGGACTGGGTGACGGTGCGCACCAGCGTGCTGACCACTCGCGCGACCGTCAGCGTCGTGACGGCGATCAGCAGCACGGTCAGCGTCTGGTTGACGTTGTGCCCGACGGTCCTCGTCAGCGGCAGCGCGGCGGCGGCCGCCGCCGCGCCCCCGGTGAACGCCGACCACGGCACCACCGTGCGCAGCGCGTCCACGATGACGTCGTCCCCGCTCCAGCGGGTGAGGTCCGCCTTCTTGGCCAGCCAGCGCAGCAGCGTCCGCAGCAGGAAGGCCGCCAGCAGGCCCACGGCGAGGGCGATGCCCGCGAGGACCAGATCGTCCACGGTGAGTCCTCGCTTCACCGCTCACCTCCGAGGAGTGGTTCCGCGGCGCCCCGCGCCCCCGACGGCCGGATGTGAAGTCTCGTCACTTGCCACCTGTTCGAATGTGCGAAAAATTCTGGATGTGCGATCAACTCCCGGACGTCTGTACGACTTCCGGCGACCGCTCATCCTGCCGCATCCGGTCGGCCGGTCGGCACCGAGCGATGGGAAACCCGCCACGGTGCGGCTCAGACGGGGGGCGCGTCGCAGACGTCCGCCGGGTGCACCTCCCATACGGGGAAGGGGTCCTCGTACGCCGTGTGCGCCAAGTCCACTGCGTACGAGGCCAGTTCCTCCTCCGTCAACAGGCAGCGCGACAGTGCCAGCCGCAGCGACTGGCGGCGCAGATCGGTCCCGATGAACACCAACTCCTGACCCTGTACGGGAGATTGGGCGCCCATGGCATCACCGGTGGCGTCGCCCGTGGTGATGGGCTCGAAGCGGGCCACCGAGCCCGTCTGTGACCACAGGCCCGTGGTGCCGGGGCGGGAGGCGAGGGTGAAGAAGCCCTTGGAGCGCAGCACTTGACCGAAGTCGCCCGCGTCGAGCGGACCGGTGAGCAGGTCCCAGAGGCGGCCGGGATGGAAGGGGCGCGGGTCGCGCAGCACCAGCGACGAGATGCCGTACTCCTCCGTCTCCGGTACATGGTCGCCGTTCAGCTCGGCCACCCAGCCGGGCGCCTGCTCGGCCTTCTCCAGATCGAACAGCCCGGTGCCCAGGAGCTCGGCGGGGTCGATCGCGCCACGGACGGTGCGGTGGACGCGGGCGGCCGGGTTGAGGCGCCGCAGGGTCGCCTCCAGACGGTCGGCCGCCCGCCCGGGGACCAGGTCCGTCTTGTTGAGGAGGATGACGTCGGCGAACTCGACCTGGTCGACGAGGAGATCGCTCACCGTGCGCTCGTCGCCCTCGACCGGGGTGATCCCGCGCTCCAGCAGGTCGTCGCCGCGGTCGAGTTCGGGCAGGAAGTTCACCGCGTCCACGACCGTGACCATGGTGTCCAGACGGGAGACGTCGAGCAGGCTCGCGCCGTCGT
Organism: Streptomyces graminilatus; assembly: GCF_001418565.1. Classification (GTDB taxonomy): domain Bacteria; phylum Actinomycetota; class Actinomycetes; order Streptomycetales; family Streptomycetaceae; genus Streptomyces; species Streptomyces graminilatus. The sequence continues at coordinate 1,777 of NZ_LIQQ01000590.1, read as the reverse complement.
CGCGGGCGAAGGCGCAGGTGGAGGCCACTAGTAAGGTATCTGGTCCGAGATGCCGGACGACTCGATGAGCAGATAGTCGAAGCGGCCCGCGCGGGCCAGCTTCTCGACCTCCTCCAGGAGGTCGTCCCGGAGGGTGCAGCAGATGCAGCCGTTGGTCATCTCGACCAGCCGCTCCTCCGTACGGGAGAGGGTGCCGCCGTCCCGGACGAGGGACGCGTCGATGTTGATCTCGCTCATGTCGTTCACGATGACCGCGACCCGCAGGCCCTGACGGTTGCCGAGAACGTGGTTGAGCAGCGTCGTCTTCCCGGCGCCGAGGAAACCGGAGAGCACGGTCACGGGCAGACGGGGGCCGGTGGGAACGGAAGTGGTGGGCATGCGTCCGCACGCTAGCTTATTGGAAACCATTTTCACAAACGTTCCGGGAGGGTACCCCGTACCCGGCTCTCAGATCACCTTGAGCCGCACCAGTGCCCCCAGCGTCAGCGCCCCCGGCAGCAGGGGCACCCAGACGGTGATGATCCGGAACGCGAGCACCACCGCCGTGGCGACGGCCACCGGCCCGCCCACCGCGACCAGGGCCACGATCAGCGCCGCCTCGACGGAGCCGATGCCGCCGGGCGTGGGGATCAGCGCCACGGCGACCGTCGCGGCGAGGTACGCGAGCGCCATGTGCAGGGCCGGCACCGGCAGCCCCAGTGCCGTCCCCACCGCCGCGAGTCCGGCGGCCTGCAGTGCCGGGAACGCCAGCGAACCGCCCCACAGGGCCAGTGCCCTGGACGGCCGCGTGTGCACGGAACGGGCCTCGCCGAGCGCCGTACGCAGAAAGGAGAGGGCGGCCGCGCGCAGCCGCCGTACGCACACCAGAGCGCAGGCCGCCGCCAGCAGGACCGCGCCGATGCCGATGAGCAGCGGGCCGAGTGCCCCGTCGGGCACCAGCGGGCCGAGCCGCAGGGCGTGCGGGAACGCGATCAGCAGCGCGGCCAGCAGGCCGAGACGGCCGACGGCCTCCGCGAGCATGTACAGGGCGAGCGCCGCCGAGGAACGGGCCAGCGGCAGACCGCACACCGTCATGAACCGCAGATTGACCGCGCTCGCGCCGAGCCCCGTCGGCAGCAGATGGTTGGCCGAGCCCGCCGCGAACTGCGTGGCGAGCAGCCGCAGTCTGGGCAGCCGTTCGACGACTGCTCCCTGGCGGCTCACGGCGGCGGCCACCCAGGTCAGACAGGTCGCCCCGGCCGCGGCCAGCAGCCAGGGCCACTTGGCCGACGCGAGATGGCCGAAGCCCTCGGCGAGCACCTGCCGGTGGCGCACCGCGACCACGGCGACCAGCAGGAGCGGAAGCAGGCACAGGACCTGCCGCACCGGAAGTCGCCGGCGCCGGGCCGGGGGAGGGAGAACCGCTGTCACAACCGGAGAGGTTCTCCCCGCCGCACCAACGCCGGGTTGCGGGCGCACGGCCAGCGGTCGACGCGCCGGGCAACGGCGCGAGGGGGCATGCCGCTCACTCGGATCCGGCCTTTACCTCAAGGTTGCTCGAGGTCGTACGGTCACTGTCATGAGTATGGAGACCACAGCGTGGATGCAGTTGCACAGCGTCATGAACCAGCAGAAGGAACGGCGGCCCTTCGACCGCGCGACCCTGCGCCGCATCGCGGAATTCGCCCGCCCGCACCGCCGCCGCATCATCCGCTTCATCGTGCTCAGTGTGCTCACCGCGCTGCTCGCCGTCGCGACCCCCGTCCTCGCGGGCCGGGTCGTCGACACGATCGTGTCG
>NZ_LIQQ01000059.1 GCF_001418565.1 Streptomyces graminilatus | reverse complement strand
CGGCGGGGGGATCGGGCGGGGGTGTAGGTTCCTCGCCCGCGCTACCCACCACCCCCGTTGCTGACGGATGGTGCGTGCCGCTCCCCGCGCGGCCTCACGGCGCCGCACAGCTCCTCGTAGTGATCGCACAGCACGTTCAGGCAACGGGACAGCCTGCGCGCGTACCCGAGTTGTGCGCTCAGGGCGGGGCTCGGCTCGATCCGCAGCTTCCTGCACGTCTCGGAGATGGACACCCGGGCGTCCGCGCGCTTGAGGGTGTCGTCGCCGCACCGTGATGAGGCGGCCCGCCCCAGTTCGGGGATGATGAGCGCCATGTGCCCCTTCAGCAGGAGCGTCAGCGTCTCCAGTTCCTGCATGGAGGGCACTACGGCGTCGGCGGGCGCGAGCAGGCGGCGTGCGCTGGCGCGCATGGTCTCGATGTCGAGAGGCAGCGCGGTGTTCGCCGTCACAACCACTCTCCCCGTGAACGGGCGTTGGCCACCGCGACGGCCGAACGCAACGCGTCGGCATCGGTGACCGGCCGGAGGTCGTCCACCCGCGCGTCCCACTCCCGGCCGCCACCGACCGGCCGCACCTGGACGTACGGCCCCTCGAAGCCCATGGCCTTGCCGATCCTCCTGGTGCCGGTGTCCTCGACGGTGTCGCCGAGTTTCAGCCTGTACACGGTCATGCTCACCGGGCCTCCCGCGCCGACAAGGCCAGCACTCGCGCCTGCCCGTTCGGCGGATAGGCGTAGGCGCGCACCGGCATGGCCGGGCCCGGCTCGATGAACCGAGTGGGCGTCGGCACCAACCCTTGGCGCTGAACCCTGCGACGTCGGGCGTGGATGAGGATGGCGCCCCACATCTCGGGCGACGGGTTGTGCGCGATCGTGGTCGAGCCGCTTGTCTGGTTCCCCTCAGGTGTGGGGCAGCAGGGTTCGGGCAGCCCGAGCAGGAGTGTTCTCACCCGATCAAGCAGTCGTCGGAAGCTGGGCATGCCTGCGGATTGTCGGACGGGCGGCAGACACATGAGATCCCTCACGGTGATCAGTCGTTCACTGTTGGTGACCTTCACGATGCCCCGCGCAAAGAGGTACGCCCCCTAGGTTTTCTAGGGGGCGTTCACCGGGGGACTGATTCCCGGCCGTCAGTGGACGAGTTCCATGTTGCGGATCAAGGAGGACAGCGCCCCCGCCTGGGAGGGCACTCCGACCCGGGCCAGGTCCTCCACCAAGGCCCGCGCCATCGGGTCCGCGTGCACGTAGTACGGAGCCGAGGAGGCGGCCTCCTTGAGCGCCACGACAGCGGACGGCAGCCGGTTCATGCGCCGCAGCGAACGCGCCCTGTCGATCTTGTAGTGGGTCTGTCGTTCCTTGCTCGGGACATCGCCGACCGACACGTTGTCGACCCTCGACAGCCCCGTGTCCGGCTCGCCGATCTCCACGCCGACCTCGGCGGCGTGCACCGCCACGGTGCCGCGTCCGAACACCGTCTGTGCGTCCAGGTCGTAGAACTCCGGTCCCAGACGGTCGGCGTCCTCAAGAGCCGCGTCGATCCGGGCCCAGGCGTCCCGTCCCCGGGTGCCCCGGGCATGGGCCACCGCGCACCGCAGATGCAGCGCCCCGCGCATCGACAGCGCTTCCGGGCTCCCGTCACGTGCTGTGGTCAGCGGCTCAAGGTCCCGCAGTGCGGCCTCCGCGACGGCCACCGTCTCCAGGAGGGAGGCCTGGTGCAGCAGGGCACCGCACCGGTCCCAGGCAACCCGTGCCTTCACCAGTGGGTCGCCCAACTGCATCGCCGCTCCGGCTGCGACTTCGGCGGCCGACCACGCCAGATCCGCGTAACCGAGCTGGTTGAGGCACATGCGCGCGGTGCGAGCCGCGTCGACCATGTACCGCAGCACCTCATCGCGAGCAGTTCCCTCACTGACGAGGATCGCCGTGTTCAGGTCCTCGATCATCGCGGGCAGCAGCGTGGCCACCTTCGGCAGATTCGCGGACTGCCGTGCCCGGTTGGCCCGCTGGGAGTTCGCCCTCATCGTGCGGGCATCGACCGCCACACTCTGCGGTGCGAGCCCAGGATGACCGGACAGGATCAACCCCGCACGGCGCAGCCCCGTTCGCAGGGCCGGTACGTGGGCGTGGGCGAGAGTGCCGGCATCGCGCTGAAGGCGGTAGGGCTGTCCCAGCAGCCACACCACGTCCACATCGCAACGGTCGGCGATGGCAGTGATCAGCGAGTGCCGGTCGAGAGGCATCCTGCCCGTCTCGACGTTGGCCATCCAGGACTCGGTGCGGTCGAGGAAATCGGCCAGTTCCTGTTGAGTCAGACCAGCCGCGTTGCGTGCGATCCGAACGCGCGCCCCGATGTGGTTGTCAGTACCTTCCGGCATGATGCGACTCCGTTCTGCGTCGGCAACAAAACGGTACCCCGCGCCATACCCCGGGGTTTCACTCTGTTGCCGATGCATTGGCTGGGATCGAGACGCAGCGAAGACGCGAACTGCCCCACTCTTCCTGGCCGATGGGGCCGATTCACTGTCAGTCGCCGACGATCTCCGTGAGCTGACTGAGGCTGTCGATCCGCCAATCCGCCGCCGCCACGACATCCGGGTCGTCCGCCCACAGATGTCCCCACGGGCCACGTCGAAGGTGAGCGACACGCAGCCCGGCCGCCTTCGCCGGGAAGACGTCGTTGGCGGGATGGTCGCCCACGTACACGGTCTCGCCCGGTGCCGCCTGGGCCACGTCCAGAACACGCTCGAAGAAAGCCGGCTGCGGCTTCGCGACGCCCCACTCCCCCGACGTCACGATCAGGTCCGCCGGGAGATCCAGGCCGCGCAGCAACTCACCTGCACGAGCTGTCTGGTTGCCCGCGATGATGACGCGCACCCCGAGCTTCCGCAGTCCGGACAGAGCAGACCGTACGTCACCGTAGAGGTCGCTCTCATCGAGCTGCTCCCCGCGACCGGCAGCTTCGCGTGCCCGGTACTCGGCGCCAACGTCGATGCCCGGCCGGACGAGACGAAGGGCGTCGGCGTTGTCGCGGCCCTGGGCCACGACCGCGCCGACGAGCGCGGCGAGGGTGTGCCGGGGGACGGCCAGCCAATCGGCCCAGGAAGCCCAGTAGCGATCGTCCCGGGTGATCGTCTCTCCGATGTCCAGCACGACGGTCTCAGTCACCCTGCGAGGCTAGAACACATGGCCGCAGAGAAGGGATCAGCCATGACTGACACCCGCATTTCATCACCGGTGTGCGTGAAAACCGCTTCGAGTCCTGACGCACCGAACCGGGGCCCGCTCCATCAGAGTTGGAGCCGGCCCCGGCATGAGCATGTGCGGCGCCCCGGCCACGACAACCAGGTCGGCGGCCGGGGCCCCGCCCCTCGTCAGCCGCGGGTCAGGAGTAGTCGCCGCGTTCGGCCCGCCGACCGAAGCGGACTTCGTCTGCCTGCGTCTTCCCAACCCGCCCCTCTGAAGGGGCAAGACGCCCACCGCCTCCGCGTACAACTACCGCTTCAAAAAGGCATGACGGTCGGGCGGTGACAGAGCCGCGCGCGCTTGGATGGGTCACCCGCTGAGTGCCTCGAATGCCTTGTCCAGGTCCTTGACGAAATCCTGCCACGACGGAAGACAGGACACCGGACCCTGCGGATCCAGGAGTTCCAGCATCCGCAGCCGGTGTTGCGGGAAACGCGTCTGAAACTGGGAGAGGCGGCGACCCTTGTACTCGCTTGCCCTCGCGAGCGAGTCCTTGAGGAGCTGTTTTGGATCGGCGATCCTCTCCGCCGCAACGCCCTTGGGGAGATCAAGGCCGACACGTCCTCGCGGGTTTTCGGCTACTTGGCGCAGACACGCTTCGTCGAGAAGCAGCCAGGCTTCCAGCATGCGGACAGGTACCACGGCGACGTGCCGGAGTCCGGGCCACTCGGTGCCCACCGCTCTCTCGATCTCGTCCTTGCGGTCCTGGGCAGGGCCCCGGTCGGCATCCCGTTGCACCACCACCAAGTCGTAGCCGCCGCCGAGGGCCCGGGCCTCCCGCAGTTTGTCCGGTACGGAATGGCCGGTCGGCAGCCGAAGCAGGCCGAAGTCGGGGACGGTGACCGAGACGTCGAGTCCCTTGCGAACGCCAATGGCTTCGACATGCGGTACGAGGCCGTTGTCGCTGCTGCCCTCGCCGATGAACAGCACACGAGTGGTCACACGGCCCCCCCGGTCAGTGTGAGCTGTGCTCCGACTGGTGTGGTGAGGTACGGCAGGATGTCGGCCTTCGTCACGAAGGCGCCTCTCTCGGCCTTCGCCGCTCGCCAGGTCCCGGCGAGCGGACGCAGGCGCAGTGCGCGGTTCAGAGTGCCGTTCTCGGCCTTGTGCATCGCGGTGTCGGCGAACAGGAGATCCTCATTGCCGACGAGTTGCACCACCCCGGGCGAATGCGTGTTGATCAGCACTTGCCGGAACGGATTATCCGTGGTGGGCGCCTCCGACGGATCGACGGCGAGGTCCTGAACAAGGGCGACCATGGCCCTGAGGTTCGCCGGGTGGATGCCGTTCTCGGGTTCCTCCATGCAGATCAGACCGCGCACGGACGGGTCTTCGAGCAGGACGCAAAGGGCCAGGAAGCGCAGGGTGCCTTCGGAAAGACTGCGCGCGGGCAGCGTCATGCCGGCCACCTCGCGCACGTTGACAGTGAGGAGCTGTCGGACCTCGTCCTGATCGACATCCAGGTCGCGGACATGGATACCGGTCAGGTCCGAGAGGCGCCCCGCGACCCGGGCGTAAACCTGGCTGGGATCCGCTCCGAGAGTGTCGTGGGCCACGCGGAAGAGCGACGCGGGCAGGTGGGAGCCGTCGGCGCCCATGGTTTGCGGGTCTACGTATCGGTCGGACCTGCGCAAAGCCGACGGCTCGAGAGCGAGCCGCCGCCAGGACTGCATCTCACGGCGAGCCGCGAGGATGGTCGGGTCGTCACTGCTGGTGATGGTGGAGACGACGGTCGCGGGTGCTCGGGATGCCGCGGCCGGCTTGGGCTGACCCCGGCTGCCGCCATCCTGGTGGATCTTCACGATCGACTCGCCGGATTCGGTGGTCGTCGAGATGAAGGGGGCACCGCTGCGGTGGCCCTGGATGACGGTGTCACGGAAATACTTCGCACTGTGAGGGAAGCGAAGGTGCTGGGGAGCCTTGCCCTTGGTGATATGGCCCAACGTCTCGTGGAGGAGGGTGAGACGGCCGAAACGATCCAGGCCGGACGGCTCCTGGTAGCCGACCTCCAACTCGTACCGCAGAAAGGTGGTCGTGGCCTTCGCGGCCCGGCCGAAGTCGTCCTGTGTGTGGAGCGGAACGATCATCTCGGCGGCGAACCGCATCCGGTGACTGCCAGGCTCGAAGCCCTTCCAGAAGAGGTCACGAGGGTCACCCTGACGTTCACCGTGTACGCCTCGGACCTCTTGGGCCGCTTCCATCATCGACTGGTCGGCGAGCAGGGAAAGGAACTGGACGGCGTCGAAAACGTTCGACTTGCCGGTGCCGTTCTCCCCCGCGATGCAGGTGAAGGGGCCGAAGTCGATGGACAGGTCCAGGAGGTTCTTGAACCCGTTGACTTCGATGCGGGTCAGCATGCGGTCTCCGGAAGTTCGCCGGGTGGATCTACCAAGCCTACTGGTGAGGACGGTCGTCATCTCGAGTACGCGTCGATGGCCCCTCGTCGTGCTTGACCACGGCCCTGCCGCTTCGTCCTCCCCAGGTATGCCGGTCCCCGACTCGCCGCCTCGATCGCCCGGTGAGATCGAGGAAGTGGGGGCGGCGCACCGCGTCTACGCGTAAGGCGACGATGCGTGTTCTCGCGTGAACGGCGGCGATCGAAGGAACCAGCCGAGCGGGAGAGAACGAAGCGGCCAAAGCGCCGGGAGGTGCTGAGGAACCCCGTTCTGCCTGCTCGACTGGACACCCAGAACCCCGTCAGCTCACGCCCCCAAGTGCCGCTCCACGAACTCCAGTTCAAGCCTGACCTGCTTGATCCGCTCGTCCACGACCAGTGACCCGTGCCCCGCGTCGTAGCGGTACACCTCGTGGACCGCGCCCCTCGCCTCCAGGCGCTTGACGTAGTTGTCGATCTGGCGGATCGGGCAGCGTGGGTCGTTCACGCCGGCCGAGATGTACACCGGGGCCTTCACCGCGTCGACGTACGTCAGCGGGGACGACGCCTCGAAGCGTTCCGGGACCTCCTCCGGTGTGCCGCCCAGCAGCGTGCGGTCCATCGCCTTCAGGGCTTCCATCTCGTCGTGGTACGCCGTGACGTAGTCCGCGACCGGCACCGCCGCCAGGCCCAGTGCCCACGCGTCGGGCTGGACGCCCAGGCCGAGGAGCGTGAGGTAGCCGCCCCAGGAGCCGCCGGTCAGGATCAGGCGGTCGGGGTCCGCGAGGCCCGAGGTCACCGCCCATTCCCGCACCGCCGCGATGTCCTCCAGCTCGATCAGGCCGACCCGGTGCTTGAGGGCGTCCGTCCACTCGCGCCCGTACCCGGTGGAGCCCCGGTAGTTGACCCGCACCACCGCGTACCCGTGGTCGACCCAGGCCGCCGGGCCCGCCGCGAAGGAGTCGCTGTCGTGCCAGGTGGGCCCGCCGTGGATGTCGAAGACCGTCGGGAGCGGGCCTTCCACACCCTTCGGCCGCTGGATCAGGGCGTGGATGCGGCCACCCGGGCCCTCCACCCACACGTCCTCCACCGGCACCGAACCCGGCGACTTCAGCCCCGGCGGGTCCAGGACCACCGCGCCCGTCGTCGAGCGCACCGACGACGGCTGCTCCGACGACGACCACAGGTACTCCACGCTGCCGTCGGGGCGGGCCGTCGCCCCGGAGACCGTGCCCGGGGGCGTCTCCACCTTCACCAGCTCGCGGGCCGTCAGGTCGTACCGGAACAGTTCGCTGCGCGCCTCGAAGCTGTGCGCGATCAGGAGGCCCGAGCCGTCCGGGTACCACTCCGCGCTCACGTCGCCCGGCAGGTCGAGGCCCAGGTCCGTCTCCTCCCCGCTCAGGACGTCCCACACCAGCGGCTCCCAGCGGCCCCGGCGCTGATGCCCGACGAGCAGCCTCGCGTCCCCCTCCACGGGCGGGAAGCCCAGCACCTCAAGGCCCAGCTCCTCCGCGCCGCCCTTGGTGTCGTCGAGCTCGGCGACCGTCGTACCGTCCGGGCGCAGGACGCGCAGCGCCGAGTGCATCGCGTCGCCGTGTTCCGTGTGCTCGATCGCGATCAGCGAGCCGTCGTGCGAGAGGTCGCCGACGCCCGCCGACTCGCGGTGCCGGTAGATCACCACCGGGGACGTGCCCGCCACCGCCAGGTGGATCGTCGTGCCGTCCTCGTCCGTCGAGCGGCCGACCACCGCCGTACGGCCGTCCCTGCCCAGCGCCAGGCCCGCCGGGTACGAGGCCTCCAGGCCGGGCGTCGCGAACTCGTCCTCGGACCCCTCCGCGCCGCCCGCGAACGGCTGGCGGCGCCATACGCCGTACTCGTCGCCGTCCTTGTCGTCGAACCACCAGATCCACTCGCCGTCGGGCGACAGCACACCGTCGGTCGTGCCGTTCGGCCGGTTCGTCACCTGGCGCTGCTCGCCCGTGGCGCGGTCCCAGGCGTACAGCTCGTACGTCCCCGTGGCGTTGGACACGAACAGGGACCTGTCCGGCGCGTCCTCCGCCCAGTCGGGCAGGGAGACGCGCGGGGCCCGGAACCGCTTCTCCCAGTCCGGCATCGCTGCGGCCCGCGTGGCCGTGTCGGGCGTACTCGTCTTCGGCGTGGACCCGTTGCTCTCAGTCATGACTCCATACTGCCCGCCCGCCACGACATTCCGCCGCCGAGGTCCCCAGCCTGTGGACAACCCTGACCAAGGGACGTCCCGGCCTGTGGACAACTCCCACCCCGCGAACCCGGCGCCCGCAGCCGCACCGTACCTTTGACAGCGTGTACCGGTTTCTGCTGACGCCCCGTTGGTGGGGGATCAACGTCTTCGTGCTGCTAGCCATCCCCTTCTGCGTGTTCATGGGGTCGTGGCAGCTCAGCCGGTTCGAGGACCGGGTGAAGGACCACCGGACCGCCACCGAGGAGGTCTCCGCCGAGAAGGAGCAGGCCGCCCGGCCGCTCCCCGAACTGCTGCCGGTCGACAAGAAGACCTCCGGGGACCGTGTCACCGTCAGCGGACGGTATGGCCGTCAGCTCCTCGTTCCGGGGCGGCAGCTCGGCGACCGCAGCGGTTTCTACGTACTGACGTTGCTGCGGACCGACGGCGGCAAGGCGCTGCCCGTCGTACGCGGCTGGCTGCCCGGTGCCGCCGACGCCGCCAAGGCTCCCGCCCCGCCCACCGGCGAGGTCACCGTCACCGGTGCGCTCCAGGCGTCCGAGACGCCCGGGGACAACGGGGTGAGCGCGGAGGGCGGGCTCCCGGCCGGGCAGACCGGCGCGATCAGCGCGGCCTCGCTGGTGAACCTCGTGCCGTACGACCTGTACGACGCCTGGGTCACCCTCGACAAGGGCGACTCGGGCATGAAGGCCGTACCGGCGACCGCGCCCTCGGACACCGGGCTCGACCTGAGGGCGTTCCAGAACCTCGGCTACACCGGTGAGTGGTTCGTCTTCGCGGGCTTCGTCGTCTTCATGTGGTTCCGGCTGGTGCGCCGCGAGGCGGAGTTCGCGCGGGACGCGGAACTCGGGCTCACGCCGCCCGTCGAGACATCCTCCGGGACGTCCACCGAGACATCCGCCGAGACATCCTCCGAGACATCCGCGCGCGAAGGTGCCACCGCCTGACCGTCGGCCGAGTACGAGTACGAGTGCGAGTACTGCTCAGTACCGCCGGTATCCGGTATTACGAGGTCTCCGCCAGGACCCCGGTCCTGTACACCGTGCCCGCGCACGCGTTCGGCACCGTCGCCGTCACCGTGGGGGAGCCGGCCTCCGCCGTGTAGGACACCGCCACGCTGCCGTCGGCCGTCGCGCCGTCCTCCGTGACGAGCTGGGGCGCGGCGCCCGTGTCGCCGCCGGTGGAGCTGGTGGCGGCGGGCGGGCCGGGAGTGTCGCTCGGGGTGGGCGTCGGCGACTCCGTGGGGCCGCCCGTGGCGCCGCCGTCGGTGGGCGTGCCGACCGTGGGGCACGTCTCCGCGGGCACCCAGGCGAACTTCACCGTGTACGCCGCCCCCGGCGCCAGCACGAGTCCGCTGACCGAGGCCGACGGAGCGGGCAGACCGGCCGCCGCGTCCCCCTCGGTATGGTCGGCCGTGGCCAGCTTCGACTGGTCCGCCGCGCCCTGCGCCAGCAAGGACACCGTGCCGCTGCCGCCGACCGAACAGCTCGCGCTGGAGACGTTGACGACCCGGAACGTGCCGTAGACCGCGCCGCCCGCGTCGGGGGCGCCGACCGAACCGGTGGCGGAGCCCAACTGGGCCGCGTCGCAGGCGGGCGTCATCCCCGCGTCGTTCGCCGGACCGGAGCCGCCGGTCACGCTGCCGCCGCCACCGCCGCCGCTCTTGCCACCCGGGCCGGCCTTGCCGTCGGAGGGGCTGGCCGACGGCCTGTCCTTGACCGTGCCGGAGCCGCCGCTCCCGGCGTTGCCCTCACCGCCGTCCGGGTCGTCGCCGCTGTCCTTGCCCTCCTGGGACGGCGAGCCGTGGCCCGCGATGACAGAGGGGTCGGTCTTGGAGTCGGCGACGTTCGAGACGTGCACCAGGGCCGGGACGGCCGTGCCGATGAAGAGCGCGGCGGCGGCCATGCCGATGGCCGCGTGCCGCTTGCGGGCCCGTCGGGCGGGCACCGCGCGCCGCAGATGGTCGAGAGCGGCGTCGGTCGGCTGGATACCGCCCACGGCCTGGTGCAGCATCGCGCGCAACGCCAGCTCGTCCGAGCCGAGCCCGCCCAGCCCGTCGTGCCCGTCCAGCCCGTCGTGCCCGCCCAGCCCGTTCAGCCCGCCGTGCCCGTCCAGCCCGTTGTGCCCGCCGTGCCCGTCCAGCCCGTTGTGCCCGTTCGGCCCGTTCTGGCTCTCGTCGTCGAGGCCGTGATTCACAATTCCGTTCCCAGCATGCGATTGCTTGTGCTCTTGGTCGTGGCGACCCGTTCCCCGGGCTCCGGCCGGCCAACCCCCGTTGGATCGGGCCCCGTTACCAGGAGGTACCTTATCGGCCCCCTGCCCCTGAGACCCCTGCCTCTGGTCCTTGTCCGGGCCCTGCCCCTCGTCCCGCCCATGACCCTGGCCTTGGTCGCCACTCATGCCGGTTCCTCCATGGCGACGCGCAGCGCGGCGATCCCCCGCGAGCCGTACGCCTTCACCGAGCCGAGCGATATGCCCAGCGTCTCGGCGACCTGGGCCTCGGTCATGTCCGAGAAGTAACGCAGGACGAGGACCTCGCGCTGACGGCGCTGGAGGCCCTTCATCGCCTTGATGAGCGAGTCGCGCTCCAGCAGGTCGTACGCCCCCTCCTCCGCGCTCGCCATGTCCGGCATCGGCTTGGACAGGAGTTTCAGGCCGAGGATGCGGCGGCGCAGCGCGGAGCGGGAGAGGTTCACCACCGTCTGGCGCAGATAGGCGAGCGTCTTCTCCGGTTCGCGGACGCGCTTGCGTGCCGAGTGGACCCGGATGAAGGCCTCCTGGACGACGTCCTCGCAGGACGCGGTGTCGTCGAGGAGCAGCGCGGCGAGGCCGAGGAGGGAGCGGTAGTGGGCGCGGTACGTCTCGGTCAGGTGATCGACCGTCGTCCCCGCCGCCGCGCTCTCGTCGGCGCCCTCACGCTGGTTGGGTATGCGGGCCGGCCGCGCTGCGGGCATGGGGGCGATCACCGGCATGCCGCCGGACGCACCGGGCGCGCGGGGTCGGCGGGGCGGACGCAGGGCTGCGCCGCGCGTCGCCGCTCTGAAGTCCAGTACCTCTGCCACGCATGTTGGACACGCCTCCCCCCGGCAGGGTTGTACGCATCCGGCATCACTTTTGCGTCATCCGACACAGCCACCCTCATGCGTCCCGCTCTTCCCCTAAATCCATGGTCACCGCGTGTCCCCCGCATGGTCACGGCGTCCCACGCCCCGGAAGGGCGACCGCAAAGACGCGCCCCGCCGTCCGCACGGTTGCAGACGGCAGGGAGCAAAATCCCGTGTTCACACCGATCTCACCGATCTCACCCAACTCACATGGATCCTACAAACATTTTCCGCCATTACGGGAGTGATTTCCGACGGATTCGGTGGATCGTGACGGATCGGAGAAAAGGTTTACCCGCAGGTCAGGGCATGGCCGGACGCCGGACCGGATCACCGCCGGGGTACAAGTCAAGCCAAAGTCAGGAACCGGCCGCCCGGAAGCCTCAGGCCCGCTCGACCGCGATCATTCGACCGCGATCATTCAGCCGCGATCATTCGGCCGCGACCAGCTCGGCGATCTGCGCGGTGTTGAGCGCGGCGCCCTTGCGGAGGTTGTCCCCGCACACGAACAGTTCCAGCGCGGTCGGGTCGTCCAGCGCCCGCCGGACCCTGCCGACCCAGGTCGGGTCGGTGCCGACCACGTCGGCCGGGGTCGGGAACTCGCCCGCGTCGGGGTTGTCGAACAGGACGACCCCTGGTGCGGTGGCGATGATCTCCCTGGCACCGGCGACGGTGACCTCGCTCTGGAAGCGGGCGTGGACGGTCAGCGCGTGCGCGGTGACGACCGGTACGCGTACGCAGGTCACGGCCACCGGGAGCTTGGCCAGCCCGAGGATCTTGCGGGTCTCGTCGCGCAGTTGCATCTCGTCCGACGACCAGCCGTCCGCCCGCGCCGAACCGGCCCACGGTACGACGTTCAGCGCGACCGGCTCGGGGAAGGGGCCCGTCCCGTCGCCCACGGCCCGCCGTACGTCTCCGGGCGTGGTCCCCAGTTCCGTACCGGCGACCAGGGACAGCTGCCGCCGCAGGGTGTCCACGCCCGCGCGCCCCGCCCCGCTCACCGCCTGGTACGTGGAGACCACCAGCTCGCGCAGACCGTACTCGGCGTGCAGCGCGCCCAGGGCGACGATCATCGACAGGGTCGTGCAGTGCGGGTTGGCGATGATGCCGCGAGGGCGCTGCCGTACCGCGTGCGGGTTGATCTCGGGGACGACGAGGGGCACGTCCGGGTCCATCCGGAAGGCGCCCGAGTTGTCGATCACGACGACGCCCTTGGCGGCGGCGACCGGCGCCCACTGCTCGGCGATGTCGTCGGGTACGTCGAACATGGCGACGTCGACGCCGTCGAAGGCCTCCTCCGACAGCGCCACCACCTCGATCTCCTCGCCGCGCACGGCCAGCTTGCGGCCGGCCGAGCGCGGGGAGGCGACGAGACGGATCTCGCCCCAGACGTCGGCGCGCTGGGACAGGATCCGGAGCATGACGGCTCCGACTGCCCCGGTCGCTCCGACGACTGCGAGCGTCGGCCGGCCGTGTCCGGATCGGGACCCGGACACGGGCGGCCGAGGCGTGGGCGTTCCAGGCCCGGCCATCAGCGGCCGGTGCCCCCGTAGACGACGGCTTCGTCGCTGTCGGAGTCGAGGCCGAAGGCCGAGTGGACGGCGCGGACGGCTCCGGGGACGTCGTCCTGGCGGGTGACGACCGAGATGCGGATCTCGGAGGTCGAGATCAGCTCGATGTTCACGCCCGCGTCGGACAGCGCCTGGAAGAAGGACGCGGTGACGCCCGGGTTGGTCTTCATACCCGCGCCGACCAGCGAGATCTTGCCGATCTGGTCGTCGTAGCGCAGCGACTCGAAGCCGATGCCGCCCTTCGCCCGCTCCAGCGCGTCGATGGCCTTGCGGCCCTCGGTCTTGGGGAGGGTGAAGGAGATGTCCGTCAGGCCCGTCGACGCGGCCGACACGTTCTGCACGATCATGTCGATGTTGATCTCCGCGTCCGCGATCGCGCGGAAGATCACCGCGGCCTCGCCCGGCTTGTCCGGGACGCCGACGACCGTGATCTTGGCTTCGGAGACGTCATGGGCGACTCCGGAGATGATGGCGTGCTCCACCTGCTGGTCCCCTTGCGACTCGGGCTTCTCATTGCTGACCCAGGTGCCCGGCAGTCCGGAGAAGGACGAGCGCACGTGGATCGGGATGTCGTAACGACGGGCGTACTCCACACAGCGGTGGAGCAGCACCTTGGAGCCGGACGCGGCCAGCTCCAGCATGTCCTCGGAGGAGATCCAGTCGATCTTCCGGGCCTTCTTCACCACGCGCGGGTCGGCGGTGAACACACCGTCGACGTCGGTGTAGATCTCGCACACCTCGGCGTGCAGGGCGGCGGCCAGCGCGACGGCGGTGGTGTCGGACCCACCCCGCCCCAGCGTGGTGATGTCCTTCTTGTCCTGGCTGACGCCCTGGAACCCGGCGACGATGGCGATGTTGCCCTCGTCCAGCGCGGTCCGGATGCGGCCCGGCGTGACATCGATGATCCGCGCTTTGTTGTGGACCGAGTCGGTGATGACACCTGCCTGGCTGCCGGTGAACGACTGGGCCTCGTGGCCCAGGTTCTTGATCGCCATGGCCAGCAACGCCATGGAGATCCGCTCTCCCGCGGTCAGCAGCATGTCGAACTCACGCCCGGCAGGCATCGGAGACACCTGCTCGGCGAGATCGATCAGCTCGTCCGTCGTGTCGCCCATCGCGGAAACGACGACGACCACTTGGTGGCCGTTCTTCTTCGCTTCCACGATTCGCTTGGCGACACGCTTGATGCCCTCGGCATCGGCTACGGATGAGCCTCCGTACTTCTGCACGACAAGGCCCACGTGCGCTCCTCGCTCAGTCCGTATGCGGCCCGTATGCGGTCCGTCTGTGGTCGGCTCAGTCTAACGAGCGGCTGAAATCCCCTTACGGGGTATCGCATGGTGAGATGTCCTGCTCACCTGGCGAACCTCGGGGCGATCTTCGGCCGCTCCGGACGGCATCTGCCCACTTCACCACCACATACGCGCATCCACGGTGAATTAAGTTTCAAGGTCAGTCCACGAACTCCTTGAGGGGTTCGGTGTCGAGGGTGATGCTCACCGGGTCAGGGAGCTTGACGGTGGCACCGAAGGGCAGTTTCTCCTCGTGGCGGTAGCGGCCGTTCTCGGGCTGGTTGAACACCACGACCGAGCCGTCGTCCCGGTCGATGAGGAGGTAGACGGGGATACCGGCGGCGGCGTAGCCGTCGGGCTTGTCGACGCGGTCGCGTTGGTGGGTGTCGGAGTCGTACGACGTGACCTCTACGGCCATGAGCACGTCCTCTCCGTTCGACCACTCGCCACGCCCCTTGAGGCTGCCCTTGGGGACGAGAATCCCGTCCGCGCGGGCCCGCCCCTTGCGGTAGGCCTCGGTCTTGAGGCCGCGCTCGGGGTAGAGCCGGAGGTCAGGGCGCAACTGCATGCACCGCTCCAGGAGCCACATGTAGATCTCGCTGTGGTTGCCGTCACGCACGGGCTTGACCTGGACCTTCCCCTTGACGAACTCCAGCCGCACGGTTTCCGGGGCATGGCGGTCCAGCTCCTCGAAGTCCTCGACGGACATCTGCGGCCGGTTCACCTGTGGCGCCCCAGCCTGCCCGCGCGGCGCAGTTCGTCGACGCGGTCGGTGATGTCGATGACCTCGTCGGCGCCCGGCAGGCCGCCGGTGCGCGGGCCGGGGAGGAACGTCTCCGGGACGGGTGTGTTCACCGGCCCGTCCAGCTCGCACAGCGCCAGGCATTCACGGCACAGTCCGCTGACGATCTCCGTGGTGCGCTCGTCCGCGTCGCACAGACCGCAGACGTTGATCACGCGGGTCACCCGGGCACGGCGGCCGGCCTGCTCTCGCGGGTTCGTCTTCTTCGGCGGCATCTTGCTCTCCAATCGCTTGCGGGCGAATCCGCCCGGGTTGGTGACGTCGGACGGGAGTCCGTCCGTCAGGGCTCGGATGATGTCGTCGGCGCTCGCACCACGGGACAGCCACTCCGTGGCGAGGGATTCCAGGGCGCGGCAGTCGCCGTCGGACAGGGGCATACGCCTGTCGGTGGCGCGGAGTTCGGCGAGTGCCTGGTAGGCGGCGCTGGGCTGCTCGTCCGGTTGCTCCGCAGGCTGTTCGTCCGGTTGCTCGTCCGGCTGTTCCTCCGCCTCCGGTCGTACGGCTGCCGGGGCGACACTGGTGGCGTCCTCGACGCGGGCCAGCCCCGGCTGGTAGCGCCCGGTCACGTCCTTGCCTCGGCGCGCCCGTACGAACTCGGCCCACCACGCGGCCGACCTGGGCGTACGCGACCAGTACGTGCGCGTGACCCACCGCATCGAGTTGTCCTCGACGGTGATGTGCTCCTTGACCCAGCGCAGGTGCCCGGCGAGCGTGATGCGGCCCATCGAGACACGTACGGCCTGCTGGCCGTAGCGGGGGTGGTGCGCGGCGATCACCTTGTAACCCATGGCGTGGCCGTCTTCGAGGTGGTCGATGAAGACGGCGATCTCACGGTCGCGAGGGCTCAGATGTGCGAAGTCCGGGTCGGCGTGCGGGTCTTCGTCACCCGTTTCGCGTTTTCCGTAACCCGTTTTGGCCATGGGGTGCGACGGGGACGGCAGGGCAGGGCTAGGGTTGGCGTAAGCCACCATCGGGCTACTTCCTCGATGCGTAGGACTAGGCCCTGGCACTGGTGCTCCAACACCGGCCGGGGCCGAATTATTTGCTTGTTTGCCGCGAACCTAGGTCGACTTCACGCTCCGGCGCAAGCCGATCACGGAACGTCACCCGTTCGGGCTACTCCTCCTCAACTCACGTACAGACTTGGTTGGTTGGGTTGGTATTTCATCCATCCCAGAACCCAAAAAGCCCAAAACCAAAGAAAGGGGCTCGGGGCCCGAGGCCCGGTGCCCGGGGCTCAAGCTCCGGGCTGAACTGCGGAAACGAAGGCCCTCCAAGCGGGGGCGGCTATGCGGAGTTCGGGGCCCATGGGGTTGTTCTTGGAGTCGCGGAGGTGGACGGTCATCTGGGGGGCGGGGAGGGCGACTTCGACGCAGGCGCCGCCTTCCGAGTCGCTGTAGCTCGACTTGAACCAGTCGAGGGCTATCTCGACACAGTTGCCGCCCTCGGAGTCGCTGTAGCTCGACTTGAACCACGTCAGCTGCTCACTCATAGCTCATCAACCATCCGCTCGATGAATTGGGCCGACTCAGCCGGGCTGAGAGCCACCGCGCGGATCATGCTAAGCCGCTCGCTGTGCAGGCTGACCACCGTCGGGTCAGGAGTCAGCAGGCTCTGGGAAGGCCCTTCCGTGAAGGCCATGCGCTCGTGGTCACGTGTCTCCAACAGCACCATCGGCCCCGACAGGGCTGCGGGGATTGCCCTCTCGAAAGGGAGCAGTTGGATGGTGACGTTGTTCGGGCGCCCAGCCGAGAGAAGGTGCTGGAGTTGCTCCCTGTTCACGTACGGGCTGCGCAGCGCTGCCTCGTACACGACAAAACTGAGCGCCACCGGCGGCTTGCTCACGAGGAGTTCCTGACGAGCCATGCGTGCGGCTACCCGCTCCTCGACCGTCTCCTCGTCCAAAGGCGGGCAGTGGTCGCCGATCAGAGCCCGCGCGTACGTCTCCGTCTGCAACAACCCTGGGATCAGCGCGACTTCGTACCACCACAGACTGATCGCCTGCTGCTCGTACAGCATGAAGTCCTGTGCCCGAGCCGGAAACGGCTCCCTCTTCACGTACTCCTTTGCCGCGCTCAGCAAGCCGTCCGCGCGACACAGCTCATCGGCCGCGTCGAGCGCACGCGGCGTCGGCATTCGTACGCCCTGTTCCATCGACTTGATGGTGTCCGGCGAGTAGTTGGCGGCGGCGCCCAGTTCCTCGCGGGTGACGTTCGCCTTCGTGCGCCAGAGCTTCATCTGGTTGCCGCTGTAGCGCCAGGTGCCCGGCGACGGCTGCGAGTTGGAGTTGTACTGGACTGACACAGCGGCCACCTCCGACTGATACACCCCGGTGTGTATCACCTCAGTCGCTACCGAGCGTAGCCCGATACGCGCCATCGTGTGACCATGACGAACGCGATCCCCCACTACCGCCCGGACTGGGTCCCCCTCGCCGGCCACCATCTCCGCCTGTCCGGCGTCCACTTCGACACGCTCCGCGTCCAGGGCGTACGCGGCGAACAAGCGGTCGCCGAGCTGGTCGAGGCGGCCGACGGGGACGCGGGGCCCGTCGTCTGCGAGGTGACCGGGTTCCGCTGGATGTACTTCCTGCTCGCGCCCGGAGAGGTACGGAAGTACAACTGGCCGTTGGGGGTGCAGAGGTTCGGCGAGAAGGGGTCGCGCTCCGTGACGTACATCGGGATCCCGGCACTGGACGGCAACACGTGGCCGCTGCGGTGGTACAGCGAGCCGACGGCCACGGCGCCGTTCGTGGAGGCGGGGCGGTTGAGGACGGTGCTGGAGTCGATGGGGCTGTAGGGGCTGAGGGCCCCGGGGGCTACTTGACCGTGCTGCGCAGGCCCAGCGGCTCCGCGATCTCCTCCTCCATGACCCTGCCCGCCTCCTCCGCCAGGGTCTCGTCGCCGAGTTCCTGGTCGGTGTCCAGGCCGTCCAGTTCCGCGAGGGGCTGGTTGAGGCGGACGTGGGCGACGACGGACTGGAGCGCGCGCAGGGTCGCGGACGCGGTCGAGCCCCAGTTGGAGAAGTAGGAGAACTGCCACCACCACAGGGCTTCCGTGGTGCGGCCCGCGCGGTAGTGGGCCATGCCGTGGCGGAGGTCGGCGATGACATCGGCGAGGTCGTCGGAGATACGGGCCGGGACCGGGGCCTTGCGGGGCTCGTAGGGGTCGAAGACCTCGGAGTAGACGTCCACCGGTTCCAGCATCAGCGCCAGCCGCTCGCGGATGTCGTCCACGTCCGGCTCCGGGCCCATGTCAGGCTCGTAGCGCTCGTCCGGGAGGATGTCCTCGTGGGCGCCGAGACGGCCGCCGGCCAGCAGGAGCTGGGAGACCTCCAGGAGCAGGAAGGGCACCGCCGAGTCCGGCTCGTCGCCCTTCGCCACCTCTGTGACGGCCACCAGGAAGCTCTCGACCTGGTCGGCGATCTGGACCGCGAAGTCGTCCGGGTCCTGCGTCGTGTTGTGCAGCGTGGCGTCAGACATCTAGGAGTCGTCTCCCCTCGAAGGCGCGACCGAGGGTCACCTCGTCCGCGTATTCCAGGTCTCCGCCCACAGGGAGGCCGCTGGCCAGGCGGGTGACCTTGAGGCCCATGGGCTTGATCATGCGGGCGAGGTACGTCGCTGTGGCCTCGCCCTCCAGGTTCGGGTCCGTGGCCAGGATCAGTTCCGTGATCGAGCCGTCGGCCAGGCGGGCCAGCAGTTCCCTTATCCGGAGGTCGTCCGGACCCACCCCCTCGATCGGGCTGATCGCACCGCCCAGGACGTGGTACTTGCCCCGGAACTCGCGCGTCCGCTCGATCGCCACGACGTCCTTGGGCTCCTCGACGACACAGATGACCGTGGTGTCGCGGCGCGGGTCGCGGCAGATGTTGCACAGCTCCTCCTGCGCGACGTTCCCGCAGGTCGCGCAGAAGCGGACCTTCGCCTTCACTTCGAGGAGGGCGTGCGCGAGACGCCGTACGTCCGTCTGCTCCGCCTGGAGGATGTGGAAGGCGATCCGCTGCGCGCTCTTGGGACCGACGCCGGGGAGCCGCCCCAGTTCGTCGATGAGGTCCTGAACCACGCCTTCGTACAACGGACTGCCTTTCCAAAACGTCGGATGCGTTCCTACGTACCGTAGTTGGCCGCCGCCCGCCTGAGGAAGGCGGGACGGGGGGCGCGCGGGGCGAACGTCAGAACGGGAGGCCCGGGATGCCGCTTCCGCCGCCGCCCAGACCCTGGGCCAGCGGCCCCAGCTTCTGCTGCTGAAGCTGCTGCGCGTTCTCGTTCGCCGCCTGTACGGCCGCCACGATCAGGTCGGCGAGGGTCTCGGTGTCCTCAGGGTCGACGGCCTTCGGGTCGATCTTGAGGGCCCGCAGCTCACCGGCGCCCGTCACGGTCGCCTTGACCAGACCGCCGCCCGCCTGCCCGTCGACCTCGGTCCGCGCGAGTTCCTCCTGCGCGTTCGCCAGGTCCTGCTGCATCTTCTGGGCCTGCTGGAGCAGCGCCTGCATGTTGGGCTGGCCACCACCGGGGATCACGATCACTCCTCGCTGTGCGTGTCATCCGTACAGAGCCATCCGTACGGAATTCGGCTTCAGCACGAGCCTACGTGGTCGGGTGGGCCGTCGCTCCGACACTCTTTCGAGTGAGCCGATCCTCTGGCCTATACCTGATCAAGGATGTCTTCCGAGTGGAAAAGTAGCGAAAGCCAGGTCATCGCCACCCATTGAGCGGTAGGAAGGGGCCGGCGCGACAGCTTTCAGAACAGCATCCGACGTCACGCGGGCGCCCGTACGGTGTCACGCATCGTGATGAGTTAAGGAGTGCCGGGTGAGCCAGCCGGAGATGCAGCCCGAGGGGCCGTCCCAGAGACCGTCGCACGACGGGCGGAGCGAAGGTCCCGCCGGGCTGGGCTTCACCGGGCTGCGGCCCGGGGACCTCACCGGCCGGCCCTTCCCGCTCGGCGACTGGGGCGAGCCCGCGCCGCGCCTCGACGAGCTGTACAGGTGGGTGGAGCAGGGGGCGCTGGAGACGGTGGCCTGGTATCTCGCCGACCGTGTCTGGAAGCGGCGGGGGGCGCGGGCACTGCGTACGGGGGCCGCGCTCGGGGCGATCTCCGGGGCGGCGCTGCCGCTGCTCGATCTCACCGGGGTGATGGGCGGGGTCGCGCCCTGGGGGTATCTGGCGATGCTGGTCGCGGTGGCGTGCGTGGCCGCGGACCGGTTCTTCGGGGTCACCTCGGGCTGGATAAGGGACGTCGCCACCGCACAGGCCGTGCAGCGGCGGCTCCAGGTGCTCCAGTTCGACTGGGCGTCGGAGAGCGTACGAGAGGTCCTGGGCCCGACGGAGGGCACGGCGGGCGAGGCCGCGGACCGGTGCCTGGGGGTGCTGCGCCGCTTCTCGGAGGATGTGACGGAGCTGGTACGGGCGGAGACGGCGGACTGGATGGTGGAGTTCCGGACCGGTTCCGCGCCGCTGGGTATCCAGTCGGCGGGGATGGGGGTGCCGAGGCAGGACGCGACGATCCACCAGGGCCGCTTCGGGGTCGCCGCACCGGGGGCCCGCCCGAACATGCCTCGGCAGAGGCCGCCGGAGGCGCGGTGAGGTAGGTAGGCAGGTAGGGGTGAGGTGGGTGGCTCCGGTCGGGGAAACCCCGCCAGGGATCCTGCTCGGGTCCTGGCGGGGTTTCGATATCTCGCACTCGGGGCGCCCGCCTGCGGCAGGGGGCGCCCTCAGCGTGTTACTCGACGCTGCCGTACTCCACGCGGAAGTCCGGGGGCCAGGGCTGGCTGAAGTCGAACAGGGACGGGTCCTCGAACTCGCGGGCCGCCTCGCGCCACGAGGGTTCGCCGGAGATGACAAAGCTGCCCCCGTCCGGCTCGATCATCCAGGTGAAGCCGGCATCGTCCGCGACGAGATCATGACGCTCCTTCAGCACCGCGAACTCCGCCTCAGACGCCCGACGGACGTGGATCCCCTTCTCGTAGAAGGGCTTGAGCAGCATGAGCTCCACATGCCCGAAGTACACCTCGACGCGGGTGTCCGTGTTGTCGACCGCAGTGGGCTCGCTGCGCAGCAGTAGCTGCCGGTGCGACGCCGCGAAGCTGACTACCCGGAACAGACGCCCTTCTCTTACGAAATCCGGCATTCTCTGTGTTCTTCCTGTCCTCGGGGCTTTCGGGTCACTGGGCCCATTTCGGCTTCGGCATGTCCGTGACGAGGCTCGGCACCTTGTCACCCGGCTTGGTGAAGTACCAGTCGACAGCCTCGAAGTCCCGGCGTCCAAGGAGCACTTTGAGACGCAGCGTCGCCATTTCCCACGCGGTGCCGTTGTTGCTTCCTGGCATGGCCACCGTTTGCCAGTCTCCGCTCACCAATGGCTTCCCACGTTCGACGAGCTTGTCCAGGGCTTCCGCCGGGGTCTTCGCGTTCGCAACACCGTCCAGCGAAACACTCAACTTCACCGACTCATTGTCCAGCGTCTTCTCGACGCCTTCCATCCAGATCGGACGCCCGTCACCGTTGGGGGCCGGTTTGCCGAGAAGCCTGTTGTTGAACGTCCGTGCCCCGGGGCCGCTCAGGGCACGGGTACCGCCCAGGGTTTCTTCGGCCAGCCTGTCGGAGTAAGGGTTGATCCCCAGAACGATGTGGTCGCCTTCCTTGACGAGTTCGTTGAGGATTCCCTGCAGGCACTCGTTGTGCACCAGGACCGGCGTCGACCCCGCGTACACGTAGTACGTGTGGTTTCGCGCGACCTCGAAGTTGAAGACCTCGATGGACCCGTTGACGACCGTGGTGCCAAGGACTTGATCGGAGCCGCCGTCCCGCCCCTCAAGGGTGTCTCCGGCGCGCAGTTCGCCGGCCTCGACCCAGCCCCGTTCGCGTACCCAGAAGCGGTGCGAGTCGGTCGCTTCGACCTGGCCGTCGGCGGTATTGATCCGGACCAGGGAGTCGACGGTGTGGTGGAACAGGTTCAACACCGGCTGCAGGGACTTCTTGCCCGTCACCTGGTCCTGCGACCAGACCCGGTCGCCGACCTTGATGTCCTCGATGGATTTGGGACCGTGTTCCGTCGCGACCTTGGTGCCGGCCGGGAAGCACTTGGTCAGTGCGAGCTTTGAGGTGATTCCTTCAACGGCGGCTTCGGAGACGCCGGCGGCGCGCAGGGCCTTCCACGCCTCGTCGATGGCGATGCCGGTTCTCATGGCGGCGTCGAGGGCCGTCACGGCGTCCTTGATGGCCTTGATGGCGACGTTACCGAAGACGACGAGGGCGACGTCGAAGAGCGCCCATCCGCAGTTGCCCAGGGTTCCGCCGCTACCCGTGGTGATCCTGTCCCAGCAGCCGACGAAGTCTTCGGTGAGCGCCTTGACGAATCCCTTGGAGACAGCGTCGTTGAACTCCTGCGGCGTGATCGCGTAGGTGACCTCTTTGGTCTCGGGCTTCAGCCCCACGCTGTCGATGAACAGGGTTTCGGAAGCGGGACATCCGGACTGCACATCCGGGATGTCCTTGGCCGTACACAGGTAGATGTCGACGAAGGTCTTGGCGGTGATGTTCGCGGTGATGACGCAGTCACCGATGTGGGCGAAGACGTTGCAATTTTCCTTGTGCAGGATCTCCGGTTCACCGACGGGTTCGACCCGCGTCTTGAAGAAGACGCCACCGACGCCAGCAGCGCCGGCCTCGATCTGGTCGTTGCGGTTCTTGATCCCTGTTCGCCGGGCTATCTCCTGCGCTTCCTTGGCGTACCTGTCCGCGTCCTTCGCCGCCTGTTCCGCCTCGGTCGCCGCTGCGTCCGCGCGGTTGGCGGCTGCTCGGGCGTCCTTGGCGGACTGTTCGGCCGTGGCTGCGGCGTCGCGGGCCGCCGATGCGTCGAGGGCCGCCTGGTCGGCCGAGGCACGCGCGTCTCTGGCGTAGCCCTCGGCGCGGCCTGCTGACTGGTCGGCTGCGGTCGCGTCGGCGGTGGCCTGGTGGTCGTACTCGATGGTGCGGGCCAGGGACGCCGATGCCCGGGAGGCTGCCTGGGCGGCGTCGGCCGCGTAGCCGAGGGCGTCCTTGGAGTAGGTGCGGGCGTTCGCCGCGTGCGCGGCGGCGTTGGCCGCGTACTGGTACGCGGCCTTCGTGTCGCCCGCTGCCTGGTCGGCGAGTTTCTTGGCGGCCGCTGCCTCCGCCTGCGCGTTCTTGGCGTGGGCGTCGGCGACGGCCTGCTGCTGTTCGGCGATCGACTTCGCCGACTGTCCGGCCAGCACGACCAGGTCGGCGGCCGAGTCGGTGGTGACGTAGGGGGAGCCGAGTTCGATCGCGTCGTTGGCCGGCTTGGCGACCTGGACGGCGGCGTTGCCCGCGTCGACCGCGGCCTGCGCGGTGACATGGGCGAAGCCCGCGGCCTTCGCCGAGGCGGCCAGGGCCTTGGCGGCCTCCTTGTTCGCCTCGTCGGCCTGAGACATGGCGGTCCTGGCCAGCGTCTCCGCCTCGTCGGCCAGCCTGACGGCCGACTGGGCCTCGGAGGAGGCGTGCTCGGACGCCGTGATGGCGTCGGCCACCTCGCTGGTCGCGGTCGCCACGGCGGCGTCGGCCCTCAGCTTGGCTGCCTGGGCTGCGTCCGCGTTCGAGCGGGCGCGGCCGGCCGCCGCTTCGGCGCGGGTGGCCGCCGCGTCCGCCTCGGCTGCCGCCCGGGTGGCGGCGTCCGCCGCGGTCCGGGAACGGCCGGCCGCCGCCTCGGCGTCATCCGCGTGCGCGGAGGCCGCGTCCGCCGCCGCCCTGGACTCCCTCGCGTTGCTGTCGGACTCGTGGGCCTGGGCGAACGCCTCCTTCGCGTCCGCCTTCGCCCGGGAGGCGTCCGCCTTCTGCTCGGCGTCCCAGGCGTCGTCGCGCAGATCGCGGGCCTCGTCCCGGGCCTTGACCGCGTCGTTCTTCCGCGCGACCGCGGTTCCCTCGGCGGCCTCGGCCCTCTCCTTGGCGTCCCGCGCGTTCGCGGCCTCGGCCTGCGCGGTCTGCTTGTGCCGGTTGGCCTCGATCTGCTTGGCGGTGGCGGTGTCCTTCTCCGCCTTGGCCGTCTTCTCCTCGGCCTCGGCCGCGAGCCGCTTGGCGCGCGCGTCGGCTGCGGCGGCCTTCGCGTCCGCTTCCGCCTTCAGCGCGGTGGCGAGCTTCGCCTCCGCCGTCTCCTTGTCCTTCCTGGCGTTGTCCCGGTGCAGCTTGGCCGCGTCCGCCGCGGCCTTCGCCTGCAACTCGGCCGCGTGCGCGGCCTCCTTGCGGAACTCCGCGCTGACCTGCGCGGCCTGGGCCTGGGCCCGCTGCGTGATCGTCGCGCTGTCACCGGCGGCGGCCCTGGTCGCGGCCTCGGCGGTCTCGCCGGCCTTCAGCGTCGCCATCAGCGCCGCCACCGTCGCCTTGGTGACCTGTGCCTTCTGCTGACCGACCAGTAGCCCACGGCCACGCGGAGCGCCAGCGGCATCCGCGATGCCGTACGCGGCCTGTTCGGCGGCGTCGGAGGCGGCAGCCGCCTTCTTGGCCTTCTCCAACTGCGGCCTGATCAGGGCCAATTGCTTCTTCGCCGCCACCTGGGCGTCGGCGACGACCTTCTTCGCCTTGTCGAACTCCGCCTTGTCCGGGTACTGGGACCAGCGAGTGCCCTCGTGGCCGGACGGCTTGATGAGGAACTTCTGCGTGCTGACGTCCTTGCAGTCCCACAGTCGCGCGTCCGTGCCCTTGGTGAACGCGCTCAGGTCCAGGCACTTGCCCGTGGTGACGTTCTTCAGCGGCGCGGCGGCACGGACGTCACCCTTCCACGACTGCCCGGCGGACGAGTCGCAGTCCCATGTCTGGATCTTCGTACCGTTGGCAGCGGCGTTCCCTGCCACGGTCAGGCACTTCCCCGAGAGGACACTACGGAGATGGAGGTTGTCCTCTCCGCCCTCAAGCGTCCACTTCTGGGACCCGGCGCCGTTGCAGGTGTAGATCTGGACGGGAGTGCCGTTGGTCTGGCCACTGCCCTGGACGTCCAGGCAGTTGCCCCTCGCGCCCGGTACCTCGATCGTCACGTAGCTGTCGCCGATCCAGCCCACCCCGCCCGCAGACCAGTAGTCCTGCCAGCGGGTGGCGAAGTCCGCGAGCCATGACTGGCCGAGTATCCGCCCCAGGGCGAACGAGCCGTCCCGCAACGCGTTCGCAGCGTCACGGGAGGCGGCGAGGATCTGTTGCCGCTGCGTGACCTGTGCGGCGATCTCCTGCTGCCACTCGGCGGAGGCCTGCGCCACCTCTTTGCCCAGCACCCGGTTCGGGTCGATCGGGGCGTGCCACGAGCACGACGCGAAGCGGGCCTTCAGGTCCTCGACCGCGATGCGGAACTCCGGGGTGTCCGGGTCCGGGGCTGTGTGGGGGAAGCCGCCCGAGGCCAGGAAGATCCGGGCGTCATCGGCGAACACCCGGGGAACGAACAGCACATTGGGTTCGATCTTTCCCGAGTTCTTCTTCCACAGCTTCCACGCCTGCTGCTCCTCCGGTGTGCCCCCGGTGGTGTACAGCGGATCGCCGATGGTGAGCGCGGCGGCCTTCGTCTCGTCGTCGGCAGTGGGCGAAGCTTCGTAGAACGGAGAGAACAGACCGTTCCCGACGTTGTATGACTGCCACACCCACGCGTACAGCCCGGCCTGCTCGAATATCTTGAACCGGTCGTCGGGTTCGCCTGGGAAAGAACTCAAGCCCGTTACGGCGCCGGTAAGCGCGAACTCCTCGGCGAACACCTTGTCGCGCCCCTGCGTGCTGCTGGCGCTGTCCGAAACCTCGGCCTGATATAGCGGGGTGTCGGTGCTGAAGGGGTCCCGGCGCAGCTTCTGGTGGAGTTGGTCGGCAGGCAGCCCGATGGCGTTCTGCGCGAGGGCGAACATGCTGGCCCCGCCCTTTCGCAGGGCCTCGACGGCCACACACTGGTCCTCGCGCAGTTGCTCGGCGGCCTTGATGTCGAAGCCGTCGTACGAGTCGGCCGCAGCGGCGGCGGGCTGCGCGGCGTCGCGGCCGAGCAGGCTGGGCTGGACGGCCAGGCCGACGAGGACGGCCAGGGCGGCTACGGATGTCACGGCGGAGGTGAACGCGGAGGTGAAGGTGGCGGACGTTCGTGATCCGGGGTTGAACAGTCCCGATCTGAAGCGCAAAAGCAAACCCTTCGTAGCAAGCGAGTCGGGGCGGGCACGAGGCAGGCGTGCGGGAGGACCGCCCGGAGAGGCGGTGGGACACGCGCGGGTCAGTCCGCCGTCCCAGTGCGGGAACAGAGGCCGCGGTCAGCAGCGGTCAAGTAGACGTTCTAGATGTTCACAACGAGCCGGCATCGCGGCATGACGAACCAATCCCCGTGGCGGCGCAGTCCCCCCGAGCCACCGAATGATGTGTGCGCGTCACGACAGAGCGGTCAAGGCGACCAAGGTCCCTGGCGTCGGCGCGGCGCCAACCATAGCCACACGCCCGCCGGGCACGGAAGAGCTGACTTCGGCGTGCGGACCGGGCCGCGGGAAAACCATTTGCCCGGCCGTTCATGACACCGCACAAGCAAAGGCCATGCTCATGCCGGGTGTTACGCATGTGGAAGGCGTGAAGGAAGTGTGCATACAGGGTGCGATCTCCGCCATAAATTGACCAGAAGTCGCCCGCTGAAGGCAGCAGCACGAGCCACACCGCCCCGCCCCCTCACGCCCCCGGCG
>NZ_LIQQ01000589.1 GCF_001418565.1 Streptomyces graminilatus | reverse complement strand
GAGTAGTAGAGGCCGACCTTGAGGTTCCGCTCGCGCAGGGCGTCGACGAACCCGGTGACCAGGTCGCGGCCGGCCGGGGTGTCCCGGACCACGTCCAGGCTGCGGTGGTCGGTTTCCCACAGGGCCACACCGTCGTGGTGCTTGGTGGTGAGGACGGCGTACTGGGCGCCGACGCGGGCGAACAGCTCCGCCCAGCCACGGGGGTCGTAGCGCGAGGCGGTGAAACGGCCGAGCTGGCTCATGTACTCCTCGTGCGTGACCTCGCCCGTGTAGAAGGACCACGACTCGGCCCAGCCGTCCACGGCGTAGATGCCGTAGTGGATGAAGATGCCCAGCTTGGCATCGGGGAACCAGGGTTGCATCGGCATGCGCACACGCTAGGCACGGATGCCCGCCGCACGCGTGGGCGAGGGTCACCACTACTGGTCCGTTTCCACCTTCGGCGCCGATCGCCGCGAATTCCCCTCGGCGCCCCTTTGCCCGCTCCGCCTCCCGACGCGGAGTGACCCCGGCATCCGTCCTCCGGGCCACGCATGCCCGCGACCCGGTCGGGTAGGCGACGCACACCGTGCCCGGGACCGGCCGTGTCCCGGGCGGCCCGTACGACCGCCGCGACCGGAGGACCCACCATGAAGACGCCCGCACAGCAGCAGACCGACACACCGGCCCGGCGCGCGCTCGACGCCCTCGCCCGCGACACCCGGGACCCGGCCGCGCTGGACGTCCTCGCGATGAGCGACGTCCTGGTCCCCGTACCGGACGACGTCGGTGACCTGGAAGCCGGAGATCCCGCGACCGTGGCGCTGCCCGTGCTGGCGGAGCCGGACGGCCGGGAGGCCGTGCCCGTGTTCACCTCGGAGCCCGAGTTGGCCGGGCTGCTGCCGTCCGTCTCCCGCTACCGTCTGATCCCGCTTGGCGCGCTCGCCGACCAGTGGCCCACGGGCGACCTCGCACTCACCATCGACGCGGCCTCCCCGCACGGCATGACGGTCACCTCGGAGGGCGTACGCACCCTGCTGGCCAGGCCGTTCGAGTACTGAACCGGCGCCCCGGCAGGGCTCAGGCTCCCAATGTCCGGGCCAGAGCCGCACGTTGCAGCGGGAGAACCTCGCTGTGCAGCTCCCGGCCGCGATCCGTGAGGGCCACCCACACTCCCCGCCGGTCCTCCGCGCACATGCTGCGCTCCACGAGCCCGTCCTTCTCCAGCCGCCCGATGAGCCGCGACAGCGCGCTCTGGCTGAGGTGGACCCGCCCGGCGAGGTCCTGCACCCGGCACTGCCCACCCGGATCGGCGGTCTCCTTCGCGCAGCCCGTCCCGGAGACGAGGACGTCGAGCACCTCGAAGTCACTGGCGCCCAGACCGTGCGGATGCAGTTCGCGGTCGATCTCGCACATCGTGCGCGCATGCGTCGCCAGGATGTCCCGCCACTGGTCCGCCAGCCCCGCACCGGCCGTGTTCGTTGCCATGCGCCCCATGTTAATGCGTATGCATGAAATCGGAGGTGGTCGGGACTGTGCGGTCGGGACTGCGTGGTCGAGACGGTGCGGTCGGGACGGTGTGGACGGAGCGGTGTGACCGCCGACCACGACCCGGGAGGGCCGGGCCCCGCCCGGCCACGACGACGTGGTTCAGCCACCGCCGAGCCGGAGGCGCCGGGGCCCGGCTGCCCGGGGCGGGTGGCGATGGCCCCGTGAGTTGGGACGCGAGGGCTTGCTCGCACTCACGTGCGCAGGGAAAGCGTTCGACCTCGGCCAATGGGTGCGAACCCTCGGACGCGGCGCCCCAGGCTCCAGGACATTGGAGGAACGGCGCGCGGTGACCGGCGACCGGTGACCGGTCCGGGACGAGGAGGCGCGATGCTGAAGAGACCGGCAGGCGGGCAACGCCTGGAGATCCTGGAGTGGCTGAGGGATCCGGCCGCGCACTTCCCGCCCCAGCGGCACGGGGATCCGGTCGAGGACGGAGTCACGGCGGCGGCCGTCGCCGCGAAACTCGGCGTCCCGCTCGCCGTCGCGACCACCCACCTGGACCTCCTCGCGGGGATCGGCGCGGTACGGACGAAGAGGATCCGGTGGCGCACCTTTTACCGGCCCGACGAGGCGCGGATCGCCGAGGTGGCCCGGATGTTCGAGAAGGGTTGGTAGGAGGGGGCTGTCTGCCGACGGCTGGGTGGGGGGTGGTGCCGCGTGTGGGGTG
>NZ_LIQQ01000588.1 GCF_001418565.1 Streptomyces graminilatus | reverse complement strand
TCCCTGCGGACACCCCCCGCACCGCCCCGGTCGACGACTCCCGCAACAGCTTCCACGCCCAGCGCGACATCGAGGTGCACCAGGGCAACACCTACCAGCGGGAAGTCCACTTCGGGTCGAAGGGCGACAGCAAGTGAGCGACGACCAGCAGCCGGACGACGCCCCCGGCACTCCCCGCGAGGACGCGAAGAACGAGGCCAGGTCCCCCGGGAAGGAGCCGCCCGAGGGGAAGGGCACCGACCGGGAGAACAACGGCGACAAGGACAAGGACGGAGACAAGGAGGGGGACAAGGACGGGGACAAGGCCCGGGAGGAGGACGAACGGGCGCTCGCCGCCGAGCGGTTCAAGGAGTACACCCGCGCGCCGTTCGCCGAGGAGCAGGGCGAGGACGCGCCCACCGACCTAGCCGCCGCCTCCCGCACGCGCCGCGCCACCCGGACGCTGTTCGAGGCCGGCCGCGACCTCACCAGCGTCAGCGGCTCGTCCTTCGGCAGCGCCCACTTCGGCGACATCTTCCTCGGCGTCGACCCCCGCCCGCACGGCTCCGGCCTGCGCAGCGGGCCCGTCCCCGCCGAGGAGCTGCGCAGGCTCCGCCGGGCGCACGTCGTCCCCGACGGCTACGTACGACTGCGGAGCGCCCTGCGCGCGGGCCGGCTGCTGGTGCTCGGCGCGGCCCCCGGCACGGGACGTACGAGTACGGCGCTCTCCCTGCTCGCCGAGGTCACCGCCGACCTCCCCGAGGCCCCCGAGGACACGGAGGCCGCCGACGGTTCACGGGTGCGCCGGGTCGATCCGGACGGCGGGGTACGGCAGTTGGCGGCCCGGCTGGGCGGCGACGACTTCCCGGGCCGCACCGGCTATCTGCTGGAACTGTCGCTCACCCGGCCCGGCGCGCGGCCCCCGGACGAACTGGACCTCGACGAACTGGCCACCACCCTGGCCCGGTTCGAGGCCTACGCGGTGCTCGTCGTCACCGTCGGCTCGGCGGCGGGCCCCCTGCTCGCCGGCCGCTACGGCATGCTCTGCCCACCCGCGCCCACCCAGGAACTGCTCACCACCCGGCTGCGGGAACGCCTGGAGGAGCGGCTGGAGAAGCAGCCGTCGGGCGCCCTCGGAGTGGAGCAACTACTCGCCCGCGCCGAGGAGTTGGCGGGGCAGCCGGAGGTCGTCGAAGCGGTCGGCCTCAAGGATCTGCGCCCCGCCGAGGCAGAACTCCTCGCCTCCCTGCTGGCCGGACATCTGCTCGGCGACCTGCCGTACGAGGAGCTGCTGACTCGCTGCCGCAGACTCGCCGCCGACCAGGCACAGGAGTGGTTCGCGGGCGTCGACCGCGCGCTCGCCGCACAACCGCGCAAGGGCACGGGGGACGGGGAGGGCGGCGGCGCCGAACGGCCGGGCACCGCCGCCCTGTTCCACCCGGTGGCGTTCCGGATCGCGCTCGCTGTCCTGGGCGGGGCCTCGCACAGCGCGGTGTCCTCCGCCGCCCATCTGCTGACCTGGGAACTGTCCGTCCAGTGCGACCCCGACCACACCCCCGCCCGCCCCCTGTTCTGCGACGACCCGGTCGCCGACCTGGCCCTCTCCCGCGCCGAGAGCGTCCCCGGCGAGGTCGAGGTGGCCGGGGCCGGGGTGGCGGCGCGGCTGATCTGGTACCAGGGCAGCGCGCTGCCGTCGGCGGTGCTGACCGAGCTGTGGGACCGGCACTTCCCGGTGCGGGCGCCGGTCGTACGCTGGCTGCGGCTGCTGGCGGACGACCAGCGGCCCCAGGTGTGGGTGCGCGCGGCGGTCGCCGCCGGGGAGCTGTGCGTACGGGACTTCGACCACGGGTACGCCGAACTGGTCCGGCCGCTCGCCGGGGGCAGCGCCCACCGCAGGCTGTTCGCGGCCACGATGCTGGACCAGGCGGCCGGTCACACCTCGCACCGCAAGGCCGTACGGAAACTCGTCGAGGACTGGAGCCGGTCCGGGACCTGGACCCTGCGCTCGACGGCGGCGGCGGCACTCGGCTACGGCAACTGCGCGGACACCATCGACGACGCCCTGGACGCGCTGGCCCGGATCGGGGTCCGCGAGGACGGCAACCAGTCGCTGCGCGCCGCCGCCGCGTTCAACGTCGTACGGCTGCTGGCGCTGCCGGACGAGGAGCAGGCCGTGAAGGTGCTGCGGCGGATGTCCGACTGGATCCGGCACAAGCGGGAGGCGTACCAGACCCTCGGTCTCGCGGCCACGATCTGGCTCGCCGAGTCCAGGGTGGACAAGCTGCTGATCGACGAGCCGGAGCCCGCGCTCGGTGAGCGCGGCGACTGGCCGCTCGCCCTCGCCCTGGCCGCGACCCGGCCCGGACTCGCCGAGCCCATGGCCGACCTGATGTGGACCGCGCTGAACACGCCCCGCTCGAAGGATGTGGCCATGGACGCGCTGGAGAACATGCTGCGCACCGCCGTCCGCAAGGACGGCACGGAGTGGACGCGGCCGGGGCTGGCGGAGCTGCTGCCCGCGCTGTTCACCAAGGAGAACGACCGGCGGCGGCTGGACTGGCTGCTGCGCCGAATGATGAACGATCCGGACGACCCGTTCCCCGACGGCCGCGCGCGCCCCCTGTGGTGGCTCGCGGTCGACGACCGGCGTACCCGGACCGGCCACAACGGCCACAACGGCCAGATCGGTCAGATCGGCCAGGAGGAGAGAAGCCATGGCTGACCACGACGAGGCCACCGGGGCGGCGAACCCGACCGGCCCGTTCCTGACGGAGTACGCGCCGAACGGCGTCCAGCCGCAGGTCAGCGCCCAGAAGGCGCTGGTGCTGTTCTACCGGAACGGCGGCCACAGCGTCGTCACCGTGAGAGGTACCCAGCACGTGGACAAACGGGCGCTGGCGCGGCCGTACAACATCTGCGAGATCGCGCTCGGCACCTATCAGACACCGCTGGAGATGGAGTTGCCCGCGGCGGGCGGGACCAGCTTCTTCAAGGCCGAGGTGGACATCCAGTGGACGGTGGAGAGTCCGTACCTGGCCGCCGTCGAGGTCGTGAAGGACGTCGCCGGACGGCTCACCTCCCCGGTCCTGGAGCGGCTGCACGAGGTCACCTCGACCTACCGGGTGCACGAGGCCGAACAGGCCAACCGGGCCATCACCCGGGAGTGCGCGGGCGGACGCTGGGGCCAGCTGGGCGCCGAACTCGGCCTGCGGGTACGGCTGTACGTACGGCTGCGCGTCGACGACCGGTCGATCGAGTACATGAACGGCATCCGGGACGCGCAGGCCTCCGCCGAGCTGACCCTGGTCCACCAGGCGCGGTTCCGGGCCATGTTGCAGGGCGGGGAGCTGGAGCAGCTCAGCTACATGCTGGCGGCCGAACCCGCGGAGGCCAAGGAGTTCCTGGAGAAGATCCGGCAGGAGGGCCGGGCCGACGAGAAGGAGCGCGTCGACCTGCTGTTCGACATGCTGAAGAGCGGCCAGATCCAGTCCAACGACATGGAGACACAGGCCCTCAACCTCCTCAACCGGGGGCGCCTGGGCGGGGTCAGCGGCCCGATCGGCTCCCTCCCGGCCCGCCGCGACGGCCGCACCGACCGGCCCACGCCGGAGCTGGAGGCGTCCACCGCCGAACCCTTCACCCCGGACTGGGTCTCCGACACACCCCCCGACAACGCCCGCCGCCACGGCACCCACCAGGCGGACCCCTACCCGCCCGAGGACGACACCGCCCCGGAACCGCCCCGCCGCAAACGCCCCCGGGACGACGGCTGGGACTGGGCGTACGACGCCGATGGCGACTCCGACTCCGACACCGGTCGCGGGAACGGGACCGGACCCCGTGAGGGGACCGGACGGTGACCGGTGACGGGGGAACCACAGGACTGGTCGGGCCCGAGCCGCACGGGGGTCGGCACGGGCCCGATCGCGGCGGGGAACAGGTGACCGAGCGCGTCGCCGAGCGGCTGCTCAGCACCGTCCGGGAGGATCTCGGGCGGGCCGACTCGAAGGCGGCCGTGCTGCTGTCGGGGACGCTCGCGCTGCCCGCCTTCCTCATCGGCTGGCAGGGCGCCCCCGGCTGGCGGGGACCCGCCGACGTGACGCTGATCCTCGCCGGTCTGCTCTGGGCGGTCGCGGTGACCGCGCTGGTCGGGGCGCTCATGCCGCGCACCGGCACGGTCCGGGCGCGGGACGGGGTGACGTACTTCGGCGATCTGGTGGGTGCCCGCCGCGACCTCGCGACGCTCACCGCCCGGGTCGCCGACGCGGGGCGCGATCCGGCGGGCTGGCTGCTCGTCCAGGCGGTCGACGTCAGCGCGATCCTGTCCGCCAAGTACCGCGCCATCCGCTGGGGGGTGGGCTCCCTCGCCCCCTCGGCGGCGCTGGCCCTGGCCTGGAGCATGACGGCCCGCTGAGGTCACTCCACAGGCCCGCGAATTCACCTATTACGACGTATCGGCGCGCACCACGGAACCCGTGCGCGCCCAGTGGCGACGATCCAGGAACACCGGGAAAACGGGAAACAGGGGACGGCCGTGGGACAAGTCGACGGAGCACGAGAGACCAGAACCAGAACAACGACAACGACAACGACAACGACGAGAACGCGAACAGGAGCACGGGCACAGGCGGGAAGGGGGCGGGC
>NZ_LIQQ01000587.1 GCF_001418565.1 Streptomyces graminilatus | reverse complement strand
GGGGGCGGCAGCCCCCAGGGGCGGCCACACCAGCACCGGGTGCGTTGTCTCTGCTGAACCCAGCGGAGCGAGGCCGTATCGTTGAGGGCGGTCGATATCTGACCGTGACAGATCGGAAGGGCAGCAGGCGTGACCGTCGACGACACGGGCTCCGGCTCGGCGGGCAGCCGGGTGGACGGGCAGGACGCCGACCCCGGTGACGACCCGCTCGCCCTGCGCCTCGAACAGCTCATCCTGGGCGCCGAGCGCCGCTACACCCCCTTTCAGGCCGCCCGCAGCGCCGGTGTCTCCATGGAACTCGCGTCCCGTTTCTGGCGGGCGATGGGCTTCGCCGACATCGGGCAGGCCAAGGCGCTCACCGAGGCGGACGTACTCGCGCTGCGCCGGCTCGCCGGTCTCGTCGAGGCGGGGCTGCTGAGCGAGGCGATGGCGGTACAGGTGGCGCGCTCCACGGGGCAGACCACCGCCCGTTTGGCCGAATGGCAGATCGATTCCTTCCTGGAGGGGCTGACCGAGCCGCCCGAGCCCGGGATGACGCGCACCGAGGTGACGTATCCGCTGATCGAACTGCTCCTGCCCGAGCTGGAGGAGTTCATCGTGTACGTCTGGCGGCGCCAGCTCGCCGCCGCGACCGGGCGGGTCGTCCAGGCCGCCGACGACGAGGAGATGGTCGACCGGCGGCTCGCCGTCTGCTTCGCGGACCTGGTCGGTTTTACGCGCCTGACCCGGCGGATGGAGGAGGAGGAACTCGGCGAACTCGTCGAGGCCTTCGAGACCACGGCCGCCGACCTGGTGGCGGCGAACGGCGGGCGGCTCGTCAAGACGCTGGGCGACGAGGTGCTGTACGCGGCGGACGACGCGGGTGTGGCCGCCGAGATCGCGCTGCGGCTCATCGAGACGATGGCGCACGACGAGACGATGCCCGAGCTGCGGGTCGGGATGGCCTTCGGCACGGTGACCACCCGTATGGGTGATGTGTTCGGTTCGACGGTGAATCTGGCCTCGCGGCTGACGTCGATAGCGCCACGGGACGCCGTCCTCGTCGACGCGGCGTTCGCGGAGGAGCTGATCCGTACCGGGGACGCGCCCGCCTCCGAGGCGGAGGCCGCCGAGGCCGCCGCCAAGGCGGAGAAGGAGGGCGAGGAGCCGCCGGTGTACCGCTTCGCGCTCCAGCCGATGTGGCAGCGGCCGGTACGCGGGCTCGGCGTGGTCGAACCCTGGCTGCTCACCCGGCGGACCGGCCCGGTCGCCTGACTCCGGCCGCCGTACCGCTCCAGCTGTTTCTCCCCTCCGCTCAGTGGCGGTGGTTCAGGGCGTCCACGCACAGGCCGATGAGCGGTACGCACACTCCGCCGGGCGTCGAGGGCTTCGGGGCGGGTGCGGGCGTCTGTGCGGGCTGGGGTGCAGGCGCGGGGGCCGGTGACCCCTGCTGCGGAGGCTGGGCCTGCGGCTGGGGCTGAGGTGACGTCGCGGCCGGCGAAGGTGTCGCCGGGCGCACCTGGTCGGCGGCCGCGGGCGCCGGTGTGCTGGGCCGCTGCGGGATCGTGGTCGCGTCGTCGGCGGCGGGCGGGGGAGGCGTGGGAAGCACGCCTGAGGGCGGCGGTCGTAGCGGGCCCGTCGCGCCGGGCAGAGCCGTCGGGAGCGCGGTCGGGACGGCGGTGGCGCCGCCGCCCATCGGGGCGCTCGCCGACGGGGTCGCCG
>NZ_LIQQ01000586.1 GCF_001418565.1 Streptomyces graminilatus | reverse complement strand
CTAATTTCTGTCGCGCGACAGAAATTAGACACCGGGCCGGTTCCGGAACCAGTGCAGAACCGGCTCAGAACCAGTTCCAGAAGCAGTTTCAGAAACAGGTCCACAGGAAGTACCACTTCGGAGCCGGAGGACCCTCGATGGGGACATCGACCACGTACGGAGCCCGCGACCACGCCCGTGCCCAGGAGGGCGCCCGGGCCGAGGCCATGCCCGTCGTCCCGGCCGCCGACTGGCCGGCGCCACCCTGCGAGGCCGGCCATCTGGTGTGGGCGGAGACGGTGGCGGGCGGCAACTACACGCACCGCGTGCTGGCCCGCGGCACCGAGCTGCGCCTGACCGACCTGCGCGGCGACGCCTGCGCCCATCTGCTGCTCTTCGTCGCGGACCGGCCCTGGGAACGGCTGAACGTCGCCGACACGGTCAAGGTCCAGTGGAACGCCTACCTCGGCGAGGGCCAGTTGCTCCTGTCCGACCAGGGCCGCGTCCTCGCCACCCTGATCGCCGACACCTCCGGGCGCCACGACGCGCTGTGCGGCACCTCGACCCTCGTACGCAACACCACCCGTTACGGCGACGGCACCCCGCAGTCGCCCTCCCCCGCCGGCCGTGAACTGTTCAAGCTGGCCGCCGCCAAGAACGGCCTCCAGCCGCGCGATCTGCCACCCTCGCTCTCCTTCTTCCAGGGCGTGGCGGTACGGGAGGACGGCACCCTCGACTTCACCGGCTCGGCCGGACCGGGCGGCAGTGTGACGCTGCGCGCCGAGCAGGACGTCACGGTGCTCATCGCGAACGTCCCGCACCCCGCCGACCCGCGCGAGGACTACGTCAGCACTCCCCTGGAGGTGCTGGCCTGGCGCGCGGAGGCGACCCGCCCCGGCGACCCCGTGTGGGAGGCCACACCCGAGGGCCGCCGAGCGTTCCTGAACACCGCCGAATTCCTCACCGCGAGGGGGCTCGCATGAGCACGCCGACCGTCCAGCCAGACATCCGGCCGAATGCCCGGAAGGCCGTCGTTCCCGCCCGCGCCGCCTGGTCGTCCGTCGTCCGCGCCGGCGGCACGCTGACCATCACCGACCTGCACGGCAACCAGGCCGTGGACTTCCTCGTGTACGACGCCCACGACACGTCCGTGCGCTACAGCGCGCCCGACACCATCCACGCGCAGGGCGGCGTCTTCCTGACCACGGGCAGCGTCCTGATGTCGAACGAGCACACGCCCCTGATGACGGTGGTCGCCGACGACGTCGGCCGGCACGACACGGTCGGCGGCGCCTGCTCCAAGGAGTCGAACACCCTGCGCTACGGCCACCACACCTGGTCGCAGCACGCGTGCGTGGACAACTTCCTCGCCGAGGGCGCCAAACACGGCCTGGGCAAAAGGGACTTGGTGTCCAACATCAACTGGTACATGAACGTGCCGGTGGAGAAGGACGGCACGCTCGGCATCGTGGACGGCCTCTCGGCGCCGGGCCTCTCGCTCACGCTCCGCGCCGAGCGCGATGTCCTGGTCCTCGTCTCCAACTGCCCCCAGATCAACAACCCCTGCAACGGATTCGACCCGACGGCGGTGGAGATGACCATCACCGAGCCGGACACCAGGACAGGGACCGGGACAGGGAGCGGGACAGGGACAGGGAGCGGGACAGGGAGCGGGACAGGGAGCGGAACAGGCAGCGGGGCGGGCACGGAATGACCTTCGACACGCTGCTGGTCGCCAACCGGGGCGAGATCGCCGTACGCGTCATCCGTACGGCACGCGAGCTGGGCCTGCGCACGGTCGCGGTCCACTCCGACGCCGACCGCTCGGCCCCGCACGTCCGGCTCGCCGACGAGGCGGTGCGGCTCGGTCCGGCGCCCGCGAAGGAGTCGTATCTCAACGCCGATCTGGTGCTGGCGGCGGCCAAGGTGACGGGCGCGGGGGCGATCCATCCCGGGTACGGCTTCCTGTCCGAGGACGCGGACTTCGCGCGGCGCTGCGAGGACGCGGGGATCGTGTTCGTAGGACCGACGCCGAGCCAGTTGGAACTGTTCGGCGCGAAACACACGGCAAGGGCGGCGGCCGAGGCGGCGGGCGTGCCCCTCGCCCCCGGCACGGGACTCCTGGCCTCCCTCGACGAGGCGTACGAGCAGGCCGCCGCCATCGGCTATCCCGTGATGCTGAAGGCGACCGGCGGGGGCGGCGGAATCGGCATGTCGGCCTGCGCGTCGGCCGCCGAACTTGCCGACGCCTGGGAGCGGGTGCAGCGCGTGGCCGCCGCCTCCTTCTCCTCGGCCGGAGTCTTCCTGGAACGGCTCGTCGAACACGCCCGCCATGTCGAGGTGCAGGTCTTCGGCGACGGCGAGGGCCGGGTCGTCACCTTCGGCGACCGCGACTGCTCACTCCAGCGCCGCAACCAGAAGGTGCTGGAGGAGGCCCCGGCACCCGGGCTTCCGCCTCATATCCGGGCCCAACTGGCGACCTCCGCACGCGACTTGTGCGCATCGGTCGGCTACCGCTCCGCCGGAACGGTGGAGTTCGTGTACGACGCCGCCCGCGAGGAGGCGTACTTCCTGGAGGTCAACACCCGGCTCCAGGTGGAACATCCGGTCACGGAGGAGATCTACGGCGTCGACCTCGTCGCCTGGATGCTGCGCCTGGCCCAAGGCGAGCGGGATGTCGTACGGGAGCCGGGTGGTCCCCGAGGTCACGCCGTCGAGGCCCGTGTCTACGCGGAGGACCCCTCCCGCGAACACCGGCCCAGCGCGGGCCTGTTGACACGGGTGGAGTTCCCGGCCGGGGTACGGATCGACGGCTGGGTGGAGAGGGGCACCGAGGTGACCACGTCGTACGACCCCATGCTCGCGAAGGTGATCGCGTACGGCACCGACCGGGAGGACGCGCTGTGCCGCCTGGACGAGGCGCTGGCCCGCACCCGGGTCGACGGCATCGAGACGAACCTGGGTCTGGTACGGGCGGCGCTGGCGAACCCCGCCTTCCGCACCGCGACGCACTCGACGACAACCCTCACCACCGTGACCGATCCGACTCCGCGCATCGAGGTGGTCTCCGGAGGAACACTGACGACGGTCCAGGACTGGCCGGGCCGCATCGGCTACTGGCAGGTGGGCGTGCCGCCGTGCGGCCCGATGGACGACCGCTCGTTTCGGCTGGGCAACCGCGCCCTGGGCAACGACGAGGGCGCCCCCGGCCTCGAATGCACCCTCCAGGGCCCGTCGTTGAGGTTCACGCACCCCACGACGGTGTGCGTGACCGGG
Organism: Streptomyces graminilatus; assembly: GCF_001418565.1. Taxonomy (GTDB): domain Bacteria; phylum Actinomycetota; class Actinomycetes; order Streptomycetales; family Streptomycetaceae; genus Streptomyces; species Streptomyces graminilatus. The sequence continues at coordinate 2,027 of NZ_LIQQ01000586.1, read as the reverse complement.
GCCCCGGCACCGGTCACGCTGGACGGCTCGCCGGTCGCCCAGTGGGAGCCGGTGACGGTACCGGCCGGTGCGGTACTGGCGATCGGCGCCCCGACGGAACAGGGCCTCAGGACGTACGTCCTCTTCGCGGGCGGCGGCCTGGACGTACCGCCGTTCCTGGGCAGCGCGGCCACCTTCACGCTGGGCGGATTCGGTGGCCACGGGGGCAGGACGCTGCGCACGGGCGATGTCCTGCACGGCGGGGAGATGACGGAGTCGGCGAGGCCCGTCGCTCCGCGGGACCGCCCGGAGTTCACATCCACCTGGCACCTCGGTGCGGTCGAAGGCCCGCACGCGGCACCGGAGTTCTTCACCGAGGAGGACATCCACGACTTCTACGCGGCCGACTGGAAGGTCCACTTCAACTCGGCCCGCACGGGAGTACGGCTGGTCGGTCCCAAGCCTCGCTGGGCGCGCACCGACGGCGGTGAGGCGGGCCTGCACCCGTCCAACATCCACGACACGCCGTACTCCGTGGGCGCCGTCGACTACACCGGCGACATGCCGGTGCTGCTGGGCCCGGACGGCCCCTCGCTCGGCGGCTTCGTGTGCCCGGCGACCGTCCTCAGCACGGAACGCTGGAAACTGGGCCAGTTGCGCCCCGGCGACTCGGTCCGCTTCGCACCCGTGGACACAACGGGCGTACGGCGGGCGCCGATCGTCGACGGCGGCATCCTGGCCAGGGACGGCGACATCACGTACCGCCGCAGCGGCGACGACAACCTGCTGGTCGAATTCGGCCCGATGCAACTGGACTTGGCACTCCGGATGCGCGTCCACGCCCTGATGGAGGCGGTGACGAAGCTGGACCTGGACGGAGTCACGGACCTGACCCCGGGCATCCGCTCGCTCCAGATCCAGGTGAACCCGAAGGTCCTGCCCCAGTCGGACCTCCTCACCACCGTACGGAAGACCGCGACCGCTCTGCCCCCCGCGGACCGCCTGACGGTCCCCTCCCGCACGATCCACCTCCCTCTCTCCTGGGACGACCCGGCGACCCGCGAGGCGATCGCCCGCTACATGGCGGGAGTTCGCGACGACGCCCCCTGGTGCCCGTGGAACATCGAGTTCATCCGCAGAGTGAACGGCCTGGCCTCGGTGGACGACGTGTACCGCACGGTCTTCGAGGCGGAGTACCTCGTACTGGGCCTGGGAGACGTCTACTTGGGCGCACCCGTCGCCACCCCCCTGGACCCCCGCCACCGCTTGGTGACGACGAAGTACAACCCGGCCCGCACCTGGACGGCCGAGAACTCGGTGGGCATCGGCGGCGCCTACCTGTGCGTCTACGGCATGGAAGGTCCCGGCGGCTACCAGTTCGTCGGCCGTACGACCCAGGTGTGGTCGGGCTGGCAGCAGCGCGGCGCGTTCGAGCCGGGCTCGCCGTGGCTGCTGCGGTTCTTCGACCGCATCAAGTGGTACGCCGTCGAGCCTGACGAACTCCTTGAACTGCGCGCCGACATCGTCTCGGGCCGCTTCGTCCCGCGCATCGAGGAGGGCGTGTTCTCCCTGGCGGAGTACGAGGAGTTCCTGACGGAGAACGCCGAACCGATAGCGGAGTTCCGCTCCCGCCAGGGCGCGGCGTTCTCGGCGGAGCGGGATGCCTGGGAGGCGGCGGGCGAGTTCACCAGGGCGGACGCGGCAACGGCACCTCCCGCCGCCGCACCCGAGGTGAGTGTTCCCGCCGGGGGTCACCTGATCGAGGCCGAATTCGCCGCATCGGTCTGGCAGTTGAACGTGTCGCAGGGCGACGAGGTGACAGCGGGCCAACCGCTCCTGGCCCTGGAGGCGATGAAGATGGAGTCCCGGGTACACGCCCCGATATCCGGCGTCGTCCACCAGATCCTGACCAGACCCGGCGCCCAGGTGGAGGCGGGCACAGCACTGATGGTGCTGACTCCGAGCACCTGACGAGACGCGGCCGACGCAGTTTCCTCGCCCCCGCCGCCCCTACCCGTTCCCGTCCCGTCCTCGGGGGCGCTGCCCCC
>NZ_LIQQ01000585.1 GCF_001418565.1 Streptomyces graminilatus | reverse complement strand
ACGGGACGGGTAGGGGCGGCGGGGGCGAGCAACTCGGCCCGCGCCGAGCGGTGGGCGCGTTCCACCGACTGCCCCCAGTACGTGCCCGTGACCATCAGCGTCGCACCGAGCGCCGTGAGCGGCGTCAAATGCTCCCCGCCCAGAGCGATCCCGATCGCGGCGGCCCAGATCGGCTCCGTGCCCAGCAGCAGGCTGGCCCGGCTCGCCGAGGTGTGCTGCACGGCCCAGGTCTGGCCGAGGAACGCGAACACGCTGCAGAACAGCGCGAGATACAGCAACTGCGTCCACGTCCCGGAATCGGCGCGGACGAGCGCCGGCAGACCGGGAGCCGCGGCAGGCAGGAACAGGACCGTGCCGATCACGGTCTGGAGCGTCGTGAGGTGCAGGGGGCGGATCGCCCGGCCCGTGGTGAGGCGTCCGACCAGGGCCACATGGACCGCCCGTATCAACGCCGCCCCGAGCATCAGCAGGTCGCCAAGGCGCAGCGCGTGGAAACCGTTGCCGGACATGAGCAGACCGACGGCCAGGACACAGACGCCGGCGGCGGCGTAGAAGACCGGGGGCAGCCCGCCGGGATGTCCGGCGCGGTCCAGGAGAGGGGTGAGCACGATCGTCAGGCTGATGATCAGGCCCGCGTTGGCGGCGGTGGTGTGGGCGACCCCGTACGTCTCCACGACGAGCACGGCGGCCTGCGTGACCCCGAGCGGCAATGCGGCCCGCACCTCCTCCCGGGTGAACGGACGAAGACCACTGCCCTGCCCCTGTCCCCGCTCCTGTCCCCGCCCCTTCCCCCGCCCGGCGGCGACCAGGCCGAGACAGGCGAGCGCGGAGACGGCGTAGCGCGCGAACAGGACCACGAGAACGGGCAGGGCGGAGGTGGCGGTCTGGGCGGACAGATAACTGGAACCCCAGACGAGCGCGACCAGGAGGAGTACCGCGTCGGTACGGCGAGAGTCGGACACGCGTTCACGGTGCACTGCCGACAACCCTTTAGCCCAGACTCACCTTCTTAAACGATCTTTTAGTTTCCCTTCATCGGCCGCCTACACTCGTCCCATGGACGAACGGCAGCTGCGGATCCTGCGTGAACTCGGTGAGCTGGGCAGCGTCACCGCGGTCGCCGACGCGCTGCTCGTCACGCCCTCCGCGATCTCGCAGCAACTGCGGCTGCTCCAGCGCGCCATCCCGGTCCCGCTCACCGAGCGCCAGGGGCGCCGCCTGGTGCTGACCGACGCCGGGCAGGCGCTGGCGGGCGCGGCGACCGAGGTGGAGGCGGCCCTGGCGCGGGCCCGGCACACCGTGGAGGAGTTCCTGGACCGGCCGGACGGCGAGGTGTCCGTGGCGGCGTTCCACAGCGCGGGCGCCGCCTTCTTCCCGCTGCTGCTGCGGGCCCTCGCCCGACCGGACGGGCCGGTGCTCGCGCTGGCCGACGAGGACGTGACGCAGGACGACTTCCCGCCGCTGACCCGGGAGTACGACCTGGTCCTCGCCCACCGTCTGGACCACGCGCCGCCCTGGCCCCGCACGGTGGCGGCCACCCCGCTGCTGCGCGAACCCCTCGACGTGGCCATGCCGGCCGACCATCCGCTCGCTGCCAAGCGCACTCTGACCCCCGACGATGTGGCCGACCAGCCCTGGATCGCCGTGCACGACGGTTTCCCGATCATGGCGACGATCGAGGCCATCGCCACCGCGGCCGGCCGCCGCCCCCATCTCGCCCACCGCATCAACGAGTTCGCGGTGGCGGCGGAGGCGGTGGCCGCAGGCGGAGGCCTCGCCCTGATGCCCCGCTGGACCTCCCGCCCCCACCCGGCCCTGGTCCTCAGACCCCTCAGCGGCGTCCGGGCCAGACGCCGGATCGACGCCCTGCACCGCCCGGAACGCGCGGCCCGCAAAGCCGTACGGACGGTGCTCACGGAGCTGCGGCGAGCGGCGCGGACGATCCAGGCCGGGGAACGGCCCGCGTAGGGGCGCGGGGAACCGCGCGACATTTCAAGGTCGGTCACCACGCGATTTCAAGGTCGGTCCCCACGCGCACGCGCACGCGCCCGTGACGGTCGGGTCCGACGAAAGCGCCGGGGCCGCCCGTTCCCTGCCCCTTACCCGGCGGCGGGCGACTCGCCGGCCTCGTCGACCACGGCGTGGTCCAGCTCGGCGTCGCTGGACAGCAGGGTGCCGGACTTTCCGTAGGACGTGTCCTTGATCAGGTAGCTGCGGGAGCCGAGGAAGGCGTAGTCCTTGGTACCGAAGACCCACTCGGTCCTGATGCCGTAACGGGTGTCGTCGCGGGCGATGCCGAGGCCCTGGCGGCCGATGGCGTCACGCGCCTTCGGGGCCGGGGTGACACCGGGGATCTTCGCCGCGGCCCGGTAGAGGGCGGCAGCGGTGCGGGGCGGCATCACCCCGCCGAGCAGCGCGCCGATCTGCTCGAACACCGCCTGGTCGCGCTCGCGGCTCTCGGCGCGCGGGGTCTTCGCGTACAGGTAGGTCAGCAGTCTGTCAGGGTCGGTGGGCAGGGAACCGAACCAGCGGTAGGTGGGCCGGTAGAGGCCGGCCGCCGTGCCGTGGGTGTCACCTAGATTGGCGTTGACGGGGAACGTCTGACCGTCTTCCCGGATCAGACCGAGCTTGCGCAGACGCCCCGGCTCCTGGGCGGACCACACCTCACGGTCGACCAGGGGGCCGAGTACGGCCTTCCCGGTGGTCAGGTCGGCGCCGCGGGTCTTCTCCCTGGTGTAGACGAACTGGTCGTCCCGCACGGTGGGGGCGGTGCGTTCCCCGGCGGCGGTGGAGATCCGGTCGAGGAGGGCCGCGGCGGGCCGCATGTCCGTGGCCGCGCCGTGCGACGCGGTACCGGACCCCTTGTCGCTGCCGGTCAGGGCGATTCCCGCGGTCACCGCGCAGGCCAGGGCAAGCGCGGTCGCCGGTGCCAGAAGCGCGGGCCGCGGCAGCCGACGGGCCGGCCGGGTACGTACGGCCTGGTCGCGGTCACGGTCGCGGTCACGGTCGTGGTCACGAACTTGGTCCTGGTCGCGGTCGATGGTGCGCATCAGTAGATCCTTGTGACGAAGGTGCTGCTCGCGCGGAACGTCCCAGTCGGCCGGGGGCGGTAGCAGGCGGGCGATCTCCTCGCGGTCGTCGCGCCACTCCCGGGAAGCGGAGGTGGTCCTGTCCTTCATATGAGCTCCTCCCGCACGGGCAGGGCCGCGATCGCGGCCTCACTTGTCATCTCTCCGCGGGCGGAGCCCGGTTCCGGGTTTTCCTCCGCGAGACGGGCGAGCTTCTTACGGGCACGCGAGAGCCGGGAACGTACGGTCCCGACCGCGATGCCCAGGGCCTCGGCCGTCTGCTGGTAGTCCAGGCCGGACCACACGCACAGGGCCAGCACCTCCCGCTCCTGGCGTCTCAGCCGGTCCAGGGCGACCTGAACGGCGCGCAGACGGGCCGCGTCGTCGATCCGTCCGGCCAGCTGGGGCGCGAAGTCCTCCACACTCGGCGGCCGGGACTGACGCGCCAGGAACGACTGGCGCCGACGCAGGCTCCGCCGGGCGTTGTCCGCCTTGTGGGTGGCGATGCCCAGCAGCCAGGGCAGCAGGGAACCACCGTCCTCTCGTACACGCGTACGTGTGCGCCAGGCGGCCAGGAACGTCTCGGACATGATCTCTTCGGCTGTCGACCAGTCGCCGGTCAGGCGCAACCCGTGGTTGTACACGGCACGGGCGAACTCCTCGTACAGCTGGGCGAACGCCGCGCGGTCCCCCTCGCGCACCCGACGGCGCACCTCGTTCTCTGAGTCCTTCACACCCTCTTCTCTCCATGAAGCGGGGGGAGTTCCTGTGGTCTGTGTCACCTACCGGTACGACTGCTCACTCGACACCACGCCTTGAAGGTCAGCATCACGCCCTGAAGGCCGGCGGGCGCTCAGAACGGATACCACCGCACAGCCGAATCCCCCTCCCGCAAGGACCC
>NZ_LIQQ01000584.1 GCF_001418565.1 Streptomyces graminilatus | reverse complement strand
CGATCGCCGTCGTCGGCATGGCGTGCCGCCTGCCGGGCGCGGGCAACCCGGCGGAGTTCGCCGAGCTGCTCGCCCGTGGCGGCGACGCCGTGGCCGAAGTGCCGGAGGAACGCCGCGGCGTTGTTCCGGACCAGCCGGGAATCCCCGCCCGGGGCGGCTTCCTGAGCGGAGTGGACGGGTTCGACGCCGCCTTCTTCGGGGTCTCACCGCGCGAGGCCGCCGCCATGGACCCGCAGCAGCGGCTGCTCCTCGAACTCGGCTGGGAGGCCCTGGAACACGCCGGTACCGTCCCCGCCACACTCGGCGGCAGCCGCGCCGGAGTCTTCGTGGGCGCGCTCGCCGACGACTGGGCGAGACTCGTCCAGGACCAGGGCCCCGACGCCGTCACCCCGCACACCTTCACCGGAGTGCAGCGCTCGCTGCTCGCCAACCGGGTCTCGTACACCCTGGGGCTGCGCGGCCCGAGCCTCACGGTCGACACCGGGCAGTCCTCCTCGCTGGTCGCGGTCCATCTGGCCGTCGAGAGCCTGCGCAGGGGCGAGTGCGCGGTGGCACTCGCGGGCGGCGTCAACCTGGTGCTGTCCCCCGACAGCACCCTCGCCGTGGCCCGACTCGGCGCGCTCTCCCCGGACGGCCGCTGCCACACCTTCGACGCCCGCGCCAACGGCTACGTACGCGGTGAGGGCGGCGGCCTCGTCGTACTGAAGCCGCTCCGGGCGGCCCTCGCCGACGGGGACCGCATCCACTGCCTGATCCGGGGCAGCGCGGTCAACAACGACGGCGGCGGCAGCGGCCTCACCGCACCCGACGCCGAGGCCCAGCGGGAGGCCGTCCTCCTCGCGTGCGCCCGGGCGGACACCGACCCGGCCGAGATCCAGTACGTCGAACTCCACGGCACCGGCACACCCGAGGGCGACCCCATCGAGGCCGCCGCGCTCGGCGCCGCCCTCGGCACGGCCCGCCCCGAGGGACAGCCCCTGCGGGTCGGCTCGGTCAAGACCAACATCGGCCACCTGGAGGGCGCCGCCGGGATCGCCGGTCTCCTCAAGACCGCCCTGTGCGTGCGCGACGCGCGCCTCGTGCCCACCCTCAACCACGAGACCCCCAACCCCCGCATCCCGCTGGCCGACCTCGGTATGACCGTCCAGCGCACCACCGAGCCCTGGCCGGCCGGACCCGGACCCCGCGTCGCGGGCGTCAGCGCCTTCGGCCTGGGCGGCACCAACTGCCATGTCGTGCTGTCGTCCTGGGACGCGGAAACGTCTGCGGAAACCCCCGTGGACACCACCACCGGCGACGACACCACGGTCACGGAACTCGCCGAACTCGCCGACATCCCCTGGGTGTTGTCGGCCCGGACCCCGCAGGCCCTCGCCGACCAGGCGCGAACGCTGTTCGAAGCCGCCCCGGACGCCTCCCCGGACGACATCGGCCACGCCCTCCTGTCGACCCGGACCCTCTTCCCCCACCGCGCGGTCGTCCTGGGCGCCGACCGCCCCGCCCGGCTGCGCGCCCTGTCGGCGCTCGCCCGGGGCGAGTCCACGCCCGACGCGGTCACCGCCCCGGTCCCCGACGACTCCGGCACCGGCCCCGGCCCCGTCTTCGTGTTCCCCGGCCAGGGCTCCCAGTGGGCCGGCATGGCGAGCGAACTCCTCGACGCCCAACCGGCGTTCGCGGCCCGCTGGGCGGAGTGCGAACAGGCCCTCGCGGCCTGCGTCGACTGGTCCCCGACCGACGTCGTACGACAGACGCCCGGCGCACCCGACCTCGACCGGGTCGACGTGCTCCAGCCCGTGCTGTGGGCCGTCATGGTCAGCCTCGCCGAGGTGTGGCGCGCCCACGGAGTACGGCCCGCCGCGGTCGTCGGCCACTCGCAGGGAGAGGTCGCCGCGGCCTGCGTGGCCGGGGCGCTCTCCCTGGCGGACGGCGCCCGGATCTCCGTACGCCGAGCCGAACTGATCGGCGCCCGGCTCTCCGGCCACGGCGGGATGGTGGCCGTACCCGAGTCCGAGGAGACGGTCCGGGCCCGCCTCGCGAACCTGGACGACCGGCTGGAACTCGCCGTCGTCAACGGCCCCGCCGCCGTGGTGGTGGCCGGCCCGTCCGACGCGCTGGAGGCCCTGCTCGCCTCGTGCGCCGCCGACGACGTACGGGCCCGGCGCGTCGCCGTCGACTACGCCTCCCACTCCTCGGGCGTCGAGACCATCCGCGAGGAACTCCTCGACGCCCTCGCCGACGTCACCCCGCGCCCCGCCCGCATCCCCTTCCACTCCACCGTCGTACGGGACGCGACGGATCCCGTGCTGGACGGCGCCTACTGGTACCGCAACCTCCGGGAGACGGTCGCCTTCGCACCGGCCGTCACCGCGCTCGCCCAGGCCGGGCACCGGGTGTTCATCGAGATCAGCCCGCACCCCGTGCTCACCGCCGCCGTGGCCGACGCGGCCGAACTGGCGGGCACCGCACCCGTGGTGGTCCCCACCCTGCGCCGCAACCACGGCGGCGGTGAGCACGG
>NZ_LIQQ01000583.1 GCF_001418565.1 Streptomyces graminilatus | reverse complement strand
CTGTCGGCCGACTGCCCCGGGTTCGTCGGCCTCCCCCACCCCGGGGCAGTCGGCCGACAGCGCCTCGAAGGCCGACGACCTGCTCAAGAAGCCGAAGGACGGCAGCGACGGCCTCCTCCAGCCCTTCAACGTCACGGACAAGGACGGCGTCCCGATCTCCGCCTACACCGTGAAGACGGACACGGGCGGCTGGAAGGACATCGACCTCAAGATCTGGAACATCATCGCGCAGCTGCTGTTCGGCGTCGCGAAGTGGGTCGTCGGCTTCACCTGCTGGCTTATCAAGTGGGCGCTGAACTTCGGCCTGGCCGACGTCCTCGTCGGGCCGGTCGACCACATCTCCACCACCCTCAAGAACCAGGTCATCGACAGGATGGGCCTCCCCGGTCTCTTCCTGCTGTTCGCCGGCCTCTACGCCGGCTGGATGATCCTCTTCAGGGAGCGCTCGCGCGGCTTCGCCGAGATCGGGGTCTCCCTGGTCGTCGCCTCCGTGGCCACGACCGTGCTGGTCTCCCCAGCCCAGGTCCTGCTCGGCCAGCACGACCAGCCGCAGCCGCAGGGCTCGACCATGCTCCTGTCCGACGAGGGGCTGCTGGGCAAGGCCAAGGACTTCACGCTCGAAGTCGCGAGCATCGTCTTGTCCGAGGACCCCGAGCACGCCCGGGGCAGCTCCGACCCGGACAACGTCGCCAAGCCCATCACCGACGCCCTGGTGGATGCCTTCATCGTCAAGCCCAACGAGCTGATGGTGTACGGGAGCACCTTCGACGGCACCTGTGACAAGGCGTTCCGTGAATTCAAGCTCGCCGAGTACAACCTCAACGAGAGCGGCCTGAACTACTGGGACGCCGCGATGATGGACTCGATGTACGACACGAACTTCATCGCGTCGCTCAACAAGGCGCAGAAGAAGTTCGAGTCAGAGTGCGGCGACCAGAAGCCGAAGGCCAAGCGGGCGTCGGCGGACCTTGCCTTCAGCGCCCTGTTCGTCGCGATCGCCGCCGTCATCGTCGCCGTCCTCATGGTGCTCGTCACCGGCGGGTTCCTCACCGCGCAGGGCTGGCTGGCCTTCGAGGCCATCCGCGGTCACTGGGCCCTGTGCGCCGGCATCCTGCCCGGCGGCGGGCGGGCCACGCTGTGGCGGTGGTTCTCCGCGATCACCAAGGCGGTCCTCGGAATCGCTCTCGCCATCCTCTTCCTGGCCGTCTTCATCCTGATCGTCCTCGCCCTCATCGACGCGGACACCGGCGACGTGCTGGCCGTGAAGTTCATCGTCATCGACGTCACGGCCGTGGCCGGGCTGGCCGGCCACAAGAGGATCAAGCAGACGGCGCAGAGCATCGCGGTCAACCTGAACCGCAAGCTCGCCAACGCCCGCGTCGGCGGCGCCCGCCGGTCGGTGTTCAGCAGCCCGGGCCGCTATGCCGAGACTGCCCCCGGCCTCAAGCAGATGTGGGGCGAGGCGCGCGGCGAAGCCCGCCGGGTGAGCCAGCCGATGGGCAAGGGGCTCAAGACCGCTCGTAACGCCTGGGTCGGCTCGCCGCAGGCGAACCGCAAGGCCAGCCGGCTGCGGACAGCGGCCCGCCTGGCCACCAACGCGGCAGCGGCGGTCGGTACCGGAGGTGCGAGCGCGGCGACGAAGGTCGCGGCCCAGCAGGCGGCGAAGGCGACCTTGAAGAAGCGCCTGGCCACGGCGGCCGCCAACAAGATGTCCCAGACGAGGGGCGGGCGGGCCACCATGGCCACCGGCAAGGCAGCCGCCGCCACCGCGAAGTACGGGGCGAAGGCCGGGAAGTTCGCCTTCATGGCCACCGTCGGTGCGCCGGTGGGCATCCCGCGCGGCGTCGCTGCCACCAAGCGCGGCACGTCCGCAGCCAAGACGCGGGCGGATCAGGTGCGCAGCCAGCTCACCGCCGTCAAGGCGCGCACGGTCGACAAGAAGGTCCAGGAGGCCAAGGACTTCGGCGCCGAGTACAAGCGCAACGTCGCCGCCGCCGGCCGGTTCGTCGCCCAGACCGGCACCAAGGCCCAGGTGAATCTGGGCCTCGCGCCGATCCAGCCGAACGCCAAATCGTCGAGCCCGCCCGGTCCCCGGGCCGGGGCGATCGCGCCGCAGGTGCCCGGCACCACCGCGCCGGCCGCACCCAAGCCTCCGGCCGCTCAGCCGACCACGGTGCCGACCATGCCGGCCCCGCCCACCCCAGCACCTGCCGCGAAGACGAGTCCGGCCACACCGGCGGGCGCGCCCCGGGCTATCCGGCGTGCCACCAGGCCAGCCGGACCGCCGAAGCCGCGGCCGTAGCGCGACCGGCCCGGGGCCTCGTTCCCGGACCGCCCTTTCCCCAGCACCTCAGCCACCCGACGGGGGACCCTCATGCCCGAAACCGACGACAGGCGCGCCCGGCGCGGCACGTTCGCGCTCTTCACGGCGGCCGCCGCCCTGGGTGTCCTCGGTGTAGCGCTGCTGCTCACCGGCAGCGGCGGCAGCGAACACGCCGAGCCTCCGGCAGCTCCCAACTCTTCCTCGCACCACGCCGGTTCGCGCCGCGCCGTGTCCTCCACGCCCCGCACGACGGCCTCGCGGCCTACCGCCGAAACGTCCCAGACGTCGCTCGCCGAGGCGCCGGTCTCCCTGCCGGCCCCGATGCAGAAGGCGGCCCGGGACTTCACGATCGCATGGGCCAGCCACGATGCCCGCCCCGGCCGCGACACCTCCTACGACGACGCGTCGTCGCGCGCCGCCGCCTACACAGCGGGCGACCTCGCCGCCGACCTTCGCGCGCGAAGGAGCGGTACCGCCGCCGGCCAGCAGTGGCGGGAGTGGACAGAGCGCCGAGTTCAGGTGACCTGCTCCGTGGTGCAAGTGTCGCTTCCCGATGGCGCACCCGCCCCCACCCGCGACGGGGGCTTCGCCCGGGTCATCTACCGGGTGACCGAGAAGCCGACCTCTGGGCCGTCGACCGAGTCGGTCGCGAACGTCGCGCTCAAGCTCCGCCGCGAAGGCGGCACCTGGCGTGTGGTGGGGCTGCCCGATGCCTGAGCAGAACGAGTCGAAGTTCGCCAAGCGCCTGGTGCTGGTCCTCCTCGGGCTGCCGTTCCTCGGCTTCTGCCTCATCCTCACCGCGGTCCTGGCCCTCTCCTCCGCCATCGGCGAGGACAACACCAGCGACTCCCTCCAGAGCGCGGGATTCGGCGGCGGTCTCGCGGCCACCGACGAGATCCCCGACTGGCTGCGGCCCATCATCACCAACGCCGTCTCGACGTACGGCTGCCCCGAGGTCACGCCGTCCCTGATCGCCGCCCAGCTGTTCCAGGAGTCCGGGTTCCGCAAGAACCCGCCCGACGGCGGCGCAGGAGCCCTGGGCATCGCGCAGTTCATCCCCAGCACCTGGGCGGCGAAAGGAATCGACGGCAACGGGGACGGCAAACGCGACCCGCTGGACCCGGAGGACGCTGTCCCCTCGCAGGTCAAGTACGACTGCGAGCTCGCCGACGCGGTCCGCAAGGTCCCCGGTGACGACACCGACAACATGCTCGCCGCGTACAACGCTGGCCCCTACGCCGTGGAGAAGTACAACGGCATCCCGCCGTACAAGGAGACCCAGGACTACGTCCGCAACATCCGTGCCCTGGCCGAGAAGTGGGCCGCCCCTGAGCAGAGCACCGGTTCCGGCACCGTCAGCGGGAAGGTGGGCAAGGTCATCGAAGCGGCGAAGCAAGCCCTCAACACGCCGTACCTGTACGGAGGCAACTGCCGGCCTCCCTTCGAAGGGGCGAACCGGTGCGACTGCTCGAGCCTGGTGAAATACGCGTGGAGCACCGTGGGCGTGAACCTGCCGCGCGTCACCTACGACCAGGTCAATGTGGGCACCGAGGTGAAGTCCGTGAGCGACCTCGAGCCGGGTGACCTGATCTTCGCCGGGGGCAGCGCCTCCTACCCAGAACACGTGACCATGTACATCGGGAACGACCAGGTCATCGACGCCCCGCGCACCGGCCTGAACGTGCGCATCAAGCCGCTGTCCTACTGGAAGCCGCAGATCCTGCGGATCAAGCGCGTCGGCTGATCCGGAGTTGTGCAGGTTCTCGTTTGACCTGTCGGGCAGCGCTCGCCCGAACTGGGCTTTTACCGCTGTTTCTTAGCGACTTGTCGAGCGTACCCCGCAGTCCATCAAAATCCCGGTGCAATGCGGAATCGGCCCCCGATAGCCTGCTCCCTTCGCCTGAGCGGAGCCACCAGCAGGGGACTTTCTCATGCCGCAGACGGCCACCGCCCTCTTCCCGGTCAGCGATTCCGCCCGACACGCCAAGGGCCTGCAGAAGATGCACGGCTTGGCCCTCTACATCACGCGCGTGTGGGAGACAGCCGCTTCCTTCGAGACCTCTCTGTGCAAGGGACCGCAACCTGACTCCGAGCGCATCGCCCTCGAAGTCGCACCCGCGCTCGCGGCCATCCGCACTCTGGATCTGGAAGTCGTCAGGAACAGCCAGCGCCCGAACGGTCAACACCGGTACCTGCGCCTGCAGGACACGGATCCGCAGGGGCAGGTCGTACGCGGGCTGGTCCTGCCGCGCAACGCCGATGTCCATCTGCCAGCAGCCCTTGACATCCATACCGACATCGATCTCGGGGACTCCAAGTGGCGCGTGATCCCCAGGTGGCAGCCGTACGCAATGCTCCCGCAGAACATCCGGACGAGCACGGGGACCAGGCCCAGCAGCCATACTGCGTACCAAGATGCGGTCGGTGGGTACCGAGTGATCGAAACGCTCCTGGACGCCTTCGCTTTCTTCCTACGCTGCGACCCTTCCCTGGCTCGGCGCGGGCCGACAGGCGCTCTAATGTACTTTCCCTTGCGCACCTACGACTGGAATCCATCTGAACGTCGCCACCCCGACCAACCCAACCAGTCCCCCAGGTGAAACTCGGGCGTTGGCCACACTACGGATCGTCGAGTGGAACGCGAAGCCATCGGCGGGCGGCCCGCAAGAAGCGGAGACAGCCCCCAGCGCGCATCGCCGAGCGACGACGACGCTGCGGCTCATGTACGCCGGCTACTACTCACTGCCGGGATTCGGCTCAGGCAGCTGTCTGCGCAGGGCACGGGAGCGGCGTACGGCGTCGGGTACGGCGTGGAGGTCCGGGCAGTAGCGGTAGGCGGGGCCAGGCTCGATGCGGCAGTCGGTCATGGTCGCGAGTATGGCCGCGCTGTGACGGACGCAGGCGGTGAGGGCCGGGCCGGAAGCGGGCAGGAGCAGGACAGCGTCTTCCAGGCCCTCGCAGTTCTCCGGGTCGTCCGTGCCAGCCTGGCAGCGGAAGCCATCAGCGACCACCGTGCCGGGGTACAGCTCCAGTGCGGCGGCTCGGAGTTGGTCGCCGGAGAGGTTCGCGGCTATGCGGGCATCGGTCATCTCAACGGCAGCCAGGGGGAGACTGTTAGCCATGACCGGCACCTCGTGTCCGGGGAAGTCCTCGGCGGCCTCGATGGCGAGCAGCAGCCCCCTCTACATCGGACCGGGTGGCCGGATCAGCGCGGAAGGCGTCCGCCGTGCGCATGAGCCGGTACATCGCCTGCGCTGCCGTTCGTGTCATCTCGTCCACGACCCACGCTCCGTTCCTCGCTGTCGGCCAAGGCCCGCAGAGGCACTCGCCACCAGCATGACCGGAGTCAATGTGGCTGGTGAGAGGGGGTTGGAAGTGCGACGTCGGCGCGGTCTGCCTCACGCCGTCGACATCCCCGTGACGTTCGCGAGGCCGCGTCAGGGGTTCTCGGTGTCTTTCGGGCCCGGCTGGACATGGGCCTCGTGGGTCCAGTCGGACTTCCACGTCCGGTACAGCTCGTGTGCTGTCGGGCACTGCTTCTTGGCATGCGGTGCGTCGAGGTCGGGTTTGCAGTGGACGCACCCCATGCAGTGGTCGGCGAGAGCGACGAATGATTCCGCCGACCGGCTCAACTGCACGGTCATGGCTGGCTCCGTCCGGCGTCAGCTCGGGCCGGGTCGGCGGCCTGGATCAGCTGGTGGAGCGCGCCGTAGTAGACCTGGTGATCGACGACTGCGGGCAGGATCGCCGCCAAGTTGCCCGTGAGGACGGGGAATTCGTCCGGGTCGAGCGCGGCCAGGGCCTGGCGGGTGGTGGTCTGCGCGGACTGGGGGTTCCGGTGGTCGACGAAGCTCGCGCTGCCGAGCGTGAGCAGGTACAGCTGCCGGTACGTTGTGATCGCGGACTGTGGCGTCATACCAGCTCTGAGGGAGTGGGCGAGCTGAGGTTCCACGAGCCGCTTGAGCAGTTGGGGGCTGAGCCAGGGGCGGGCGCCGCGCAGGGCCACCAGGCCCGGATGGGCCGTCAGCAGCTCGTACAGCGCGATGAAGCGTTGTTGCGTGGCGCTCGCCCAGCCGGTTTCGGCTGGGATGTCGGGCAGGCCGGCAGCGAGGTGGTCCGTGACCAGGTCCAGCAGTCCGGCCACGTTGGTGCAGCGGCGCTGGAGGGCTGCGAGGGAGATGCCGAGTGCGTCGGCCAGAGCGCGCAGGCTGAGGGCGGTGTGTCCGTCCTGATCAACGATTTTCAGGGCGGTCTCGGCGATGTACTGGGGTGTCGCGAGGTCGAGGGAAGCGGATTGCCTGGGCATGCGAGTCAGCGTACGGTACACCGTATCGCTACGCTAGGCTACAGGCCCTTCACGGAGGCGGCATGCTCCGCACCAAGGCGCTCGACCCGTTATTCACTGCGGTGGACGCTGCGGCCTTCACGGACCGGCACCTGGCCGCCCTCGCGGCCGGCACACTCGCCGCCGTCCGTGTGCCCGGCTTCCTCGAAACTCGTGTCTGCCAGGCCACACTGGCCGCGCTGGACCGGCTGCCCGTCGCCAGCTACGCCCCCGAGCGCGTGCCTACCCGCATCGCCCGGTTCGGCCCGTCCCTCAACGACTACCGCACCGGACAGGGGCGCCTGGACGCCGAGCGGTACTGGCGAGATGCGGAGGCCGCCCGCACCGCCTGGCACCGCAGCGGTATGCGTCCCGACCCCATCACCCTGTGCATGGCCCGCCTCGGCTCCGCATGGGGCGCCGCCGTCACCCCGGCCACCGTCAATGGCCGCGCAGTCTTCGGCGGCACCCTCCGTGAGATCAACGACGGCACCCTGATCCACTACGACGACATAAGCCGCGAGTTCCCCACAGGTCTGTTCGACCAGCCCATCGTCGCCCAGCTCGCCTTCAGCGTCTGGGCGGCCGTCCCCGACACAGGCGGCACCACCACGGTGTGGCGCCACCGCTGGGAGCCCGCCGACGAACAGCATCACGAGGCCTACGGATACTGACCCGCAACCGTGGAGTGCTGCCAGAACGTGCGACTGCACCCGCGGCTCGGTGACGCGCTGCTGTTCAACCCCGCCAACTTCCACACCGTCGAACCGGATCCGGACGAGCGCCGCATCGCCTTCGCGTTCTTCCTCGGCCTGACCACCACCGGCCAGCTCATCGCCTGGGCCTGACCCCTGACAGGAGCAACACCGTGCACGCCCTCACCCACGGCGACATCAAGGCCGCCGCCGACCGCATCTCCGGACGCATCCGCCCCGTCACCCTCACCCAGGTCGACCCCGGCGCGATCCGCACCGGCCACCGCGACCCACTCGACGACAGGCCCAAACAACCCTGTGAAGTGTGGCTGGCGCTGGAGTACATGCAGCACACCGGCTCCTTCAAGGCCCGCGGCGCGGCCAACTTCCTCCAAGCCCACCACGACTCCGGCACCCTCCCCGACGCCGGAGTGACCATCGCCTCCGGCGGCAACGCCGGCCTGGCCTGCGCCTGGGCCGCACGACAGCTTGGCATCACCGCGACCGTCTTCCTGCCGGCCAACGCGCCGCAGGTGAAGGTCGCCAAGCTCCGCTCCTACGGCGCCGAGGTACGACTCGTCGGATCCGAGTACGCCGAAGCACTCGCCGCCTGCGAGGAGTTCGCCGCCGCCGCAGGCGCACTCACCTCACACGCCTACGACCACCCGCTGATCGCCGCCGGAGCCGGCACCCTCCTGGACGAGATCCACCAGCAGATTCCAGACCTGGACACCGTGGTCGTCGCGGTCGGTGGCGGCGGCCTGTTCACCGGGGTGGCAACGGCCGCACAGCACCACGGCATCCGCACCGTGGCAGCTGAGCCCCAGAACTGCCGCGCGCTCAACGCCGCCCTGCAAGCCGGCCGCCCCATCGACGTCACCGTGGACTCCGTCGCACAGGACTCCCTCGGCGCCCGCCGCGCCTCCGCCATGGCCCTGCACGCCGCCCAACAGGACCACACGTATTCAGTGATCGTGCGGGACACCGAGATCGTCCGCGCCCGCCAACTGCTGTGGGACCACCGCCGCATCGCGGTTGAACACGGCGCCGCCACCGCGCTCGCCACGCTCACCTCTGCCGACGAGCACACCCCCGAACGCGATGCGCCCAACCGACCCGCTCTGCCGTTCCGCAGCTACCGGCCCGGCAACGGCGAGAAGGTCGTCGTCGTCCTGTGCGGGGCCAACACCGACCCGAGCAACCTCGTCACGCTGCCCTGAGCAGGATTCCTCTTCTTGGCGCGGGTGATGGACTTGGCCGACGGACCGAGTGAAGTCGGTCTGAGGCATGCGGGCGCCAAGCGACTCCTGGAACGGTCGGCTCCGTCCCGTCCGGGGTCAGCTTGTGCTGTGTCAGGTACGGACCTGGTGGGGCACCGCCCCCGCCCGGGACTGCTTCAGATACCAGCTGATCTCGCTGGGGAACTGTTCGGCGAAACCCAGAAGTCGTTCCAGAACACCTTCGTACAGAGGGTCCGTGCCAACTCGGTCGAATTCAGTGAGCCGCCCGGCCCACAAGGCAGCCGTGTCCGACGGGACGCCTTCGCCGATCTCGGCAGCACACTCGACGATGCCCTCCACCGCACGCAGCAGTCCTTGACGGTCTTCGTCACGCTGTTCCCGGAACCAGGACTCACGTGCGATCAGCAGATCGGTGCAGGGAATGGACAGAGCATCACGCAACTGGCCGAGGCTCGGCTCCTCGCACAGTGCCGTCACCCCGGCGGCGGTCAACTTGGGCCGACCGCCCACGACGCGGTCCAGGATGCTGGTGCCAAGCACTGCGGCCGCGCTCGCGTAGTGCCAGACGAGCAGCCCGACACCACGCTCATAGCGGTCAGCCAGGCGGCTGAGCCGGAACAAGGCGTCCGGGTGGTGGGTCAGGGCCCGGCCCTGCGTGTACACCTCCGCGTTCCCCTTCAGTCGGTAGGAGCGACTGGTGACGGCGAGCGCGGACTCGTACTCGTTACGCAGGTCCTGCAACGTGACCTGCAGGGCGCGCAGCGCCTCGATCTCAAGCGTGGTCAGTGATGCCGCATCTGTGAATTCCGGGAATTCCATGAGGTGTTGTCTCCTGACGACGCTTTCGGATGCCACTCGCTGCGGTGTCGATGTGCTTGGCCGGTGCTCGGGAACCAGTCTGCGCTGCTCTTGCCGCGCGCTGTGAACTCGGGTCCCGCGCCCTGCTGTTCGGGTCCACCGGCACCGTTGGCCTCAAGTGCAGTTGGGGCATGACAAGCGAGACTACTCGGAGCAGGACATCGTACGTGCGGCGCTTGCGACGCTGGCAGCGCATGGTTCTGGCCGCGGTGGTGGGCATCATCGCCGGGTACACCTACAGGCTGGCAACCGGGGAGTTCGGCGGTCCCTGGAGTTGGACCATGCTGGGCATCACCTTGGTCACGACCATGGTCATGCGCTCCCTCCATGAACGGATCGCGCGCGGCCGGTAGAGCCCCCCGCCCTCCAACCGCTCCATGGGGTGAGGTCGCTCTGAAGGTGGGTCGAGAGTGATGCGGATCAGCGCCGGTCCAGCAGCACGGCACGCCAGGATCTGCCCCGTCAGGAAGCCCGAAGCCCCAGTGCGGCGGAAGAATCCGGTCGAGCTGCGGTTGGATGGATCGATAGGCTTGCACGCATGCCTACAGCCTCCACGCGCGTGCGTTTCGCCCCGTCCCCGACTGGAATGTTCCACGTTGGCGGGGCCCGGTCGGCTCTCTACAACTGGGCCGTCGCGCGACAGTCGGGGGGCAAGTTCGTCCTGCGGATCGAGGACACCGACGCGGCCCGCAACAAGCCGGAGTGGATCGACGGCATCATCAGCGCGCTCGCGGCCATCGGGATTTCCAAGGACGATCCCGCCTTCGAGGGCCCGTACTTCCAGTCGCAGAACGCCGACCGTCACACGGAGGCCGCACAGCAGCTCTACACGCAGGGCCACGCGTACTACTGCGACTGCACCCGTGAACAGCTCCAGGAGAGGACCGGTTCGCAGCACCTTGGCTACGACGGCTTCTGCCGGGACCGGGGCCTGGAGTACGTGGCGGGCCGCGCGCTGCGGTTCCGTACGCCCACGGAGGGCGAGACGGTCGTCGTGGACCTGATTCGGGGTGAGCCGTCCTTCCCGAACTCGGCGATCGAGGATTTCGTCATCGCCCGTGGTGACGGCTCCGCGGTCTTCCTGATCGCCAACGTGGTCGACGACCTCGACGAGGGCATCACCCTGGTGATCCGGGGTGACGAGCACCTGTCGAACACGCCCAAGCAGCAGTTGCTGTGGGAGGCGCTCGGCGCGAAGGCGCCAGTGTGGGCGCACCTGCCGGTGATCGTGAACGAGAAGCGGCAGAAGCTGTCCAAGCGCCGGGACAAGGTCGCTCTTGAGGACTACCTCGCCGAGGGCTTCCTGCCGGAGGCGATGACCAACTACCTGATGCTGCTCGGCTGGGGCCCCAGGGACGACGTCGAGCTCCGCCCGTACGCGGAGCTGGAGGAGAAGTTCCGCGTCGAGGACGTGAACACCTCGCCGGCCTTCTTCGACATCAAGAAGCTGACCGCCTTCAACGGCGAGTACATCCGCGCCCTGCCGCTGGAGAAGTTCGTCGAGGCCTGTGAGCCGTGGCTGCGTGCCCCGTCCGCCAACTGGGCGCCCGAGGACTTCGACCAGGCGGCGTGGGAGGCGATCGCCTCCCACGCCCAGACCCGCGTGGCCGTCCTGTCGGACATCACGGCCAACGTCGACTTCCTGTTCCTGAAGGAGCCGGTGGAGGACGAGGCGTCCTGGGACAAGGCGATGAAGGGTGACCCGGTGGCTCTCCTCACCACGGCCCGCGCCAAGCTGGAGACGGCCGACTGGACCAGCCCTGAGTCCCTCAAGGAGGCGGTCCTGGCAGCCGGCGAGGAGCACGGCCTGAAGCTGGGTAAGGCGCAGGCCCCGGTGCGCGTCGCGGTCACGGGCCGCACGGTCGGTCTGCCCCTCTTCGAGTCTCTGGAGGTCCTCGGCAAGGACCGCACGCTCGCCCGGATCGACGCGGCGCTGGCTAAGCTCGCCAGCTGATCACTTCGAGATCATGGTCCCGTCACCTGTGCGAGGAGGCGAGACCAGGCGTCGCCGAAGTACGCCGATGTCGAAGAGGGCCAGCGCCTCGTACACGGCCTACGACTCGTCGGGCGCCGTATCCGCCCGCTCCCGCCTGCCCAGATCCGAGAACGGCTGTGTGGTGAGGTTCGCAAGGTCTCCGAGTCCGCGATCGACCGGATGAGACTGGCTGTTCACCCGTGGTCGAGTTGCCGTTGACAGTGAGCGTCATAGGTCTCTCTCCCAGCGCCCGGGGCCGGTGCCCGGGCGCTGGCATTCGATCGGCAGGTCGTCCCGGTAGGACCACACGCGACCAGCGCTCAGGCTGTCGAGGTAGTCCAGCAGGGGTTCGATCTCGGGCCGGCGCGCGGTGGAGGACGAAAGGACGGACTTCGCCTCATCCAGCGGCAGCAGGACCGCGCCGGTCACTTTGCCGTCCGGGTCGTGCACCGCGATCTCGCCGTCCCACTCGGTGCAGTCGAAGGTCAGCACCACGGTGGAGGGATACCGGTTGGTCGTGGTGTTGACCAAGTAAGCCAACTGCCCCACCGCAGTCAGGTTCAGACCGGTCTCTTCCTTGACTTCACGGACCAGGGCCTCGGCGAGGAGTTCGCCACGCTCGACGCCACCGCCGGGGATGGACCACATTTCCTTGCCGTCGCGCTGCTCCTGGACCAGGACCAGGTTGTCGCCGCGACGCAACAGTGCGGCGACGACCTGGACACCGGGCCCAGTCACCAGTGCGGGAGCCGGGGCTGTGGTAGCGGATTTGTTGGTGGTCATGTTCACTCCAGTTCGCTTCGCATGCCTGTGGTGCACCCGGGGCCTTGGTGGAGTCACGGCCTAGTCAGTACAGGAAGTGCGACAAAGTGATAGCCAGACGGTGGAAGGACACCTGTCCGTATGAGGAGGCGCACTTACTCACTGGCCTTGCTGACCAGCGCGACGGGGACGACCAGTCGACATAGCGTCGTGACGAAGGCGGAGGATTCCTTCAGGAACCAAGAGTGCCTGGATAGGGGCACCCCTCCAGGTACGCCTGCATGTTGGCCACGATGCCAGCGATACGGCGCGGTCCCCAGGAGGCCACATCCGCGTTCACGGGCGCTGCTGCGGTAACGAAATTCAGGATGAAGGCGTCGCGCAGGAGGAGGTAGGGCTCCAGGAGTCGGGCCCAGTCGGCGGGCAGGGCGCGTACCTGGGTGTAGCCGTCCAGGTAGGCGTGGGCGAACGCCTCGTAGGCGCCGGGTTCTTGGTGGGCGATACGGTGGACGGACGACAGGACGGTGGCGATGTCGAGCAGGAAGTGGCCGGTGCCGCAGTCGTCGAAGTCGATCAGGCCGACGCGGACGCCGCCGGGCAGGGCGATCATGTTTTCGCGGTGCAGGTCGCCGTGGATACGGCCTCGGTCGTCCGGGCCGCCTTCCTGCAGGGCCGGGGTGATCAGTTCGGTGACCTTGCGGAGGGTGGCGGTGCCGGCGGCGCCGAGCTGCTCGTGGGCGCCCGGGCTGGTGAGGGCCGCACCGTTGGCGAGGATCGTGTCCGCGTTCCAGACCGGCCGGTCGAAGTCGGGCAGGGGCGTGGTGGCCGCGTGCTTGTGCAGGTGGGCGGTGGCGATGCCCATCTCCTGGGCGACGCCGGGCTCGCGGTAGGGCGGTTCTGCTGTGCCGGGGAGCCAGTGCAGCAGGGCGAGGGTGGCCGGTTCGTCGTGGTCGGGGATCTCGATGGGGACCACGTAGTGGCCGCTGGTGGTGGTGACGGGCTCGGGAACGGCGACCGTACGGGCCGCGGCGAGGCTCTCCAGCCAGCGCATCTCGCTGCGCTGCTGGTGGGCGGGGCGTCCGTCGCGGACGGACAGGCGGGCGACGAAGGAGTGGTCGCGGTCTGGCGGAGTGATCTGCCAGACCGCGTTGTCTTCGTACTGCTGGACCTCCACGGTCGCGGCTGCGCCGTCGAGCCCGTAGTGCTCGGTCAACGCGGCCCGCGTCAGCGTCTCGAGCAGGTCGAGCTGCGCGGCGTGGGTGAGGTCGTGGGTGAACGTCGGCACGGGCTTCCTCGTGGTCGGGGGTGGCGGCTGGTCGTACGGCGGACCGGCTGCGTCGGTGGTGGTGCGGCGGGGTTCACGGGCCTCGGCCAGCTGTGTCGGTGAGGAGGCCGGCCCGGGGTGTCTGCGGTGCGCGCTGCCCGGTGTACTCGCGGGGGCGGTCGCAGCGCTCTGTACGACGCTATCAGGAGGATGCGGTCATTCCGGATGCTTTTCCGCTCCCGCCCACCGCCTCCCAGGAGGAGGTGGGCGGGAGGAGGAACTGCTGGCGGTACAGACGGTCTTGGCCGGTGTCGATGTCCGTGGTGGCGGGATGGGTGAGCGGGGTGGGCAGGGC
>NZ_LIQQ01000582.1 GCF_001418565.1 Streptomyces graminilatus | reverse complement strand
GGCACTGTCACGTTGGCTGACCGGTGGGATGATCTTCGGGTTGATCAGCCTGGGAAGGGTCGTCCGTGGGGAGCGCGTCGCTGTCGTACAAGGGGCACCGGTACCCGGTCGAGGTCATCTCCCACTGTGTGTGGCTGTATCACCGCTTCCCGTTGTCGTTCCGCGAGGTCGAGGAGCTGATGTTCGAGCGCGGCGTGACCGTCTCCTATGAGTCGGTGCGGCGGTGGTGTGTGAAGTTCGCGCAGCGGTACGCGAGTGCACTGCGCCGCCGGCAGCCCCGGCCTGGGGACAAGTGGCACCTGGACGAGGTCTTCATCAAGATCAATGGAGAACAGAAGTACCTGTGGCGGGCCGTCGACCAGGACGGCAACGTGCTGGACATCCTGGTGCAGAACCGCCGGGACAAGGCCGCGGCCAGGCGTTTCTTCCGCCGCCTGATGAAGAAGACCGGTGCGGTGCCGCGGGTGATCGTCACCGACAAGCTCCGCTCCTACGGCGCCGCCCACCGCGAGGTCATGCCCTCCGTCGAGCACCGCTCCCACAAGGGCCTGAACAACCGGGCCGAGAACAGCCACCAGCCCACCAGACAGCGCGAACGGGCGATGAAAGGCTTCCGCTCCGCAGGCGGGGCCCAGCGGTTCCTGTCCGCGTTCAGCGGCATCTCACCCCACTTCCGACCCAGCCGCCACCTGATGCCCGCACACGACTACCGCGCCGAAATGACCGTCCGCTTCA
Source organism: Streptomyces graminilatus (assembly GCF_001418565.1). Classification (GTDB taxonomy): domain Bacteria; phylum Actinomycetota; class Actinomycetes; order Streptomycetales; family Streptomycetaceae; genus Streptomyces; species Streptomyces graminilatus. The sequence goes on along the minus strand of NZ_LIQQ01000582.1, from coordinate 1,913 downwards.
CCATCTGGGACCAGATCACCGGAGTCGCCGGCCTCGCCACCGCGGCCTGAGCACAGCCCGCAATCGGGCTGCACCACACCACGACGCACCATCAGACACCTACCCACCCAACAACGTGACAGCGCCGTTCGGCGAGCTGGGCCGGGTTTGCCTGGTCCGGGGTCAGGCTGGTGACGGCGTAGACGGTCTTCGTCTGAACCTTGCCGGTCTTGCGGTTGGTCCTGCGGTTGGTCCTGCGCCGTTTGATCTCGATGGCCTGGACGGCGTGGGGGAACAGCAGGCCGGGTTCGACGGTGCAGACCTTGAGCCGGCGGACTTCGCGGCGGCCGTGGCCGCCGGCGGTGGTGCGGTTCTGCAGGGGGATCTCGCGCCAGGGCAGCTTCTTGAGTTGCCTGCGGAGCTTCTTCTGGTTGCCCTTGACGACCAGCAGGTAGTGACCGCCGGCGGTGATGACGTGTTCGGCGTGGCCGCGCTGGGTGTGCATCGCGTCGGCCGTGACAACCACGCCGTGCAGGTCGATGCGCTCCAGCAGCGGGGCGAAAGCGGTGATTTCGTTGCTCTTCGCCTGGATCTGGCGCTGGGCGATGACGGTCTGCGAAGCGTGCAGGGCGGAAGCGAGGAGGTAGACGGCCTTGCTGTCGTCGGTTCGCGACCCGCGCACGGCTTTGCCGTCGATGGCGAGACCGGCCAGGGCGTCGCCCCTCTCGTCGATGGTTCGGTGGCGTAGCGAGCGAGCCACGCGCCCACGGCGTCGTCCAGGGCGTCACCGTCCAGGCGGGCCAGTAGCCGCCCCAGGGTGGTGGTGTTCGGTGTCGCGGAGGTGAGTCCGAGGCGTTCGCGCAGGTCGGCGTTGCTGTCGGCGGCGAAGCGGGCGACGGCGGTCACCGACTTGGCTCCGCCGAGGACGGCGACCGGGCACAGGGCGAGCAGGGAGCCGATCCGGTAGCGGCGGCCGCGGACCCGGCGTGGGTCGGGCACCTCGTCCAGCACCTCGGCCAGGGTGTGCAGGTCGGGGATGTCGGCAGGTGCGCATGGGAGGTCGACGTCCTCGCGGTGGCGCGCGAGGGAGTCGATCAGGGAAGACGGCACGCGAGCGCGACCCCTGTTCATGATCCTTGGCTTCGAGAACCTTGATCATCAGGGGGCGCGTTCGTCATTTCCACTCGGGCGTTTCGCGCGATGCGAGAGGATCTCTCCATGGCGACGTACGTACTGATCCATGGCGCGGCGGTCGATTCGTGGTACTGGGGCCCGCTGGCTGCCGAGTTGAGCGACCGGGGCCACGACGTGGTCGCACCGGACCTACCGTGCGATGACGAGTCGGCTGGGCTCGCGGAGTACACGGACACGGTGGTCAAGGCGATCGGCGAACGCACCGATCTCGTTGTCGTCGCCCACTCGTTCGGTGGTTTCACCGGGCCGCTGGTGTGCGATCGGGTGTCGGCGGACCTGCTCGTGATGCTCCAGGCCCAGGTCCCGACGCCGGGCGAATCACCGGGCCAATGGTGGGACAACACCGGTTACGGCCCGGCACGCGAGGAGGCCGATCGCCGGAGAGGCGTCATCAATGGCACGGAGGAAGACACGCTCTCCCTGGTGCTGCATGACACGCCGGCCGACCTGGCCGCCGAGTTCGTGGCCGAGCACCAGCGGAACCAGGCGCCGACCCCGTTCGGGAAGCCGTGGCCGCTCGATGCATGGCCCAACGTGCCGACCAGGTTCCTGCTGTCGTCCGACGACCGCTTCTTCCCGCCCGAGTTCATGCGGATGATGGTCGCCGAGCGCCTTGGTTCCCAACCGGACGAAATGCCCGGCGATCACTGCCCCATGCTCGGCCACCCGAAGGAACTGGCCGACCGCCTGGAGGCGTACCGTGCCGAGCTGTAATCGGCCGGCGCTGTCACGTTGTTGGG
>NZ_LIQQ01000581.1 GCF_001418565.1 Streptomyces graminilatus | reverse complement strand
TGCTCGTCGACCGCGACCGGATCGGCGTCGAGGTCGAGCATCCGGCGGCACCGGCTGATCGCGACGGGCAGGTCCCGCAGGTCGCTGAGGGCGAGGCGGCACGCGATGTGGTCGGGTTTCGGTGTGAGGGCGGCGATGCCGTGCCCGTACGGAAGGCGCAGGGTCCGGCGGTAGGCGCCGTCACGCCACTCCTCGACGCCGGGTACGGCGGTCGCGGCGAGGTGGCCGAAGAGGTTGTCGGGGTTGAGCGGGGCGCGGAAGGGGAGGCGGAGGTTGAGGGCGGCCGGGGTGCCGGCGGGCGTGTCCGTGCCGCTCGGACGCGCGTCGGGGCGTGTCCTCGGGAGGCGGGCACGGAGTTCGCTCGGGGAGAGGGCGAAGACCTCGCGGACGGTGTCGTTGAAGGTGCGGATGGAGGAGAAGCCTGCCGCGAAGGCGATCTCCGCCATGGGCAGCGCGGTCGTCTCGACGAGGAGCCGCGCGGTCTGGGCGCGCTGGGCGCGGGCGAGGGCGAGCGGGCCCGCGCCCAGTTCGGAGTTGAGCTGCCGTTCGATCTGGCGGGTGCTGTAGCCGAGGCGGGCGGCCAGGCCGGGGACGCCTTCGCGGTCCACGATCCCGTCGCCGATCAGCCGCATGGCGCGGGCCACCAGGTCGGCGCGCTGGTTCCACTCCGGTGAGCCGGGGCTGGTGTCGGGACGGCAGCGCTTGCAGGCCCGGAAGCCCGCCTGCTGGCAGGCCGCCGCGCTCGGGTAGAAGGTCATGTTCTCGGGCTTGGGCGGTACCACCGGGCAACTGGGCCGGCAGTAGATCCGGGTGGTCAGGACCGCCGTGAAGAACCACCCGTCGAAGCGCGCGTCCTTGGACCGGACGGCACGTACGCAGTGCTCGGTGTCGGTGTGCATCGCGTTCCGCATACGTCCAGCATCGGCGATGGGCCGGGCGTCGGCTGGCGAGAATCCGACATCGAGGTGACGTGTCCAGGGCGGCTCCGGATCGCGTCCTTTTCCGACGGCGGCTGCTCGGGGCGCGCGGATCATCCCGGTGATCGGACTGGCCCCGG
>NZ_LIQQ01000580.1 GCF_001418565.1 Streptomyces graminilatus | reverse complement strand
GATGTACCCACAGATGTACCCACAGATGTACCCACAGATCTACCGACGGATGTACCGACGGATGTACCGACGGATGTACCGACGGATGTACCGACGGATGTACCGGCGGATGTACCAACGGACTCGTCGCGGCACAGTGAGAGGGAGAGGTACCGATGGCACAGGCCCCCCGCCCGTCGATGCGGCAGCTGATCCAGCAGCGCCGACGCGCCGGATTCGTCGGCCGGGGCGCCGAACGGGCCGCGTTCCGGGCCAACTTCGAGTTGCCGCCGGACGACGAGCGTCATCGCTTCCGCTTTCATGTGCACGGCAATGCCGGGGTCGGAAAGACCTTCCTCGTGCGGGAGTTGGAGCAGCAGGCCAAGGAACGCGGCGCACTCACCGTGTACGTCGACGAGGGCGTCGGTAGCGTGCCCGAGGCCCTTGCGGTGATGTGCCGTCAGTTTGCCGCCCAGGGGCGGCGGTTCAAGGAGCTGGAGCGGCTCCTCGCCGCGCACCGGGAGCGGCGGCACGAGGCCGAGTCCGCCGTCGCCAGCCTCGAACCGCAGCCCGAGGGGCCCTCCGCCGGGCGGCCCGCCCCTGCGAGCCCCTCCGCCGGGAGTCTGACCGCCGCCCGCATCGGGCTCGTCGGCGCCGGACTCATCCCGGTCGTCGGGCCCTTCGCCGGCGCCCTCGACGCCGACCGGATCGCCCAGGGCGCGGACAGGGTGCGGGCCGGGATCGCCGCCCGGCTGCGCAACCAGGACGACGTACAGCTCGTACTCGCCCCCGAGCGTGCCCTCACCCCGGTGCTGCTCGCCGAGCTGGACGGCATCTGCGCGGCCGTGCCCTGGATCGTTCTCTTCCTCGACACGTACGAGCGCACCGGGCCCTTTCTCGACGGCTGGCTGCACGACATCATGACCACCGACCGCTACGGCGACCTCTCCTTCCCCGCCAACCTTGTTCTCGTCACCGCAGGTCAGCGGCCCTTCGACACCGGGCGCTGGGGTGGCTTCGCCGACTTCGTCGCCGACGTGCCGCTCGGGCCGTTCACCGAGGCCGAGGCGCGCGGGCTGCTCGCCGACAAAGGGGTGACGGACGAGCCGGTCGTCGAGGAGGTGCTGCGGCTCACCGGCGGGTTGCCGGTGCTGGTGTCCACCCTCGCCGAGGCCCGCCCCACCGACCCGGACGACATCGGCGACCCGAGCGCGACCGCCGTGGGACGGTTCCTGAAGTGGGAGACCGATCCTGTACGCCAGGCCGCCGCCCTTGCCTGTGCCCTGCCCCGGCGACTGGACGCCGACGTCTTCCGGGCCGCCCTCCCCGTCACCGCTTCCGGGGAGACGAGGGACGACGCCGAACTCGATCTGCTGTACGGGTGGTTGAGGTCGCTGCCGTTCGTGAGCGACCGCGGGGACCGAGTTCAGTACCACGATGTCGTACGGGCCCCGATGCTCCGTCTCCAGCGCCACCGCTCCCCGCGCCGCTGGGCCGAGCAGCACACCGGCCTCGCCGGCACCTTCGCCCGCTGGCGCGGGGAGGTCGAAGTGCAGCTGTCCGACGGCGAGTTGTGGGCCGCGGAGGAGTGGCGGGAGCTGCGGCTCGCGGAGTCGTACCACCTGCTGTGCGCGGCCCCCCGTACCGCGCTGCCCGTCGTCCTGCGGGACGTCGTCGACGCCTGCGGTCACGGGGAGGTGGTCGCCCGGCGGTGGGCCCGCGTCCTGGTGGAGGCCGGCGACGACAACGAGGCCCCGGCGGCACGGAGTTGGGGGCGCGACCTGCTCGACGCCCTCGCGGACGAAAGGGGCGGAGAAGAGGGTGGGGAGGGCGGGGTGCTCGGGGCGCTCGCCCTGCTGCTCGGCCGTGCCGGGCTCGACGCACGCGGGCAGGCCGTCGCTCGTATGCTGCGCGGGCGCGAACTGCGGCTTGGACGGGAGTACGAGAGGGCCCTCGGCGAGTACGAACAGGCAGTCGCCCTCGATCCCGGGCTGGAGCGCGCCCACTACGGCCGGGGCGTCACCCGCGCCGAACAGCGCGACTACGCCGCCGCCATCGTGGACCTCGACCGCGCCGACGAACTGGCCCCCGGCACCGCCCGTGTCCTCTTCGCACGCGGCGACTGCCACCGCGTCCTCGGCCACCACGAGGAAGCCCTCCGTGACCTCGACCGGGCCATCGCCCTCGGCCCCGATCTGGCCGGCGCCTGGGCCGCCCGTGGCGTCACCCGGGTCAGCACCGGTGACATCGAACAGGCCCTCGCCGACCTGGACCGGGCCCTCGAACTGGACCCCGGGCACCTGTGGGCGCTGGTCCGGCGGGCCCGGGTGCACCGCTCGCGCGGGGAGCGGGACCGGCAGTTCGCCGACCTGGACCGGGCCGTCGCCCTCGGCCCCGAACTGCCCTGGGTCATGTGCCAGCGCGGCGACGCGCTCCGGGGCGCCGACCGCGACACCGAGGCCCTCGCCGATTACGACCGGGCCCTCGAACTCGACCCGGCCTACGCGTCGGCGTATGCCAGCCGGGGTACCTCCCACAGCCGACTCGGCCGCCACGGCGAGGCGTTGGCCGATCTCGGCAGGGCGCTGGAGCTGTTCCCGGCGTACTCCTGGGCGCTGGTGCAGCGCTCGGTGGTGTACCGGCGGGTTGAGGAGTACGAGGCTTCGCACCAAGACGCCGACCGGGCGGCCGAGTTGGAGCCCGACAGCGCGTGGGTGCTGTGGAACCGGGGCGAGGCGCTGCGCTGCCTGGGCCGGTTCGAGGAGGCGCGCGCCGACCTCGACCGGGCGCTCGCACTGGACCCGGACAGCGTGTGGGCGATCGGCTGCCGGGGTGCCGTACTGCATGAACTGCGGCTGTACGGCGAGGCGTTGGCGGATCTGGACCGGGCGGTCGCGCTCGACCCGGACGGGGCCTGGCACCTGAGGCGCCGCATCATGACCCTGCTGGCGGTGGGGCGCCCCGGGGACGCCTGTACCGGCCTCCACCGCTATCTCGCGATCGGCGACGACCGGGCCTGGGCGCACCACACCCTCGCCCGGGTACACCTCCTTGACGGGCGCCCCGAGGACGCGGCGGCGGCGCTCGCGGAGGCGGCGCGGCACGGGCTCGCGGAGCCGGCCGGTCTGGAGGAGCTGGCCCGCTCCCAGCGCAAGGCGGGCGAGTGGCGGGCCGCCCGGGAGACGGCGGACCGTATGCGCGCCCTGCACGAGGCGGGCGGCGCCTTCTGCCTCGCCCTCGCGGTCGCCGGGGAGCGGGGCCAGGAGGCCGCCCGCCCGCTCTGGCGCGAGGCGCACCGGCTGGCCTCCGGCTGGGACCCGGCCGAGGGCGCCCCCGGCTTCCCGCACGCGGTGATCGCGGCGGGCCTCGGCGACTGGGCCGACCTGGACGAACGCCTCGCCCGTCTGCTCACGGGGCCGGGGGAGTGGGCGGACGTGGCATGGCTGGCCGACCTGCTGGCCGAACTGGCGGCGGCGCCGGGCGGGTCGCCAGAGGAACGCGAGCGGATCGCCGTACGGCTGGAGCGGGTACGGGAGGCACGGGACGCACGGGATGCACGGGATGCGCGGGAGGCGATCAGCGGGCGGTAAGCGCGATGACAGCGAGGTGCGAGAGAAGTGGGGGCGGGAGGTGGGCGGGAAACAGGGGGCACGAGTTGCATTTGATGCCCTGAACGGACCATTCCCGGTCGATTACAGTGCTGAGCTGTCCATCGTACGAACGATGCCGTGAGGGAGGTCCGAGGTGGATGTGATGACGTCCGGTGGCGTGACCGGTGGGGTAACCGGTGGTGTGACCGGTGCCGCGTCCGGCGCCATCTGGGGCCGCCCCGAGCAGCAGGACTTCCGCAGCCGGGTACGCGGCACCCTGCTCGGCGCGGCCCTCGGTGACGCCCTGGGCGCCCCGCTCGACGGACTCACCCTCGGCTCCATCCTGGAGGCGTACGGCGCGGACGGGCTCACCGATCTGGCCTTCGCGTACGGCAGACGCGGCGCGATCACCGATCTCACCCAGCTCACCCTCTTCACCCTGGACGGCCTGATCCGCGCCCAGGTGCGCCGCGACACCGGCGCCTGGCACCCGCCGACCGACCTGCACCGCGCGTACCGCCGCTGGGCGGCCACCCAGAGCGACTGGGGGCCCGACGAACGGCGCAAGGAGGACGGCTGGCTGGCCCGCGAGGAGTGGCTGTACGCCCGCCGCGACCCGTCCCTCGCCTGCCTGCTCGGCCTCGGCGACGAGACGATGGGCACCCTGGACGCGCCGAAGAACCCCGGTGAGGCGGGGGTGGAGGCGGCGGCCCGCTCGGGCCCCTTCGGGCTGCTGGTCGGCTGGGAGCCGCAGCTGGTGATGCAGCTGGCGGTGGAGTGCGCCGCGCAGACCCACGGCCACCCGACGGGATACCTGGCGGCGGGCGCGTACGCCGTGATCGTGCACAGTCTGGCGCGCGGCGAGAGCCTGGACACGGCGGTGCAGCGGGCGCTGGCCCTGCTGGCGGCCCGACCGGGCCACCAGCAGGTGTCGGAGGCCCTCCAGCGGGCCCTGGGCGCCGTACGCCAGGGCATCCCGTCCTGCGCGCGGGTCACGGACCTGGCCGGCATCGGCACGGCGGACGGGCTCCTGTCGGCGGCGGTCTACTGCGCGCTGGTCGGCGAGGACGTCCGGCACGGGCTGTCCCTGTCGGTCAACCACGGCGGCCCCTCGGCCGCGACGGGCGCGCTGACCGGCGGCCTGCTGGGCGCCCTGCACGGCGAGACGGCCCTCCCGCCCGCCTGGCTGGCGGAGCTGGAGGGCCGTCCGACGATGCTGGTCCTCGCGGACGACTTCGCGATGGAGATGACCCAGGGCCCGTCCCTGCACGGCCCGGCGGGCTCCTCCCCGGGCTGGCTCACGCGCTACCCACGGGCGTGACAACGACCGCCGCAACGCATACCGCGTCAACTACCGCATCAGTTCACCCGCGTTCACGAGCAGCGACTGTCCGGTGATGGCCCGCGCCCGGTCCGACGCGAGGAACACCGCCGCGTCGGCGACATCTCCGTCCGTTGCCAGTTCGGGCAGCGCCATCCGCTCCGCGAGCCGCCGCCGCACCTCGGTCTCCGGCACCCCGTCGCCCTGCGCCGTGAACCGCACGTACGCCTCCACCGGCGGCCCCCACATCCACCCCGGCAGCACGGTGTTGACCCGTATCCGGTGCGGCCCGAGTTCCCGGGCCAGTGAGTACATCGCGCTCGTCAGCGCCCCCTTCGAGGCGGCGTACGCGGCCTGCCGCACCTGTGTCGGCGCGGCCACGGCGGACTGCGTACCGATGAACACCACACTCCCGCCCCGCTCCTTCAGCGCGGGCAGACAGGCCCGCGTCATCCGCAGCGTGCCCAGCAGATTGACGTCGACGACACCGGCCCAGCTCTCGAAGTCCGCGTCCTCGATCCCGCCGAAGTAGCTGTCCCAGGCGGCGACATGGACGACCCCGTCGATCCGCCCGAACCGCTCGCGGGCCAGCGCGGCCAGCGCCCGGCACTGCTCCTCGTCGGTGATGTCGGTCGCGCGGTACGCCGTCCGCGTCCCGTCCGGATCGAGCTCACCGGCGGTCTTCGCGAGGTACGCCTCGGTACGCGCCCCGAGCACGGCGTTGCCCCCGTCCCGTACGACGGCCGCGGCGACCTGCCGCCCGAGTCCGGCGCCGACACCGGACACGACGACGGTCTTCCCTGTGAGCAGCGACATCGAAGCCCTCCCCGACACTGGCGGATTATCTGACGGGGCGTCAGAGTATGGGCGTCCGAAGGAGGAAGGAAGAGCAGCGAAGGAGAGGAAGGGAAGGGAATGACCGAAACGGAATCGACAGGTGCGGAGTTGGGCGAGGGGACCCGCAGTGAGGTGTACGCCGAACTGGCGGCCCTCGGTCCGTACGGTGTCCACCCGGGCCACGCGCTCATCACCATGGTCGAACCGCACCCGGGCCACGAGTACGCGTACAACCGCTGGTACGAGGACGACCACTACTACGCCGGCGCGATGGCCATGCCCTGGATGTTCTCCGGCCGCCGGTGGGTCGCGACCCGGGACCTCCAACTCCTGCGCTACCCCGAGAAGTCGGCGGTCGCGCAGCCGGTCACCGCGGGTTGCTACCTCTCCACCTACTGGATCACCCAGGGCCGCTACGCCGACCACATGCGCTGGACCGTCGGCATCAACAAGCGCCTCAACCGCGACGCGCGCGTCTACCAGGACCGTACCCACGTCTTCACGGCGTTCCAGGACCACGAGACGACGGTCTACCGGGACGGTGCCGCCGGCCCCCGCGACTTCCACGCGCTCGACCACCCGTACGCGGGCCTGGTGTTGCAGGTAATCGACGCCGAAAGCCCTGAATCCCGGCCGGAGTTGCTGGAGTGGCTGCGCACCCGGCATCTGCCAGGCCGCCTCGCCGGATCCCCCGCGGCGCTGGTGACCGTCTTCCACCCGACCCCACTCCCCGGCGACCGCATGACATACGTCAAGCAGGTCGAGGGCGTGGACGTGCGCCTGACCCTGCTGTGGTTCCTGGAGGCGGATCCACGGGACTGCTGGGAGGAGCACTTCGCGGGGCTGGGGGAGGAGGTGCGCGAATCCGGTCTGGGGCGAGTGGAGTTGATGGCGCCGTTCATCCCGACTGTGCCGGGGACGGACCGGTACGTGGATCAGCTGCGTGGGGCTGGTTGGACCGGAGGGTCTCCGGAGCCGGGCGTTCAAGGGTGAATCGGTGGCTCCGGGGCAGGTGCTGAGGCCGAACTCGCCGATACGGAACTCCTGTCGGCCGACAGGGGTTCCGCCCGGCCCATGGCGTGGCGGACATGGTGGCGGACATGGTGGCGGACATGAACTCCGCTCGTCAGTCGATTCTGACGCGTGAGTCCGCGCCCTTCGAACTGCGTGCGGTGGTCCATGAAGTCGCCCTGCTGAACGAGTTCGAGGGGCGGCCGTACATCAGGAAGGATCAGCATCGAAGGCTGAAGGAGCTGTCCGAGCGTCCCGACGTGACGATTCAGATCGTGCCGCTGTGCCGGTCGGTTCACCCTGGCAGTCTCGGCGACTTCGAGATCCTGTCGTACGACGGAGGCGGGGCGACCGTCTACCGCGAGTTGCCGGCCTCCAGCCTGATGACCACCGATGCCGAAGAAGTCGCGGCCTGTCAGGCGGCAGCGAAGACCCTGTCGGCCGAAGTCACGCTGTCGGCCGAGCAGTCCGCCGCGCGCTGATCGACGAACTGCCGGCCCGATGACAGGGGTTCGGGCATGGCCGAGCCCCCTCGGCCAGGACGGCGGGCCAGTCGAGAGGGCTCTTCCTGCGGTGCTTATGGAATTGTGGGAAGTGGCGGTGAAGCATCAGATGAGGTCGAACGCTCCCCGGCTGACCTCCGCCACGAACGAGTTCCATGAGTCGGCCGGGAAAGCCAGCGTCGGACCTGCCGGGACCTTGGAGTCCCGGACCGCCATCGCCGCGTGAATCGGGGACTTGACCTCGACACACGCGCCGTTGCCCGTGGAGTACGAGGACTTCGTCCAGGTGCTGGTGGCGCCTTGCTGAATTGCCATGTTCGCTCCGCTTTTAGCAGTGGTGAGTAGCTGTCGCCGTCCGGAGGGCTCCTTGCGGAGCCCGCGGCACGGTTTGCGCCAACGTTGTTCCTCGATGGCCTGATCGACGCTACTCGCCAACATCGCTATGCGGACCGGCCGTTCACTCGACCGGGTGGCATATTCCAGCGGGCTCTTCCGCTGGCGTGATGCGGAGGTGTACCGTGCGTCCCTTGCTTCTCCAGGGGATCACTCCGCGTACTTTTTCGCCAACTCGGCGATGAATTGCCGGGATTGGTCCACATTGAGGGCCTGTGCCCGCAAGTGTTCATACATCACGCTGTACTTCTGAACGTCCTGCGCCTTCTCCAGATAGAGGTCGCTGGTGACGCCCTCGATGTAGACCACGCTGGAATCGGCCGCGTCGGGGAACTCCAGGATCGCGTACTGGCCGTTGAGGCCAGGATGCGCCCCCATTTCGAAGGGGATGACCTGGACCGTGACGTGCGGCAGCTGGGACTGCTCGACCAGGGACTCCAGTTGCTCCCGCATCAGCAGCTTGTTGCCCACGACGCGGCGCAGCGCGGCCTCGTCGAGCACGGTCCACAGGCGCAGTGGGTTCTCCACGGCGGTGATCCGTTCCTGCCGGCGCAGCCGGACCTGGACACGGTTGTCGATGTCGCTGGAGGCCGTCTCCGGCAGCGCGCCGGTGATGAGTGCCTCCGCGTAGGGGCGGGTCTGCAGCAGCCCGGGGATGACCTGCGGGTCGTACACGCGCAGCGACGCCGCATCCGTCTCCAGCCCGATGTACACGCTGTACGGGACATCCCCGAACGCGTGCCACCAGCCCTGCTGGCGGGAGTCCTTGGCCATCTCCATCAGGGAGTCGACCATCCGCTGGTCCTGGACCTCGTACACCCCGCACAGGTCGCGGACGTCGCGCTGGCTGATGCTGCGGCGGCCGTTCTCCAGCCTGCTGATCTTCGATTGGGAGACCAGTAGTCGCTCGGCGACCTCTTCGGCCGTCAGGTTCTTCTGTTCTCGGAGCCTGCGCAACTCCTGGCCCAACCGGCGTCGCCTGACGGTGGGATTCACATTGGACGCCATGGGACGTGCACCTCCGGCTGTGTACCTGTACTTGCCACTTTCCGTATCTGCTGTTGAGCAGACTGCCACCAAGGTGCGTTCTACCGCTGGGAAACTGCGGATATGCGGTGCCTAGGCGGGAGATATGCGCCCGGTACACGCCAGTCCGGCGGATTCCGCTTATCCTGCCGGGCCGTTCCCCGGCCACCCCGCACGCGCATGTGCCGGATGCCGTCTGCCGGAGGGCAGTGCCGAAGGGGGTGGAGGGGGTGGAGGG
>NZ_LIQQ01000058.1 GCF_001418565.1 Streptomyces graminilatus | reverse complement strand
GTCGTGGGGCATCCGCGTCGGCGGTGTCCGGGCGGGTGTACGACCAAGGTCCTGGGGCGGGTCCTCCCTCCGACAGGGGTCAAGGTAGGAGACGGCCCTTACGCTGGCCTGCATGACCTCACTGGAACCGGGCGACACCGGCGTCGCCGCCGACACCGCCGACGCGGATGCCCCACGACCCTTGGCCGCCGTACCCGGTGAGGGGGTGCTCGGGCGTTCCTATCGGGCGCTCAGTATCGGGATCGTCTCCGTCGTGCTGCTTATCGCCTTCGAGGCGACCGCCGTGGCGACGGCCATGCCCGTTGCCGCGCGGGAGCTGGACGGGGTGTCGCTGTACGCGTTCGCGTTCTCCGGGTACTTCACCACCAGTTTGTTCGGCATGGTGCTCGCCGGGCAGTGGTCCGACCGCAAGGGGCCGCTCGGGGCGCTGACCGCCGGTATCGCTGCCTTCGCCGCCGGGTTGCTGTTGTCCGGGACCGCCGGGGTCATGTGGCTGTTCATTGCCGGGCGGGCCGTGCAGGGGCTGGGGGGCGGGCTGGTGATCGTCGCCCTGTATGTCGTGGTCGGGCGGGCCTATCCGGAGCGGTTGCGGGCCGCCATCATGGCCGCGTTCGCCGCCAGTTGGGTTGTGCCGTCTGTTGTTGGGCCGCTTGCCGCCGGTGCCGTTACCGAGCAGCTCGGGTGGCGGTGGGTGTTCGTCGGGATTCCCGTGCTTGTGGTGTTTCCGCTTGGGCTTGCGCTGCCTCAGATACGGCGGCTCGCCGGCGGGGCCGTGAAGAAGGGGGAGCGGCGGGACGAGCGGGGGGATCGGCGGCGTATTCGGCTTGCCCTCGGGATTTCGTTCGGTGCCGGGCTGCTTCAGTTCGCCGCTCAGGATCTGCGGTGGGTTTCGTTTCTTCCCGGGCTTCTTGGGGTCGCTCTGCTCGTGCCCGCCGTCCTTGGGCTGCTGCCGCGCGGGACCTATCGGGCCGCGCGTGGGCTGCCGTCCGTCGTGTTGTTGCGTGGCGTGGCCGCCGGGTCGTTCATCGCCGCCGAGTCCTTCATCCCGTTGATGCTCGTCACGCAGCGCGGGCTGTCGCCGACCATGGCCGGGTTCTCGCTCGCGGCCGGCGGGGTGACCTGGGCGCTGGGGTCGTACGTGCAGGCTCGGCCGCGGATGGAGCCGTACCGGGAGCGGGCGATGACGTACGGGATGGTCGTCGTCGCCGCCTCCATCGCCGCCGCGCCCGCCGTGCTGATCGATGCCGTGCCGGTGTGGACCCTCGCGGTGGTGTGGGCGTTCGGGTGCTTCGGGATGGGGCTGGTCATCTCCAGTGCCAGCGTGCTGCTGCTTCATCTCTCCGCGCCCGAGGAGACCGGCGCCAACTCCGCCTCCCTGCAGATCTCCGACGCGCTCTCCAACGTGGTGCTGCTGGCCGGCGGGGGTGCGGCATTCGCCGCGCTGGGCGGGGGGACGGTGGCTCATGCCTCCGCCGGGTCGGCCGGCGGTTCGCATCCGGGCGCCTTCGCCGCTGTGTTTCTGCCTATGGCGGGGGTGGCGTTGGTGGGGGCTTGGGTGACTACGAGGGTGCGGGCCGCTTCTTCCTGAGTGGGACTGGTCTGGCCTCATTTGCCGCTACCGTTTTGGTATGGCTATGAATCTGCGCCTCCGCGACGATCAGACGCGAGCTCTGCGGCTGCGTGCCGAGGAGGAGGGCGTGAGTATGCACGCCATCGTGCTGCGGGCCGTGGACGACTACCTGGCCAGAACGGCTCACGAGGCGCTGGTCCGTAAGGCCGCCAAGGAGCAGACCGCCAAGTGGGCCGAACTGCTGGAGCGGCTCAAGTGACGTGCGTCTATCTGTCGGCAGAGGAGGTTGTGGGCCTCTCCGTACTCGCTGTCGAGGGCCCGCGCGTCCTTGTGCGCGACGTGGGTCTGGTGGCGGCAGCCGCGCATCGTCCCTCGGCCATGCCGCTCGGGCAGGAGGCGTACACCGATCTGTTCGACAAGGCGGCGGCGTTCCTGCAGTCGCTCGCCAAGGACCGCCCCTTCGTCGACGGCAACAAGCGCACCGCGTGGACCTCCTGCGTCGTATTCCTGGCCCTGAACGACGTACAACTGCGCCCCGACATCGATGCCGCCGAACATCTGGTGAGGGCGGTGGCCTCCGGCGGCGTGGACGAGGTCAAGGTCATTTCCCAGATGCTGCGGGAGCTGGCCGAGCCGTCGGTGTGACCTGAGTCCCATCCCCGGGTCCCCCCGCGTCGTACGCACGTTGACCGGACCGGGCCGCCGGTAGGGTGGCCCGGTTGTCATACGTAGCCTCAGCCGCAGCACTCGCACCGCTGACCGCCGTAGAGCCGCCCGACCCACCACCCCGGAGACCGTGACTACCACCGCCGCCAGCGCTTCCCCCGGCACCGCCCATCACCTCTCACCCGCCTTCCCCGGCCGTGCCCCCTGGGGTACCGCGAGCAAGCTGCGCGCCTGGCAGCAGGGGGCGATGGAGAAGTACGTCCAGGAGCAGCCGCGTGACTTCCTTGCCGTCGCCACCCCCGGCGCCGGCAAGACGACGTTCGCGCTGACCCTCGCCTCCTGGCTGCTGCACCACCATGTCGTCCAGCAGGTGACCGTGGTCGCGCCCACCGAGCATCTGAAGAAGCAGTGGGCCGAGGCGGCGGCGCGGATAGGGATCAAGCTCGATCCCGAGTACAGCGCCGGGCCGCTCAGCAAGGAGTATCAGGGCGTTGCCGTGACGTACGCGGGTGTTGGCGTGCGGCCCATGCTGCATCGCAATCGCTGTGAGCAGCGCAAGACGCTCGTCATTCTTGACGAGATCCACCATGCCGGAGACTCCAAGTCCTGGGGCGAGGCCTGTCTTGAGGCGTTCGAGCCCGCCACCCGGCGGCTCGCGCTCACCGGTACGCCCTTCCGGTCCGACACCAACCCCATCCCCTTTGTCACCTATGAAGAGGGGAACGACGGGATTCGGCGGTCGTCCGCCGACTACACCTACGGGTACGGGAACGCGCTCGCCGACCATGTCGTGCGGCCCGTCATCTTCCTGTCCTACAGCGGGCAGATGCGGTGGCGGACAAAGGCTGGTGATGAAATCGCCGCTCGGCTCGGCGAGCCTATGACCAAGGACGCCGTCTCGCAGGCCTGGCGTACGGCCCTCGATCCGCGCGGTGAGTGGATGCCGAGCGTGCTGCGCGCCGCAGACAAGCGGCTGACCGAGGTGCGCAAGGGCATCCCGGACGCCGGGGCGCTCGTCATCGCCACCGATCAGGAGTCGGCTCGTGCCTACGCCAAGCTGATCCGCGACATCACGGGTACCAGGGCCACCGTCGTCCTTTCCGACGACACCGGCGCCTCCGACCGCATCGACGAGTTCGCCCACAACGACTCCCGCTGGATGGTCGCCGTCCGCATGGTGTCCGAGGGCGTGGACGTGCCTCGGCTCGCGGTCGGGGTGTACGCCACCACCATCTCCACGCCCCTCTTCTTCGCCCAGGCCGTCGGGCGCTTCGTACGGTCCCGGCGGCGCGGTGAGACCGCCTCCGTCTTCCTGCCGACCGTCCCCGACCTCCTCACCTTCGCCAACGAGATGGAGGTCGAGCGCGACCACGCCCTCGACAAGCCCAAGAAGGAGGGCGAGGAGGACCCGTACACCGAGTCCGAGAAGGAGATGGAGGAGGCGAACCGGGAGGAGGACGAGGACACCGGCGAGCAGGAGCAGTTCTCCTTCGAGGCGCTGGAGTCCGACGCCGTCTTCGACCGGGTGCTGTACGACGGTGCCGAGTTCGGCATGCAGGCGCACCCGGGGAGCGAGGAGGAGCAGGACTACCTCGGGATTCCGGGGCTGCTGGAGCCCGATCAGGTGCAGATGCTGCTGCAGAAGCGGCAGGCCCGGCAGATCGCGCACAGTCGCAAGAAGCCCGACGGTGAGGCCGATCTCCTCGAACTGCCCGCCGAGCGGCGGCCCGTGGTCTCCCACAAGGAGATGCTGGAGCTGCGCAAGCAGCTCAACACGATGGTCGGCGCGTACGTCCATCAGACCGGCAAGCCGCACGGTGTGATCCACACCGAGCTGCGGCGGGCCTGTGGTGGACCGCCGAGCGCGGAGGCGACCGCGGGACAGCTGCGGCAGCGCATCGCCAAGGTGCAGGAGTGGGCGACCCGGATGCGGTGACGGCCGCAGGCGGGTGTGTGGGGTGAGGGGGGCGTGTGCGGTGGTGCACACGCCCGCTCATATCGGGAGGAAGCGCTGCAGTCCGTACGGACCGGTGACCGGATTCTGGACGGAGCCTTCCGCTGAGCGAACTCCCTTCGCTACTGTCCCCGCAACGCACACACGCCCCGTGGCAGCGCCGCCGCGGAGCGCAGTCGTGACGCGACAGTGTCCGGGAGAGCCCTGGGCCGCCGCCGATCGGCCGCCTCTGAGGCGCGTCGCCCACGGGACCGGTGACGCATCCGCCGTCAGGGAGTGGCCGACCTCACCACGTGAAGGAGTGGGCGTCGTGACCGCGGAGACCTCCCAGACGCTCGACCGGGGACTGCGCGTCCTCAAGCTGCTCGCCGACACCGACCACGGGCTGACCGTCACCGAACTGTCGACCCGGCTCGGCGTGAACCGGACCGTCGTGTACCGCCTGCTGGCCACCCTGGAACAGCACGCGCTCATACGCCGTGATCTGGGCGGCCGGGCCAGGGTGGGGCTGGGGGTGCTGCGGCTCGGGCGCCAGGTGCACCCGCTCGTACGGGAAGCCGCGCTGCCCGCGCTCAGGTCGCTGGCCGAGGACATAGGCGCCACCGCCCACCTGACCCTGGTCGACGGGACGGAGGCGCTCGCCGTGGCCGTCGTGGAACCGTCCTGGACCGACTACCACGTGGCGTACCGGGCCGGTTTCCGGCACCCTCTGGAGCGGGGCGCGGCCGGCAAGGCCATCCTCGCCGCCCGGCAGCAGCCCCCCGCCGACCCCGGATACACCCTCACGCACGGCGAGTTGGAGGCCGGCGCGAGCGGGGCCGCGGCTCCGCTGATCGGTGTGACGGGGGTCGAGGGGAGTGTCGGCGTCGTGATGCTCGCCGACGCGGTGCCCGAGCGGGTGGGGCCGCGGGTCATGGACGCGGCCCGGGAAGTGTCCGAGGCGCTGCGCTGATCACGGGGTTCCGGTGAGGGAGGGGCGGGGTGGCCGCCCCAGGCCGGAAGCGGGCCCCGCGTTAGATTGACCTCGTGCTCTCTCGTCTCACGCGCCCCTGGGCCGTCGCCGTCTGTGCCCTGCCCGTCGTGGCGCTGCTCGCCACGGCCGCGTTCGCGCCGCTGCCGTTCGCCGTGGCGCAGCCCGGTATGACGGCGAACGTGCTCGGCGACAACAACGGCGACGCGGTCATCACGATCACCGGCGCGAAGACCCGCGAGACGCGCGGCGAACTGCGTATGACGACGATCGAGGCGACCGGCCCGGACACCCATGTGAACCTCGGCGACGTACTCGACGGCTGGTTCCGTACCGACCGGGCCGTGATGCCGCGTGACGCGGTCTACCCGAGCGGCGACACCACCAAGGAGATCGAGCAGCACAACACGGCCCAGATGAAGGAGTCGCAGGACGCGGCGACCGAGGCGGCCCTGAAGTACCTCGACGAGGACTCCGGCAAGGTCAAGGTCACGCTGAAGCTGTCCGACGTCGGCGGCCCGAGCGCCGGGCTCCTGTTCTCCCTCGGCGTCGTCGACAAACTCGACGGCAACGGCAAGGGCGGCGACCTGACCGGCGGTCGCACCGTCGCCGGTACGGGGACCATCGACCCGGACGGCACGGTGGGTGCGGTGGGGGGCGTGGCCTTGAAGACGCAGGCCGCGCGGCGGGACGGTGCGAGCGTTTTTCTGGTGCCCAGGGCTGAGTGCTCGGACGCGAAGTCGGAGTTGCCCAAGGGGCTGCGGTTGATTCCGGTTACGTCCCTCAAGGGGGCGATCGGGGCGTTGGGGGCGTTGGAGACGGGGCGGGGGAAGGTACCGAGCTGCTAGCTCCGCTGGTTCGGCGGTTCTATGGGTGCGGGCCCGGTGGGGGCTTGT
>NZ_LIQQ01000579.1 GCF_001418565.1 Streptomyces graminilatus | reverse complement strand
TCGGGTGCGGGTTCGGTGGGGCTTCTCGCGCAGTTCCCCGCGCCCCTGAAAAGCAGGGGCCGCGCCCCGTGCTTTTCATCCTTCAGGGGCGCGGGGAACTGCGCGACCAGCCCCACCGGCCCGCACTCCGAAACTCACGCCAGCAGCCCCGAAGCCCTCCACAGCCGTCGCCCGACACCCCGCAGTACCCCGATGTCGTCCAGGAAGTCCGTCAACTTCTTCGCGCCCGCCTGCATCACCTCCCGCCGATGCCCACTCGCCCGCACCTGCGCCACCGCCTCCCCCTTGTCCAGGCCGACGTTCGTGTACACGTCCGGGTTGACGAACGCCACCGAGAACAGGCGGGCGAACTCGCCCGACGTGACGCGCGTGTACTCCTGGGACCACCTCGGAGCCGTCACCATCTGGCGGCGAAGCTCCTCGCGGGCGTAGCGGACATGGCGGGCCTCCTCCACCACATGGATTCTCGTCACGCCCCTGACCAGCGGCTGGACCCGCTCGTCCGGGAACGTCAGACGCTGCATCCAGTCGAGGATCTCCTCCCCGAGGAGGGTCGCCGTGAAGGAACCGGGAGCGGTGGACACCGTCTTGAAGAACCGGCCCAGGTTCTGGTGCGCCCGGCTGACCGGGTAGTAGGGGGTGCCGCCACGGCTGATCAGCCGGGCGAACATCTTCGAGTGCCGGCACTCGTCCTCGATCTCCGTCAGGGCGTAACGGACGTGCGCGCTCGTCGCCGCCTTGTCGTAGATGTGCCGTACGAGGAGCTGGATCAGGATGATCTCGAACCAGATGCCGAGCGAGGCGAGCGCCGCCGCCTCGTGCTGGGAGAGCAGGATGCGCTGCTCCTCGCCCATCCGCTGCCACAGGGGAGTGCCGTACAGGGAGACCAGCTCGGGCGGCCAGAACCACTTGCCGTCCTCGAAGGGGGCGTCCCAGTCGAGTTCCCTGTCCGGGTCGAAGGAGTGCTTGGCGGACGCGTCGAGCAGCCGTTCGGCGACCTGCTCCCGGTCCTTGAGCGCGCCGAGCGCGTCGCGGAGTATCTCGGCTTCCGTCACTGTCGTCACACGCTTATGAGACCGCTTGTCAGCAAGCCGGTCAATCCCCTGGAAGCTACTTCCGCGTAGGGCGGCGCTCAGCGGTCCGCGCGGCTGAACGGGTCACCCGGGTGCAGTAGCGTGCTGGCGTGTCCACGACTCCGCCGCCCCAGCCGCCTCAGCCGCCCCAGCCCTCCGGCAACCTCTTCGGCCCGCCCCCGGCCTCGGGGCCCTACGGCCGGCAGCCGTTTCCGCAGCAGCCGTACCCGGGTCCGCCTCCGGGGCCGTACGGGCAGCAGGGGCCCTACGGCGCACCCGCCCCCGGCGCCTGGGGCGCGCCGCCTTCGCCGCCGCCCAAGAAGAGCAGGCTCGGGCTGATCCTCGGCATCGTCGGCGGGGTCGTCGTGCTGGCCGTGGTCGGTGTGGCCGCGCTCGTCTGGATCGGGATGGAGTCCGACGCGGGCTTCCCGGCGGCCAAGTACAAGCTGACCCTGCCGAGGAAGGTCCTCGACGGCAGGTACGAGCTGGCCGACGACCTCTCCCGTTCCGAGGGCAAGGGCATCGAGAAGGAGGCCGACGGTGCCTGGGACGCCCGGGACACCAAGGCCGTGGTCGGTCAGTACAGCCTCGGCGGTGACCAGTCGAAGGGCACGCTGGTGGTCTCCGGCATGTACGGACGGTTCAAGAACACCGGTCTGGCCCGCGAGAACATGATGAAGGGCGCGGCCGGTGGCGGTGCCAAGGTCGCCGTCAAGCCGAAGGACTTCAAGCCGGCCGGTTCCGACGTCACCGTCACCTGCGAGGTGCTCGTCCAGACCCAGTCCGGTACGGAACTCACCGTCCCCGTCTGCGGCTGGGTGGACGGCAACACCGGTGCCTCCATCGCCGAGATCACCGCGGAGACGGTCACGGCTGAGCCCGCCGACGTGGACCTGGCGGTGGCGGCCGAGACCGCCGTCCGGATCCGCGAGGAGATCAGGAAACCGATCGGCTGAGCGGGCTCGCGGGACCCGGCGGGAACGACGCGCGCAGGGTGAACGCGTACTCCGTCGGGCCGTGCGCGCGCAGATGGAGGAGGCGGGTCTCCGCCTCCTCCACAGTCGGCCGGTGTCCCGCCGGCACCCACCACAGAGCCGCGACCGCCTCCTCCAGCCGTTCGAAGAACTCCCGGCGGCGCGCCAGCAACTCCCGGTGCAGACCCTGGTACATGAACGCGGTGAGGGCATCCGGGTCCCGCCACACCGACAGGTTGACCAGGGTCCACTCGTCGAACACGCGCATACCGGTCGCGTCGCCCGTGTCGTCGTCCCGCAGCCTCCAGACGAAACCGTCCGAGGCGTCGGCGACGGCGTTCACCGGGGCGAGCCCCTCCGCGAACGGCTGTAACTCCGCTGACTCCAGAGGGGCCTTGAGGCGGCCGATGTTGACCTGGGCGAGTTCGTACGAGACTTCGGGCGATCGTGATTCGACCGATGGCGATTCGGATGACGGCGATTCGACCGACGGCAATTCGGCCGACGGCGACTCAGGTGACGGCGATTCGGGTGATGGTGATGGCGATGGCGTCATGGGCGTCATGGGCGCACGGTAGGTCGGGGGTCCGTCCCCCGCACCCCCTTTTCCAGTTCCCGTTCATCTTCCCGCTCTCCGCCGAGCACCGCCTCCATCACCGCCCGCGCGATCGGCGCCGCCGTCCCGCCCCCGCTGATGTCCGTACGGTCGGCGGAGGCGTCCTCGACCACCACCGCGACGGCCACCGTCGGCTCGATGTCCCGCTCGCCCTGCGCCCAGGAGATGAACCAGGCGTACGGCGTGCCGGAGTTGCCGATGCCGTGCTGGGCGGTGCCGGTCTTGCCGCCGACGACGGCACCCGGGATCGCCGCGTTCCGGCCGGTGCCCCGCTCCACGACGTCCCGCATCAGCTCACGCATCCGTACGGCGGTCGCCGGATGCATCGCGCGGAACCGTTCGCGTACCCCTGAGGTCTTGACTGTCGTGCCGTGCCCGGTGGTTGTCCGCTCCACCAGGTAGGGGGCGGGCACCTGGCCGCCGCCCGCGACCGCCGCCGCGACCATCGCCATCTGCAACGGCGTGGCCCGCGTGTTGTACTGGCCGATCGCAGACAGCGCCAACTGTGCCTTGTCCACGTGGCGGTCGAAGGTGCTGCGCGCGACCGAGAAGGGGATGCGCAGCTCCGAGTCGTTGAAGCCGAAGCCGTCCGCCGTGGCCGCCAGATCGGCGACGCCCACGTCCACCCCCAACTTGGCGAAGACCGTGTTGCACGACCAGGTGAACGCCTCCCGCAGCGAGACGTCCGCACAGCCGTCACCCTCGTTCGTCAGCCTCGTGGACGTACCGGGGAGGCGGTACGGGTCGGGGGAGCGGGTCGGCTCGTCCAGGTCGGTGATCACCCCCGAGTCGAGCGCCGCCGCCGCCGTGACCACCTTGAACGTCGAGCCCGGCGGATAGGTCTGCCGTACCGCCCGGTTGAGCATCGGCTTGTCCGGATCACCGTTCAGCCGCCGCCAACTCCGCTCCACGGAACGCCCGTTGCCCGACAGGACGGAGGGGTCGTACGAGGGGGCGGACACCAGGGCGAGGATGCGGCCCGTCGACGGCTCCACGGCCGCCACGGCGCCCTTGCGACCGTCGAGACCCTCGTAGGCGGCCAGTTGGGCCGCCGGGTCGATGGTCGTCACCACCTCGCCCGCCGGATTCCGCGCGCGCGTCACGTCGTTCCACAGCGGGAACGGGGAGAGCAGCGGGTCCGTGCCCGACAGGATGCCGTCCTCCGCGTGCTCCAGGAACGTCGTGCCGTACACCTGGGAGGCGAAGCCGGTGACCGGGGCGTACAACGGGCCGTTCTTGTAGCTCCGTTCGTAGCGGAGCTGCTCGCCGGTGTCCGTGGACCCGGTGACCGGCCGGTCACCGACCAGGATGGCGCCGCGCGGCTGGCCGTAACGGGCGATCACCTGGCGGCGGTTGGCCGTGCTGTCGTCGTAGCGCTGGGCCTGGACGAGCTGGACGCGGGTGATGTTGACGAGGAGGGCGAGGAGCAACAGGGCGCAGAAGACAGCGGCATGCTTGATGCAGCGGGTCATCTGCCTGGGTTTCCTTGCCCGTTCGGGTCGTCTCGTCATGGCGTGGGCCGCCCGTGGTCCTTCTCGCGCTCCCCGGACTCCGTGTGCCGGCGTCGGGCCGAGTCGCTGATCCGGATCAGCAGTGCCACGATGATCCAGTTGGTGACGACGGACGAGCCCCCCTGCGCCAGGAACGGCATCGCCATACCGGTGAGCGGGATGAGGCCGGACACCCCGCCCGCGATGACGAACACCTGGAGCGCCACGATCGAGGCGAGGCCGACGGCGAGCAGCCGGCCGAAGGGGTCCCGGAGGGAGAGGCCGGCCCGGTAGCCGCGCTCGACCAGGAGGGCGTACAGGATGACGATCGCGGAGAGACCGGCCAGGCCCAGTTCCTCGCCCGCCGTCGCCAGGATGAAGTCCGACTTGGCGGCGAAGCCGATCAGGATCGAGTGGCCGTGGCCGAGACCGGTGCCGAGCACGCCGCCCGCCGCGAACGCGAACAGCGACTGGGAGAGCTGGTTGGGGCCCTGACCGGCCTCGATCGTCGCGAACGGGTGCAGCCAGTCCTCGACTCGGCTGTGCACGTGCGGTTCGAGGGTGCCGACGGCGAAGGCCCCCAGCGCGGCCAGCAGCAGACCGACCGCGATCCAGCCGGTGCGGCCCGTGGCGACGTACAGGAGGACCACGAAGAGCCCGAAGAAGAGGAGCGAGGTGCCGAGATCGCGCTCCAGGACCAGTACGCCGACGCTGATCAGCCAGATCGCGACGATCGGGCCGAGGACGCGCCCGGTGGGGAGCTGGAGACGGCTGAAGCGCCAGATCCGGCGGCCGGTGTAGGCGAGCGCGCCCCGGTTGGCGGCGAGGTACGCGGCGAAGAACACCGCCAGCAGCACCTTCGCGAACTCACCCGGCTGGAAGGAGAATCCGGCGATCCGGATCCAGATACGGGCCCCGTTCACCGCCGGGAAGAAGATCGGCAGGGTGAGCAGGACGAGAGCGGCGGCCACACAGACGTACGCGTACCGCTGGAGGACCCGGTGGTCGCGCAGCAGGACGACGACCACGATGAACAGCGCCACGCCGACCGTGGACCAGACGAGTTGCGCGGGGGCCGCCAGGTGCCGCGGTGTCTCCAGGTCGAGCCGGTAGATGAGGACCAGGCCGAGGCCGTTGAGCAGCACGCCGATCGGCAGCAGGAGAGGGTCGGCACAGGGGGCGCGCCCGCGCACCGCGAGATGGGCGAGGAGCGCGAGCACGCCGAGCCCGGCGCCGTAACCGGCGGCGCCGGGCGGGACGGTGCCGTTCTTCGCGAGGCCCACATCGCAGTACCCGTACACGGACAGGAGGACGGCGACGACGATGAGGGCCAGCTCGATGCCACGGCGCCGGGGGACGCGTGGAGCGGGAGCGAAGGGATCGGCGGGCTCCGAGAGCCAGGGCTTCGGGGATTCCTCGTACTCCGCCGCCACAGTGGTTGCGGGCTTCGTCATGTCCGGAATCTACCCAAAATGAACGGAATGGTCAGCAGAAGCGTGGCGCGGCGCCGATGTTCTCGATGTACCGGGCGGCGCCCCAGGCCCAGGTGCCGTCCGTGAGGAGGTACCAGAGCGAGTTGCCGTCGACGTTCTCGCCGCCGGTCTTGCAGAAGATGTTGACGATCGAGCCCTGCGGGGCGACCCGGATGATCGCGCTGCCTCGGTTGGGCGCGCTGCGCAGCCGCAGTCCGCCGTTGGCGGTGACGAGGCCCTTGTAGAGGACGGCGGTGGTGGTGCTGGGGCTGCTGTTGCTGTCGTGCTGCCCCCAGTCGCCGCTGTTGTGCTGTTGCTGCTGCGGCTGTTGCTGCTGGTTGTTGCTCTGCTGGCTGCTGCTGTTCTGCTGGTTCCAGCCGTTGCCGCTCTGCTGGTTGCCGCTCTGCTGGTTGTTGCCCTGCTGGTTGTTGCTCTGGTTGCTGTTGCCCTGATTGCTGTTCTGGCTGTTTTGGCTGTTCTGGCCACTCGGGTTGTTCTGGCCACTCGGGTTGTTCTGGCCGCTCGGGTTGTTCTGGTTGTTCTGGGGGTTCTGGGTGTTCTGACCGCTGGGGTTGTTCTGCTGTTGCTGCTGCTGGTTCCAGCTTGTGCCCCAGTCGTCGTCGGCGGGGCTCGCGAGTACCGGGGTGGCGGCGCCGACGGAGAGCGCGGTGGTGGCGACGGCTATGCCGAGGCGGGTGAGGGTGCTCCGCGGTGACATGTGGGCTCCTTTAGTCAGTTTGTCGGACAGAGCTGACTAACCGCCACGCTAGGAGTGGGTCGTGTAAGGCGCCCGTCACGCTGGGCCGTTGGTGGCGGGCCCCCGTGATTCGGCCAGCGTGAGCGTCGCGAGGGCGCCACCGCCCTCGCCCTCCGCCACGTTGGCGAAAACCAGCCGGGCGCCCAGTACCTCCGCCTGGCCCAACGCGATCGTCAGCCCGAGCCCGTGTCCGGTCGCGCCGCCCTCCGTACGGAACCGCTGCGGCCCGTGCTTCACCAGGTACTCGGGGAAACCCTCACCGTGGTCCCGTACGGTCACGACGGGCCCGTCGATGGTCAGCGTGACGGGTGTACGGCCATGGCGGTGGGCGTTGGCCACCAGATTGCCGAGTACCCGTTCGAGGCGGCGCCGGTCGGTGTCGACGAGGGCGTCACGGACGACGACGATCTCGGTGTCGGCGCCGCCGGCTCCGGAAGCCCGTACGACCCGTACGACCCGTTCGGCGAGGGCGCCGAGCGCCTCGGTGTCGACCTCCAGCCGCTCCTTGCCCGTGTCCAGCCGGGAGATTTCGAGCAGGTCCTCGGTGAGCGTACGCAGTGCGGCGACCCGGTCCCTGACCAGTTCGGTCGGCCGCCCGGCCGGCAGCAGTTCGGCCGCCGCGTGCAGCCCGGTGAGCGGGGTGCGCAGCTCGTGGGCCACGTCGGCGGTGAAGCGCTGCTCGCTGAGGAGTTTGCGTTGCAGCGAGGCGGCCATGGTGTCGAGGGCGGCGGCGACGGCGGTGACCTCGTCCGGGGAGCGGTTCGGATCCCGCGTACGGGCGTCGTCGACGCGCGCGTCCAGGTCGCCGGCGCTGATCCGGCGGGCCACCTGGGCGGTCGCGTGCAGCCGGCGGGTCACCCGGGTCACCGCGAACGCGCCGACCAGCAGCGTGATGCCGATGGCGAGGCCCGACGACCACAGGATCGCCCGGTCGAGGCCGTCGATCGTACGGGCGCTCTGCGAGTAGTCGAGCGCGACGGCGAGCGCGTGCCCGCCGTCGGCGGGCCCGGCCGCCCACATCGTCGGCACCCCGTTGTGGTCGGTGACCATCGTGCCGCGCTTCCCGGACACCGCGAGCGCCCGCAGGGCCTCCGGCAGCCCCTCGGGATCGATACCCATGTGCGGTCGCAGGGTGTCCCCGGCCTCGTACGCGTCCGTGGCCTCCACCAGCCGGGACAGGGCGCGCTCGCGGGCCTGGTCGACGGTCTGATGGGTCACCGAGACATGCACGAGGACGCCGAGCAGGGCGGCGAGCGCGCAGCACATCCCGGTGATGAACAGCGCGGCCTTGACGGCGAGGGTGCTCGCCCACCCGGGCAGCGCGACCCTCACCGGGCGCTCGCGGAAGAGGAAGCGTGCGGGGAGGGGGAGGGGGCGACGGTGAGGGAG
>NZ_LIQQ01000578.1 GCF_001418565.1 Streptomyces graminilatus | reverse complement strand
GGCCCTGTGCCGGTCCCCCGTCATGAACCCCGCTCCGGAACCCGCACCTGAACTCGCCCCGGAACCCGCTCCGGATATGACTCCGGAACCGACCTCAGAAACCACGCCAGAACCCACGCCAGCTCACTCCTTGGAAACCGTCGTGCGCCGCCTTCGGCACACGCCCTGAACCACGCGTTCCGTGCGCGGCCCGGCCCGTACACAACCTGTATGTCATCTTTGCAACCACGGCGCTCAGTCAGTCCCCCCATACGGGTTCGCCCGGCCGGTCCACGAACCCGTCCAGGCCACCCCGACGGAGGGTCATGACACGTCCCCGGCCGTCAGGACCGGACCGGCATACGGGTTGGCCGACCGGGCCAGCCCCAGGTGCTCCCGGAGGGTACGGCCCGGGTAGAAGGTGCGGAACAGGCTCCGGTGCTGGAGCAGCGCCACCGTTCCGTTGACGAGCCGCTCCAGATCGCGGCGCGGCTCGGCGGGGACGAGATGGAAGCCGTCGACGACGCCGGACGTGTGCCAGGCGGTGATCAGTTCGGCGAGGTCGACGGGTCCGCCCCGGTACAGCGGGCCGTGCGCGCTCGGCCGGGGACCACCGCCCCCGTGCCCCGGCTCGGCCGCGTGCTCTCCGCCCCCCAGGTCGACGACCAGGCTCGCGAGGACCCGCAGCTCGTCCGGGTCGCGCCCCAAGTCTTTCGCTGCGACCCGCAGTTCGTCCCGTACGGCCCCCGCCTGCGCGGCACTCACCGCCCGGACGAGCACCACGTCCGCGTACCGGGCCGCGAGCTGCCGGGCCCGCGCCGCGGTGGCGTCGACCACACGGACGGGGTGGCCCCGCGGTGGCTGCGGCGCGCCGGACGGGCCCTTGACGGAGAAGGGGGTGCCCTCGAAGTCGTCGACCCCGTACGGCTTCCCGCGCTCCGCGTGGCCACCGGCCACCACGTCCCGAAGCTCGGCGTCCCGCGGTCCGGCGTCCCGCAGTTCGAACGCCCGTCGCCCGTCACCTCGCAGCCCGTCGCCCCGCAGCCCGGCTGCCCGCGGTCCGTCGCCCCGTAGCCCGTCGCCTCGCAGCTCGGCGGCCCGTAGCCCGGCGCCCCGCAGCTCAGCGGCCCGTCGCCCGTCGCCCCACAGTCCGTCGCTCCGCAGCTCGGCGCCGCTCTCCCCGCCGTCCCCCAACCGGGCTGCCACGTCGGCGTCTTCACCGGTCTGCCGCCGCTCTTCGTCATCAGCTACGGCGCGCCGACGGCCGAAGAGCCGGGGCTCGGCCTCGGTCGCCGACAGGTCGAACTGCCAGCCTGCCCGTCCGTCGCTGACCCGGTCCAGGGTCGCCAGCGCCGCCGGGACGTGACAGGGCTCGGTGTGCGCGGTGGCCACGGTGGCCACGGTGGCCACCAGCCCGATCCGCGCGGTGGCGGGCGCGACCCTGGCGAGCACGCCGAGCGCGTCCGGTCCGGGGGACGCGAAGGAGTCGCCGAGCGTCACGAAGTCGAGCCCGCCGCTCTCGGCGAGCCGCGCCGCCTCGACGTACGGATCGGCGTCGAACAGGGTCGGCCGGCCCGCCCGGGGCTGATCGACGGCGGCGGCCAGGTGCAGCAGCCCCCGGCCGTGCGTTGAGGACATGGGGATGAGCCTTTCGTCGGTGCGTCACCGCACTCGCGTCATGAGGGAGGCTTGTCGTGCGGGAGGCTTGTCTTGCGGGAGGCTTGTCTTGCGGGAGGCTTCAGGCGGCGGTGTCGTGACCGGCGACCGGTTCGGCAACGCGCTCGGCAATGTGTTCGACACCACGCCCGGCACAGCGCTCGCCACAGCGCTCGCTACAGTGCCCGGCACGGTGCTCGACATCGCGCCGGGCACCGCACTCTGCACGACAACGGCCGTCACCGAGTGCCTCGCCGCGTCCCTCACCGCGTTCGTCGCCGCGTTCCTCGCCGCGTTCCTCGCCACGCTCGGGCTCCGGCTCGACGTCCGGCCCATGTGCCGAGTGCAGCGCCCTGAGCAAGGTCAGCGCGGCGCGTGCCGTGGCGTCGTTCTGGCGGAAGGCGGGACCGCCGGTGCGCGGCCGGGTGAACGCGCCCGAGCCGCGCGCCTCGGTGTGCGGCCCGAGCGCGAAGCGGCGTGGATACGGCCGGCCGTCCCGGTCCAGGATCCGCCCGTCACCGCGGTCCACGGCGAGCAGCCCCTCGGGGGTCACACCGGCCCCGTCGCCGTACAGCTCGCGCAGCAGGCTGTCGCGGGCGCGCTCCAGGGTGGGTTCCGGCAGCCGCGCCTCGACGAGCGCGCGGGCCTCCACCGAGGCACCCGGCACACTGGCACCACGCGCCCGGAAGACCCCGTCCTCGGCGGTGACGGTCGTGTCGGCGCCGAGGAAGTTGAGGATTCCGGCCCGGGACAGCGCGAGCATCTGCCGCAGCCGGGGTCCGGGCGGCCCGGAGGCGAGAAAGCTGAAGAAGCCGTGCCACCAGGCTCCGATGTCGCCGAGCCGCACCAACTGCCCGTAGACGGAGAGCAGCCCGAGGAAAACCGCCAGGTCCGGGCTGTACGAAGGATCATGACGTCGTGTCAGATCGTTCCGGATGTACTCTCGCAGCCCGTCCTGGAGCGCTTCGTACGACGGATGGCGCACCCCGTCGAGCGGACGGTCGAGGGCGTCGAGGTCGAGCCGGTCGGCCGGGTCGGGCACGGTGGAGGCGACCAGCACCTCCCGCTCCGCCCGGTCCCCGGCGGCGTACTTCTCCTCGAAGTCCGTCCAGGCGCCGCCGGTCCGCTCCGGGTGGACGGTGAACAGGCGGTGATAGTGCGCGAACCCCAACTCCTTCTCCACCAGCGGCCATACGTCCCGCCGGAAGTCGAACCCGTCCGGACGCGCGAGCAGCGCGTCCACCTCTCTGGGGCCGAAGAACCGTGGCAGGGGCGGCCGTTCACCGGTCCAGTCGTACCCGATCTTCGAGTGGTACGGCACCCCGCGCCGCGAGCCGACGTGCAGCACGGGCTCCCGCCCGGACGGCACATAGGTCAACTCCCCCTCGTCGCCCTCGGGATCACCCTCGTACCGCCCGCCGCGCCCCTCCGTGAGGAGCACCATCAGGTCGACGAAGGCGAGCCCGAAACCCCGGACGAGGACCGGCTCACCGGGGCGCAGCGCGGACAGGTCGCTGTCGGCGGTGAAGTCGGGCGGCAGATGGAGCAGCCCGTTGGCCTGTGCGTAGGCCGCGAACTCGCTCTGCTCGGCGTCGAGTTCGGCGTCCAGGTGGCCGAGTGTCAGGACCACGGCGTCGGCGGACAACGGCAGGTCCCGCCCCTCCAGCCACACCTGCTGGCGTCCCTCGCGCGGCCCGTCGACCCGCAGGGCACGCCCTACGTGGTGGTGGACGCGGATGCCGGGCGGCAGGGCGGCCAGCGTGTCCTCGTACACCCAGTTCAGATAGGCGCCGAGGCGCCGGCGGTCCGAGAAGAGGCGGCCGTCGATCTGAGCCCACTCGTGCAGCGTGGGTCCCGGGCGCACCGGGCCCGCCATGGCCACCGTCTCGTCGGTGAACATGGTGACGTCCTGGGCCTGCGAGTTCATCCACAGCAGCGGGGACTGTTCCTGGCGCCAGATCCGCCCGCCGCCCGGCGGATGAGGGTCGACGAGATGGATGTCGAGGCCTGAATCCCCGTACAGCTCGGGTGCGTTGGCGGCGATCCGCTCCAGGAGGCCGGTCCCCCGAGGACCGGCCCCCACGATGACGAGGGTCGGCTGGGGGGCTGCCGGCCCGGCCGGGATGTCTGAGGGCATGCGAGGGCTCCGTGACGCGATGGGTCGAACACGGTGGTGCCTTCACACAGGCGCGCGGGGCGCGGTACGGCCGAGCCCCTCAGCAGGGCCGTCCACCGACTGTACGGCGGCGTTTCCCCTCACTGTCAAGGCTGTCCGAACTGTGAGCGGTTCATCTCATTTCGTTGACGCCGAACCGGATGCCTGCTCCACTTACCCCATGCATCCGCAGCAGTGGCTGGTCAAACGCTCCCACATCGACCTCGGTCGCGTGTGGTCCTCTTCCTGTTGAGCTGACCCCCTGCGCGCCCACTCACCCGGGCGCCTTTTCGCGTTTCCGTACGTTTCCGTGCGTTCCCGTGCGTCCCCTTGCCTTCTCTTTGCCTCTCTTGCACACCTCACACCGCACGCCCCACATCTCACACCCACACCTCATCAGCGCCTCATCCGCGCCTTCACACTCGCGCGCACCCCTCCCCTCAGCACCTCTTTCCCTTTCCCACCGCCCACTCCCCGCCGGAGACCGCGAACTGACCTGACGTCAGGCGTGAACCGGCCGGGACTGGGCACCCGACAACGACAACTGAGCCCCCGTCAGGAAAGCGGGCAGGACACCCATTCACCCATACGTCCCAACGCTCACCCATACGCCACGAAGAATCATATTTCACTCTCAGTCAGCAGCCGGACACGGTAAGACCCTTGCGGCGCGGGGCCTCTCGACGAAATGGTTGTGCACCAGTACCGTCACGAAACCCCCGCGCGGCGTCTATTCACTTGGCGCGCCATCCGCATCATGGATGACGATAGGGATGCGGAATGCATGAGAGACCGCTGTGAGAGGAGGCGTCCATGGGATCGGTACGCAAGGCGAGTGCCTGGCTTGGCCTCGTCGACGACAACAACGATGACGAGCGTTACTACGACGACGACTACTCCGAGGGGACCGAGCAGCCCGGGGATGCCTGGGTCACGGACCCCCGGGTCAAGGTCGCCGGCGAGGTGGCCGAGGAGAAGGGCCGCCGGATCGGCACGGTCACCCCGGACAGCTTCCGGGACGCCCGCGCCATCGGCGAGCTCTTCCGGGACGGCGTCCCGGTCATCATGAACCTCACCGCCATGGAGGCCGGCGACGCCAAGCGCGTCGTCGACTTCGCCGCAGGCCTCATCTTCGGTCTGCGCGGCTCCATCGAGCGGGTGTCCAACCGCGTGTTCCTGCTGACCCCCGCCGACACGGAGATCATCAGCGGGGAGCCCCAGCCGCACCGGGCGGACGGTTTCTTCAACCAGAGCTGAGCGAGGCCGCTCACCGGCCCCGCAGTCCGCTGTTCAGGTCAGCGGAAGGCGTCCAGTCCGGTGAGCGCCTTGCCCAGCACCAGCTGGTGCATCTCGACGGTGCCCTCGTACGTGAGCACCGACTCAAGGTTCGTCGCGTGCCGCATCACGGGGTATTCGAGCGAGATCCCGTTGGCGCCGAGGATCGTCCTGGCCGTACGGCAGATGTCGATGGCCTCTCGTACGTTGTTCAGCTTGCCGAAGCTGACCTGCTCGGGACGCAGGCGGCCGGCGTCCATGCGTCGCCCCAGATGGTGGGCGAGCAGAATCCCCTTGTACAGCTCGACCGCCATGTCGGCGAGCTTGGCCTGGGTGAGCTGGAATCCGCCGATGGGCCGCCCGAACTGCTCGCGCGTCCTCGCGTAGTCGACGGCGGTCTCGAAGCAGGACCGGGCCGCGCCCATGGCACCCCAGACGATCCCGTAGCGCGCGTGGGAGAGACAGCTGAGGGGCCCGCGGAGTCCGGTGACCTCGGGCAGTACGGCATCGGCGGGCAGCCGCACGTCGTCGAGCACCAGCTCGCTGGTGACGGAGGCCCGCAGGGACCACTTGTGCTTGATCTCGGGTGCGGAGAACCCGGGCGTGTCGGTGGGCACGACGAACCCGCGGATGCCGTCGTCGGTCTGCGCCCACACGACGGCCACACCGGCGACGGATCCGTTGGTGATCCACATCTTCCGCCCGTTGAGCACCCAGTCGCCGCCGCTGCCGCCGTCACGCTTGGCGTACGTACGCATGCCGGCGGGGTCGGAGCCATGGTCGGGCTCGGTCAGCCCGAAGCAGCCGATGACCTCGCCGGAGGCCATGCCCGGCAGCCAGTGCCGCTTCTGCTCCTCGCTGCCGAAGGCGTGGATGGCGTACATGGCGAGCGAGCCCTGCACGGAGACGAGGGACCGGATACCGGAGTCCGCCGCCTCCAGCTCCAGACAGGCGAGGCCGTACTGCACGGCGGAGGCGCCGGCGCAGCCGTATCCCGTCAGCGACATCCCGAGAGCCCCGATGCCGCCCAGTTCACGGGCGAGCCCCCGGATGTCCGGCAGCGCCCCCTCCTCGAACCACTCGGCAACATACGGCACCACACGATCGGCCGCCCAGGCCCGCACGGTGTCCCGGATCGCCAGGTCCTCCGCGTCCAGCAGGTCGTCGAGGCCGAGGGGGTCGGCGGGGTCGAAAGGGGGCAGCTTCGCGTGCACAGCCACAGGGAGCCCTCCGGCAACTCAATAAAACTAACACCGCTAGTTACGACGCTGGCCCCGACGGTACGACGGAGAGTGCCGTACGTCCAGCACCAAGGAACGACCGCGAGCCGCAAGCCGCCGACGCTCGCGCACCCCCATGAGAGACGTCCACCTCTCGGCATGCCCGCCACAGGTGGTGCGTGGGTGGGAGATCCGTCGCGGTCACACCGGGACGCGCGAGGGCTCGACCTCCCGGGGACCAGGCACCGCGGCCACCTCACTCCCCGCGGGGGCGACCCGCGGCAACCGCAACGCCATCACCGCCCCCAGCACCAACAGCCCCGCGCTCACCAGCAACGTCACATGCAGCCCGTGCACGAACGCGTCCCGGGCGGCCGTCCGCAGGGCCACACCGGGCGGCCCCCCGAGCCGCCCGGCGACCTCGTACGCCTCGCCCAGTGAATTCCCCGCCGCGGCCGACGCCGACGCCGGCACCCCCGGCACCGACCCCACCCCGGGCGCGTACGCCGCGTTCATCACGCTTCCCAGGAGCGCGATCCCGATCCCCGCGCCGAGCTGGTACGACGTCTCGCCTATCGCCGCCGCCCCGCCCGCCCGCTCCGCCGGGGCCTCGCTCAGCATCGACTCGTACGCCCCGAAGAGCGTCGTCTCCAGGCCGAAGCCCAGCAGCACGAACCCGGACAGCAACAGCGCCGCGTTGTCCTCGTCGCCCATCGCCGTCAGCAGCAGGACCGCGGCCGCGGTGAGACAGAACCCGGCGCACACCATCGTCCGGGGCCCGAACGTCCGCAGCAGCCGCGCCCCGGCGAGCCCGGCCGCCATCGCCGCGAGCGTCAGCGGCAGCAGCCGTAGCCCCGTCTGCAACGGCGAGAGCCTCAGCACCAGTTGGAGATACTGCGCCGCGATCAGCTCAAGCCCGACCAGGGCGAGCATCGCCAGCACGATGCACCCGACGGACGTACTGAACGCGGGCCGCGCGAACATCTTCAGGTCCACCAGCGGATGCGTACGCCGCCTCTGCCGCCGTACGAAGACGACGAGCAGCGCCACGCCCACCACCAGCGGCCCGACCGTCAGGAGATTCCCGGCTCCGTCCCCGCCGCCCAGCCGTTTCACGCCCAGCACGACACCGAACAGCCCGCCCGCCGCCATCAGCGCGCCGACCACGTCCCACGGGCCGTCGGCCCGCTCACCGCGCGACTCGGGCAGCAGCAGTCGCCCGACCGGGAGGCTGACCAGCATCAGCGGGATGTTGACGAGGAAGACCGAACCCCACCAGAAGTGCTCCAGCAGAAAGCCGCCGAGCAGTGGACCGACCGCCGCGCCCACCGCCGCGACCGCGCTCCAGACCCCGATCGCCAGCGCCCGTTCACGCCGTTCGGGAAAGACCTGGCGCAGGATCGAGAGCGTCGCCGGCATGATCATCGCCCCACCGACGCCCAGCAGCGCCCGCGCCAGGATCAGTACCGGGGCGCTCCCGGCGAGGGCGGCCAGACCGGAGGCGACGCCGAACAGCCCGTACCCGAGGAGCAGGATCCGTCTGCGGCCGACCCGGTCGCCCAGCGTGCCGAACAGGATCAGCAGCGAGGCGCAGACCAGCGGGTAGATGTCGACGATCCAGAGCAGCTCCATCGCGCCCGGCCGGAGGTCCTCGCTGACGGCGGGCACCGCCACGTGCAGCACGGTCGCGTCGACGGCGACGAGCAGCAGGCTCGTACAGAGGACGAGGAGGACGACCCACCGGTTGGCACCGGCCCCGGCCACCCGACGGCGCGGCGCGGCGGCGGCCGTGGTCGTCCCGGACATGTACGTACCTCCAAGATTCCCTCGCGTTCGACGGTCCGCGGGGTGGGGACTCCCCGGGGGCCTCGGCTCGACCGAGGAGGAGCGGTGTCCTCGGTCCGCGCGGCGAAAAGCGAGTGGTCCGACAGCGTACGCGAGTTCACGGCGGCCAAAAGTGGCGGACCTCTCACGGGCCCGCGGAACACGTGTGTCGTGGACCACCCGCCCCGGCCCGGTGCCGTACGCCGTCGATAATCGACCGGTGACAGCTCTCGCCACCCGCCCGCCGCCCGCGCCGTCCGCGCCACCCGCGCTCCGCCGGGCCGCGCCCGCCCTCCTCGGGTACGCGGCCGTCCGTTTGCTGGGCCTGGCGGCGCTGGCCCTGTGGAGCGCGGCGCGGGACAAGGACGCGTACAGACTGCTGACCGCGCGCTGGGATTCGCTCTGGTACACCCGGGTCGCCGAACTCGGCTACGGCTATGAGGTGCGCCTCCCCAACGGCGACGTGCACTCGAACCTCGCCTTCTTCCCGCTGCTCCCCTGGCTGGAGCGGCTCCTGGCCTCGTTCACCCCGATGTCGTACGCCGACGCGGGCTTCGCGGTCAGTGCCGTCGCGTGCTTCGCCGCGGCCTGGGGCGTGTTCGCGGTCGCGGATCATGTCTACGGCCGCCGGGCCGGCGTCTTCGCCGTGCTGCTGTGGGCGGTGCTGCCGGTCGGGATCGTCCAGTCGATGGCGTACAGCGAGTCGCTGTTCACGGCTCTGGCCGCCTGGTCCCTGTACGCGGTCCTCACCGGCCGCTGGGTGACGGCGGGCGCCCTGGCCCTGCTGGCGGGCCTGACCCGCCCGGTGGGACTCGCGGTGGTGGCGGCCGTGTGGGTGACGGCCATCGCCTCGCTCCGCACGGCGCCCGCGCCACACGGCGGCGCGTCCGTCCGGCGGCGCGCCCTCGCCATGCTGATCGCGCCGCTCGGCGCCGTCGGCTACGTGCTGTGGGTCGGCCACCGCACCGGTGAGGGCCCCCTGGGCTATCTGGACGTCCAGGCCGGCTGGCGCAACGGTTTCGACGGCGGAGCCGCGTTCGCCCGCTTCGTCGCCGCCAAGTTCACGTCGTTCCCGTCGGCGCTCGCCGGGATCGCGCTGACGGTCGGCGTGGGCCTGCTGATCTGGCTGTTCGTCGTCTGCGTACGGCAGCGCCAGCCGCTGCCCCTGCTGGTGTACGCGGGTGTCGTCACCGTGCTCGCCCTGTGCGCGTCGAGCTACTTCGGGTCGAAGCCACGCCTGCTGCTCCCCGCGTTCCCGCTCCTGCTGCCGCTCGCCCAGGTCCTGGCCCGGGCGCGTACCACCAGGTCGGTGCTGGTGACGGGCGCGGTAGCGGTCGCGTCGGCGGTCTACGGGGCGTTCTGGCTGAACGGCTCCGGTCCACCCTGAGCTACCGTCCGGCGAATTCCGGACGACCCCCGGGTGAACCAATTCAAAAGAGCCATAAAACAACACGGCCGCATGATCAATGGAAATGAAGGGAAGATGGGCTGCCGAATAGGGATTCCAGGGAATTAAACATCCTCCTGAGAGGAATCCCACATCACATCGTCATTACAAAGCAGTGAGTTGGGCGGTGATCCCAGCTCACTCGCTGTAACGTCGATTGGGTGCGTACCGAACGAAACCTTGCCCGTCTGGACCGGGTGTTCGCGAGGCTGGACCGGGAACCGGAACGGCCGACCCACATCGATGTGCCGAGGATGAGCCGGCACAGGATCGCGCTCCTTGTCGCGACCCTGGCCTTCTATCTCGCCACCGTGTGGGCCGTCGTGATCACCTCGTGGCTGGTCCGGCTCGACTGGCAGGTCATGTTCTTCCGGCCGTACCAGCAGTGGCCGGAGATCCACGCGTTCCTCGACTACTACGTGGTGCTCGGCCAGCGCGGCCCCACCGCCGTGATGATCGCGGCCTGGCTGGGCTGGCGCGCCTGGCGCCAGCACACCCTGCGCCCGCTGCTCACGTTCGGTGTCGCGCTGCTGCTGCTCAATGTCACGGTCGGTGCCGCCAAGATCGGCATGGGCCGTCTCGGACCGCACTACGCGACCACCATCGGGTCGAACGAGATGAACATGGGCGGGGATATATTTCCCAGCGGCCACACCGCCAACGCCGTGGTGACCTGGGGCATCCTGGCCTATCTGGCCTCGACCCCGTCGACCAGGCGCTGGCTGTCCGCGAGTTCGGCAATGCTGTCGCTCGGCGTCGGCCTCACCACGGTGTACCTGGGTACGCACTGGCTGAGCGACGTCATCCTGGGCTGGGTCGCGGGCCTGCTGGTCCTGCTGGCGCTCCCCTGGTGCGAACCGCTGATCACCCGCGCCGAGACCTGGATCCTGGACCTGCGCGACCGCAGGCGGGCCCGTATCCCCGAAACGGCGCCGGTCCCGGTCCGAGTCGGCTCGCCCGCGCTGCTCAAACCGCACGCGACCGCCGAGGAAGAGGTCACGGTCCGCGAGAACACCACCCCGGCGGCCCGTACGTCGCGGACACCCGCGCACCCCTCGCACCCCGCACACCCCGTCCATCTGGCCCCGGGCCCGCACGCGAGCCGCTCGGAGCGCAGCCCGGTCACACCGACCGGCAGCCGCCGCCCACCGCACTCGGA
>NZ_LIQQ01000577.1:397-1775 GCF_001418565.1 Streptomyces graminilatus | reverse complement strand
GGCCAGCTCCGCCGGGGTCGGGACCGGGGGCGGGCCCACTGTCACCGGGCCCGTCAGGAAGGGGCCCAGGGCTTCCAGCACGTCCCCTCTGAGGTCGTCGCTCAGCAGGTTGACCCGGGACGACTCACGGTCGTACCAGG
This sequence comes from Streptomyces graminilatus, assembly GCF_001418565.1. Taxonomy (GTDB): domain Bacteria; phylum Actinomycetota; class Actinomycetes; order Streptomycetales; family Streptomycetaceae; genus Streptomyces; species Streptomyces graminilatus. The sequence goes on along the minus strand of NZ_LIQQ01000577.1, from coordinate 1,635 downwards.
CGATGTTCCGGCCGTCCGTCATACACACGTACAGCCGGTCGTGACCCTGGTGCCAGGCCGGTACGACGCGCAGTCCGCTCATCCACCATCACCCCAATCCCCCCACGACCATGGGAACAGGCGGGGTGCTGCCGGGGCAAGGACCCGGTTACCTTTGGGAGAGAGTCGGTGCGGAGTTGGGTGCCCGAGTTGGGGAGGCGGCGTAGTTGCGGACCCGCAGGAAGGAGCCCGATGTGCCGGCTCCGGGCGAACCGTGGAGCGAGATCGTGCCCGGGCTGTGGATGGGCGGCCACGAGTTCGCGCGTCGCCCGGGAGAGATCGAGTTCGCCGTCGTGCACGACGAGTTCGACCTGGTCATCAGCCTGCTCAAGCTGCCCGGCCACGGACCCGATCCAGGCGTCGAGCACCTTGTGTGGCCCGTCCCGGACGGGCCGCTCGACGGGACCCAGCTCGCCGGCGTCATCCGGCTGGCCCAGGCCGTGTGCGACGCGCTGGAGGACGGGCGCAAGGTGCTCGTGCGCTGCTACAGCGGCTACAACCGGTCGGGGCTCGTCGTCGCGCACGCCCTCGTCCGCGACGGACACGGCATCGACGAGGCGATCGGTCTCATCCGTTCCCGCCGCTCCCCCTGGGCCCTGCACAACGCCCTCTTCGTGGAGTATCTGCGTACGGGCCTGCCCACGGCCCGGCTGCTGGAGGAGCTCGCGGAGTAGCGGAGCAGGAGTGGAGCAGGAGCAGGGGCAGGAGTCGTGGGTGTCACGGGTGTCACGGGTGTCACAGGTGTCACAGGTGTCACAGGTGTCACTGAAGGCTCGGAGCAACCCACCCGGCGCACTGGGTTTCCCTCCGAATAAGGTGTTCGTTACGGGGCGACCGACCGGTTGCCGCCCGCCCCGCCGACCCAGCCCGCCCCTCCTCGGCCCGGACGCAGGAGCGCAGCACAGTGACTCCCAGGACTCCCAGCCGTATCTCCCGTGCCGCCCGTACCTCCCGCGCCGCCCTCATCTGCTTCCTCACCCTCGGCCTCGCCCTCACCGCCTCCGCCTGCGGTGACGCCGGTGGGCTGCGTGGGGCCGGGCCGACCGCCACCGCCGTCAGCCCCGCCCGGCTCTGGCCCGAGCTGCCCGCCGCCTCCAGCCCCGCCTGGGCCTACGGCGAGGCCGAGACACAGGTCGTGAAGGGCGTCACCGCCCCCGGCGACGACATCCGCAAGGTCGACCCGGTGGCCGTCGTACGGG
>NZ_LIQQ01000577.1:0-311 GCF_001418565.1 Streptomyces graminilatus | reverse complement strand
CCGCGCCGACATGGCCCTCGGTTTCCGGCTGCTGCCGGGCAACGCCACGGCCGTACGCGCGTACACCTTCCGGAATCACAAACTGGTGCAGATCATGGCGAACGACGACAACGTGACCGGCGTGGAGCTGGCCGGCCGGGCCCTGATCATCCGCACACCGTCGCAGATCCCCGGGTACGAGTACCGCACCCAGTGGACCTGGGACTCCGAGCAGAAGGCGATGCTGCTCACGCGGGCCGAGTTCCTCCGCACCGGCCGTGGCGACCGCACCCGTAAACACACGCGCTCCCCCTCCCCCCACATCCCCTCCC
>NZ_LIQQ01000576.1 GCF_001418565.1 Streptomyces graminilatus | reverse complement strand
AGATGTGTATAAGGAACAGGCCCCATCGCCATGAACCCCCGCGACGCCCGCCACGACAGCACCGACCACCGTGACTGCGCCGAGAGCAACGACCCCGTGCTCAGCCACGAACCGGCTGAGAGGAACGACAGGGAAGAGCCGATCGAGCCCACCGACAAGGCGCTGCCGACCGAGCCGATCGACAAGGCCGAGCCGACCGAGGCCACGGACAGTACCGAGCCCGCCGAGCCGATCGACAGTACCGAGTCCTGGGACCACAACGACAGCACCGAGCCTGAGGACCCTTCGGGCAGCTTTGTCATGAGGTCATCCTGCCCGACGGGCGCCCGGATGAGAGGGGCTTCCCGGCGCCGCCCCAGGCCCCCAGGCCATCAGGTCCTCAGGCCCCCAGGTCCTCAGGTCCTCAGGTCCGCACCGTCAAGTACTGCCACCCACTCCACGTGCTCACGTTCGTCGTGTCCGTCGTGCTTCGCACGTACTCCGAGCGCACCCGGAACTTCTGGTCGACCGCGTTCGTGAGGGTCAGGAGAGTGGCCGCCTGGCTGGAGTGAAGCAGCGGGGGACCATGTCTCCCCGCTGCTTCACCCCTCGGATCCGGGCCCCTTTCTGCTTCCCTACTTCGTCACTTCGTCAGGTACGCCCGCTGGATCGTCTGCTTCAACGTGTTGCCGTCCGCGTCCGTCAGCGTCACCCGCAGGGAGACCGAGCCCGGCCTCGCCGGGTGCTTCAGGTCCAGGCGCTTGCCGTCGATCGGCTTGGTCGCGTGCCAGGTGCGGCCGTCGTCGTACGAGACGGAGAAGGCGAGGCTCCGGGCGGTACGGGCCGTTGCCGCGCCCTCGATCGTGAACGGCACCGAGAAGCGCGTACCCGCCTTGGCCGTGCTCGACGGGGAGAGGCGAGGCGTGAAACGGACCACCGACAGCGGCAGCCGCTCGCCCACGCCGGTGACGTGCGCGGAGGTGAAGGTCCACTCGGCGGTGATCCGCGTCGAGACGGGGGACAGCGTGGTCGGGCGGGAGACGTCTGTCGTCAGGCGGAACTCATGCTCGGCGGCGGGGAGTTCGTACCGGTCGCCCGACAGGGGCGTGTTGATGTCGAAGACGCGCGTGCCGCCCGCGTACAGGGTGCTCCTCGCCTTGCTGTAGCGGGTCTCGCCGACGTGGCCGGCGCCGTCCGCGAACAGGGGAAGGTAGGCCAGGAGGGTGTCGCCGACGCGCACCGCGCCGACACGGTCCTCGCCGGCCGTCACCGGGCCCGTGAGGTGCGGGCCGAAGACGCCGGTGTTGAAGCGCTCGGTGTACTGCCTGCCCGCGCTGAAGGAGCGGTGCCTCGCGGCCATGTTGGCGTCCCACACCGGGTCGCCCTGCGCGTCCCGGCCGCCCTCCTGCGAGACGGAGTACCGCCACTTCACGCCCGGCAGGACGTAGTCGGTGAAGGTGCCCGGCAGAGGCAGCCTGTCCGGGTAGAAGTCGAACCACGAGCCGCCCGGGATGACCGGCGCGGCGACCAGCGTCGCCGACTTGCCCCTGGCGGGCGTCGCGACGGGGATGGTGACCTTGGCGAACTGCGCGGGCTTCAGGTTCGCGGTGAAGCCCGACAGGTCACCGGTACGGTTCCACGTCGGCCGGTAGTGCGTACTGCCGTGCGCCCAGGTGCCGTTGTACTGCGCGAACGCCTCGGCAGCGGGCAACCTGGCGCCGAACTGGCCGACGCGCAGCTTGTCGAAGCTGCCCATGTCGTAGGAGGAGGTGCTGCTCCTCCGGCCGATGTCGAACCCGTAGTTGAGGGTCGCGTCGGTGTGCTTCGCCTGCCTGTCCGGCACGGTGACGCGGATCGGCTTGGCCTTGCGCGCGTCCATGACGAGGGTCGTGTCATGGGTGAGCGAGAACTTCGGGTTGAGGAGCAGGGCCAGGTTCCCGGAGTCCGGGGTCGTGCCCGTGTCTATGCGGCCCTCCAGGCTGTAGCGGCCCTTGGGCAGCCGTACGGTGAACTCGCCGTCCCTGTCGTCCGAGTAGTCCTCCCAGATCCGGTTGTCCAGGCCCTGCACACCCGTCTGGGAACGGCCGGTGGGCCTGCCCTTGAGGTCCAGGTGCTTGACGGTCAGGTTGTACGACTCGACCTCGCGCTGTACGCCGATGGCGGTCCGTACGGTGGCGCCCGCGCCGTCCGTCGCGATGACCGCGCCGCCGAAGCCGCCGTCGGTCGTGCCCGCCCTGGTGTCCGCGGTGACCTGGGCCGTCGCCGTGCCGCCCGCCGGGACGGTGAGCTGCTTCGGCGAGACCTCGAACATGCCCTCGGCGGCGGGCTTGCCGTCATCGCCGTACGCCTCGGTGGTCAGGTCGAGGGTGAGGGGGCGGTCGCCGTCGTTGCGGTAGGTGATGGATTTGGTGGCCGGGGTGTCGTCCGTGTGCGGCCACTGCTGGGTGGGGAAGCCGACGGTGGTGGGTGTGGTCGTGAGCTGCTGGTTCAGGGCTCGGGGGATGTCCGTGCGGCCCGTGCCCTGTGCGAACGCCGAGACGCCGGCGGTCGGCTTGGCGGAGGCGGTGAGCGCGGCCTTGATGCGCTCACCGGTCCAGTCGGGGTGGCGCTGGGCGAGGATCGCGGCGGCGCCCGCGACATGCGGGGTCGCCATCGACGTACCGCTCATCGAGACATAGCCGTCGGCGGCCGGGTCGCCCTCCGTGCCGTGGGCGGCCTTCGCGGCGACGATGTCGACGCCGGGCGCGGTGAGGTCGGGCTTGAGGGTGCCGTCGGCCGTCGGGCCACGGCTGGAGAACTCGGCCATCGCGTCGGTACGGTCCACCGCGCCCACGGTGAGCGCGGCGGCGGCGCTGCCCGGCGAGCCGATGGTGCCGGCGGCGGGGCCCTCGTTGCCGGCCGCGATCACGAAGAGGGCGCCGGAGGAGGCGGACAGCTTGTCCACCGCCTGTTCGAGGGGATCGTCGGCGGGGGTGTCCTCGCCGCCCAGGCTGAGATTGATCACCTTGGCGCCCTGGGCCACGGCCCACTGCGCACCCGCGATGATGCCGGACTCCTCGCCGAAGCCGCCGTCGTCGAGCACCTTGCCGCTGATCAGCCGGGCGCCCGGCGCGACCCCCTTGTACTTGCCCCCGGAGTGCGCGCCGGACCCCGCGACCGTGGACGCCACATGCGTACCGTGGCCCACCCGGTCGACGGTGTCGGCCGCCTCGGAGAAGTTCTTCGCCGCGAGGACACGGCCCCGCAGATCCGGGTGCGTGTCGTCGATCCCGGTGTCCAGCACGGCGACCTTGACGCCCTTGCCGTCGTATCCGGCCGCCCAGGCCTCGGGGGCGCCGATCTGGGCCGTGCTGTGGTCGAGGGCCGCCTCGACCTTGCCGTCCAGCCAGATCTTCTCGACCCGGTCGGCGACACTCGATCTCTCCCGCGCCTGGGTCGCCCCGCTTCCCGTGAGCGTCTCCCACAGGCCGGCGCCCGACGACTTGCGGGCCTTCAGCGCGTCCCCGTGGACGCTGGGCAGGTTCCGGCTCACCCGGGCGCCGGCGGCGGACAGTGAACTCCGGGTCAGGGCACGGCCCTTGGCGTACGTCACGATCAGCGGGAGGTCGGGGCGGGACGTGTCGTCGTACCCCCACTCGACCAACTGGGTCACGTCGAACAGGCGGCGGTCGGCGGTGCCGTTCGCGAGGAACCGCTCGGCGTCACGCGGGACGACGTAGGTGCGGTCGGCGTTCCGCGATATTCGGAAGGTCGTGCCTTCGCGCCCCTTGGCGGGCCGTACGCCGATGACCTGGCCGGTGGCGTCCAGGGTGACGCGGTCCCCGGTGAGGAGCGTGACGGTTCTGGTCTTGGCGGGAGTGGCGGGAGTGGCGGCCGTACTGCCGCTGTCGGCCGGCGCGGCCTGGGTTCCCGGGGCGCCCAGCAGGGCGGCGGCGAGGGCGGTGGCGGTGAGCAGGGCGAGGGCCGAAGCCTCGCTCGCCCGCCTCTTTCGGTGAGTCACGGCATGCCTTTCTCTCCGTGATTCCGGGCATGGCGAAGCAGCCCGGAATCACGGGACGACAATTACTCGGATACTCGGATACTCGGGTACTGGGTACTTGGCTACTTGGCTACTTGGCTACTTGGCTACTTGGACGAGCCTCAGACGAGCCGCTTGCGGCCCCAGACGACGAGGAACGCGACGACGGCGGCCGTCAGGGCGAAGAGGACCGACGCCCCGAACCACTGCATGCTGTTCATCTGCGACGTCGGGATGTACTCCACCGACCAGCCCACGACATCGGCCTTTTCGAGGCAGGCGTTCCGTGCCGCCTCGGTCGGCTCCGCGCAGATGCCCCAGCCCACCAGATCGCCGCTGCCGGTGAGGTACCACTGGTCGGGCTGGTAGGCGCCGTCGGGGATCGACGGGAACGAGGTCTCCCCGACGCCCTTGTGCGTGTTGACCGTGATGACGTCGCCGAAGGACAGCCGGAATTGGCCCCAGAGGATCTGGACGGCGACGGTGAAACCGAAGGTGACGACCATGGCCATCAGGGTGCGGCGCAGCACCACACCGATCGCGACCCCGCCGAACACCGAGAGCAGGGTGAGGCCGACGGGCACCGGGCCCGTGTTGTCGAAGGCCGGGCCGGAGAACCACTCCAGGACCGTGGCCTCGGACTTGACGGGGCTCCACCACCAGCCGAACACCGCCGACAGGGCGGTCGTGCTCACCACGACGACCAGCCCGGCCAGCCCCAGCTTCGTGACGAGCCAGCGGGTCCGGCTCATGGACTGGGCGGCGACCAGCTTGGCCGTGCCGTTCTCCAGGTCGCCCGCGAGCAGCGGGGCGCCGAGGAAGACACCGAGCAGTATGGGTATCACCGAGAGCCCCAGCGTGGCGGAGCGAAACGAGTCGATGTACGGCCGGAACTGCTCGCCGATGTCGTCGATGTTCTTCGCCGGATAGCCGTGGCTGTCGAGGAAGTCCGTCATCTGGCCGCGCTGGTAGACCATCCAGGCGACGGAGAGCGCGGTGGCGGCGAGGATCGTCCAGAACGCGGCCCGGTGCTGGCGCCAGACCAGCCAGGTCATCCCGCTGAGCCGGGGACGCCAGGTGCCGACGGACTCCGTGTCCGCGCTGGTGCTGGTGTTCGTGGTCGTGGTCGTGGTCGTCGCGTTCATGGTCCCGTTCCTGGTCCCGTTCTTGCCGTCGGTCGTGGTGCCGGGCCCCGCGCCCGCCGGATTCGAGGAGCCGGTGAAGGTGCTCATGCCGCCACCGCCCCGGTGCCGAACGACCCGTCGAGGCCCTGGCCCTGGACCTGGGCGGTGGGCGTGATCAGCGGAGGTGCCTCGGGTGAGCGGAGGTAGGCGAGGAGGAGTTCCTCCATGGTCGGGGAGTCCGTCTCCCAGGGGCCGGTGACCGGGCCCTGGGGGCGGACGAGCGCGGTGAACTGCCGTCCGCTGGTGCGGGACTCGACGAGGGTGTGCTGCCCGAGGGCGGCGGGCGGGCCGTCGCCCTCCTTGGCCCCGGTGACCAGGGTGTGCACGGACATCAGCTCGTCCACGTCACCGGCGAGGCGCACTCCGCCGCCGGAGACGACCACGAGGTAGTCGCACACGTTCTCCAGTTCGGCGAGGACGTGGGTGGACATCAGCACGGTGGTGCCGTGCTCGGCGGCCTCGGCGAGCAGGGTGCCCATGATCTCGTGGCGCACCACCGGGTCGAGGTCCGACATCGGCTCGTCGAGCAGCAGCAGGTCGGGGCGCTTGCCGAAGGCGAGGGCGAGGGCGACGCGGGTGCGCTGACCGCCGGAGAGGGTGCTGATCTTCGCGTCGAAGGGCACGTTGCCCGCGCGGACGATGTCCTCGGCGGCGCGCTGGTCCCAGCCGGGGTTCAGTTCCCGGCCCAGGCGCAGGGTCTCCGCCACGGTGAAGCGGCGGAACAGGGGCTTCTCCTGGGCGAGGAACGCGGTGCGCCGGCCGGACTCCGCCGAGCCCGGCGTCTCGCCGAACAGGCTGACCGAGCCCTGGGTCGGCTCCAGGACGTGGGCCGCGATGCTCAGCAGCGTGGTCTTGCCCGCGCCGTTGGGTCCCACCAGCCCGCAGATCCGGCCGGTCGGGAGCCGGAACGAGCAGTCCTTCAGCGCCCAGCCCCGCCGGTAGCGCATCCCCAGCCCGTACGCCTCAAGCGCCGGCTCCCCCGCGTACATACCGTCACTCACCTGTGCTCCTAGTTGTCGTGAACCCCGTGGCCCCAGCGGCCCCCATGGCCCCAGTGGCCCCCGTTGCCCCTGCGGGCCCCGTCGCCGCCTTCGTACCGGCGGCGTACTGCTGCTCCATCGCCGACGCGACCAGTGCGGCCACGTCCTCCTGCTCCAGACCGGCCCCGGCCGCCTTCGACATCCACGTCACCAGCTCCCCGTACAGCGGTGAGTCGGTGCCCGCGTCGACGCGGCCCAGCGTGCGACGTACGAAGGTGCCCTGGCCCGGCCTCGGTTCGACCAGGCCCTCGCGCTCCAGCTCGCGGTACGCCTTGAGGGTGGTGTTCGGGTTGACCGCGCTGGTCTCGGCGACGTCCTTGGCGGTCGGCAGCCGGTCGCCCGGCACCAGAACGCCCAGCCGCAGGGCCTGCTTTGTCTGCTGCACGATCTGCTGGAAGGCGGGGACCCCGCTCCGCCTGTCGATGCGGTACTCCACGATCACCACCACCATTCCACTACTTGATTAGTGGAATGATGATGAAGGGGTGCGAGGGCAGTTGTCAACGCGGTCCGGGATGTCGGCTCGGCGTCGCCCTGGCGCCGTCCTGGCATCACCCCGGCGTCGGCTCGGCGTCGGCTCGGCGCCGGGGGCGATTAGCACGGATCACCCTTCCGTGTACCGGAAGTGGCGTAATTCGCCCACTCCATGGCTTAGTTCTGTCACCATCAACGCCATCGCAGGACCAGGTGTGTCGCAAGACGCGGCACCAGGGTCAGGACCCGGGTCCGGAACGCGGCGGAGGGAGGGGGTGTGCCGTGGGTTTATTAGGCGACGAGCTGGCGTTCGCACAGGCACTGACCGCCCAGGAACGCGAGGGCGTCATGTCCCTCGGCAACCCGAAAAACTTCGCGGCCGACGCCCATCTACTGACCGAGGGCGACCGGACCAGCCATGTGCTCATCGTCGTCAAGGGGTGGGTGACCGTCTCCGTCGCGACGGACCGGGGCGCCACCCGGCTCATCCTCGGACTGCGCGGACCCGGTGAACTCTTAGGTGAGATGGCCGCGTTGGACCCGCATCCGCGCAGCGCGACGGTACGGGCGCTGGGGCCGACACAGGCCCAGGTCATCCCGGGGGACGCGTTCCGCAGGTTCCTCGCCGAGCATCCCCGGGTGAGCGGGCTGGTGATCCGCCAGCTCACCTTCCGGCTCCGCAGCGCCGACCAGGAACGGTCCGCGCTCGCCTCCCTCACCGTCCTCCAGCGCCTGGCCGGCCGGCTCACCGAACTGTCGGGGTCGGGGTCGGGCGGCGCACCCCGAGGCCCCTACGCCCGTACGGCGCAGTCCAGTTCGTCGGTCGTGCAGCTCGCCCAGGACGAGCTGGCCGCCAGCATCGGAGCCACCCGCGAGGCCGTCGCCAAGAGCCTGCGGCTGCTGCGCACCCAGCGGATCGTACGGACCGGCAACCGCGTCGTGGAGATCCTCGACCCCGACCTGCTCGCCCTGCTCGCCGAGGGTCACACGGACGCGGAGGCGCAACAGGTGTAACGCCCCGGAACATTCGGCCCGTTGTGTGTAAACGGCTACAGACGGCCCCCGTCCCGGGCCCGAACCTGATGGGACGACCGAACAGCTACCGAACAACGACCGAACAGCTACCGATCGACAGTCGAGCGGCAGTCGAGCACGGTCGAAAGCGCCGAGGGGGCACGGGGTGGACGAGGTGGACGGCGACGGGATGGAACTCACCGAAGCGCGCTACGAGTTGGTGATCAGCGTCGATGCCCGGCGCTCCGGGGAGTACGACGACGTCGACAAGCCCCGGATGCGCGCCCGGATCTACCGGGTCGTGAACGCGGCGTTCACGCACGCCAAGGTGGCGCGGGACGCCTTCCACATGGAGGACCGGGGGGACGGCGTACTGCTGTCGGTGTCCGCGCGGGTCCCGGTGACCCGGCTGCTCGGGCTGTGGCTGGTCGAGCTGCACGAGAGCCTGCGGGACGAGAACCGGGCGCTGCGGGTGCCGCTGGGGCTGCGGGTCGGGATGCACGTCGGTCCGGTCCGGCGTGACGAGAACGGGATCTGCGGGCGCGCCGTCGACCTCGCCTGCCGCCTCGCCGACTCCGGCGCCGCCCGCGAACTCCTCGACGCCGAGGGCGCCGACCTCGTCGTCGTGGTCTCCGGCTCGCTGTACGAGGACGTGGTGAGGGGCGGCGGCAAGTTCATCGAGCCCGAGCGGTACGCCACGGCCCGTCTGCCTCTCAAGGAGGGCGAGGCCACCGCCTGGTTCCACCTGCCGGGCAGACCGGCACCCACGATCGGGGGCGCGGACAAAACAACGGACAAGGCGACGGACAAGGGCGAGGCCGAGGTTGCCGGAGCAGCGGACGGCCC
>NZ_LIQQ01000575.1 GCF_001418565.1 Streptomyces graminilatus | reverse complement strand
GCTCAGGCGGGTCTTCCCAGGCCCCGGCGGATTGCCAGTTCCACCGCCGAGTACTTCCCGTCCGTGCGCTCCAACTCGTATGGCACCGCCGGATACAGGGGTGGCTGGGCCATGAATCGGGGGTGGGTGCCGTGGTGGGGCTGGGACGCGTGGACCAGGAAGGGGTGGCAGAGGTACACGTCTCCGGGGCGGCCCGTGGCGTGGGCGAGTGGGCGGTGTGCCGAGGCCGTCACCAGGTCCGGGGCGAGATCCAGGCCCGAGACGCCCTCCTCGCCGTACGGCTCCAGCAGCGGTGGTACGTCCAGATGCGAGCCCACCCGGATACGTGTCGGGGCGTCCGCCTCGCCGACCTCGCTGAACAGGAACAGCATCAGCAGGGACCGGTCCCGCGAGCGGAGGTTCGTGTACGGCCAGGTCGCGCCCTCGGGGTAGTAGCTCCCCTCGATGTGCCAGCCCGCGTCGTCCGGTTCCTCCTCGTGCGGGAACCGCAGCGGAAAGCTGCCCAGCGAATAGCGTGACGCCCAGCGGTCCTCGCCCACCAGCGCGTCGAACGCCTCATGCAGCACAGGGGTGTTGACCGCGGCGGCGAACGGGCCCTGCGCCATGTCCGACACCCAGTGCACCGGCTTCGTCCAGGTGTCCCGGGTCGTCGGGGTCGCATCCCGTCTCCCGCCACAGCAGTCGCGCGCAGTGCTCGGCGACGCGGGGCGGGAAGGCGCCCTCGATCTTCACGAACCCGTCTTCGAGAAACCGCTCCACGACTCCGTCGTCCAGTCCGTCGTCCATGGGGGACATCGTGGGGGAGGGGCACGGGCCCGCGCATCCGGGTTTTGGCGTGGCGGCCGGACCAGGAAATCCTGTTTGCCGGAACGGCAACAGAACTGGCCCGCCGGGCGGGGTCGGAGCAGGCTGGAGTCATCGACCACGGGAGGCCCGTACACCATGGCTCATCAGCACCAGCACACCCACAACCACTCGCACGATCACGCCGACATCGACTTCGCCCGGATGATCCCCATGCTTGAGGGACAGGCCGAGCTGTTCGCGCCGCTCTACGCCGACGCGCTGGCCTGGCTGGCGAGGCAGCAGCCCGAACCGGGGCTCATCGTGGACGCGGGCAGCGGCCCCGGAATCATCTCGGGCTTCTTCGCGGAGGCGTTCCCCGAGGCGCGCGTCGTCGCGGCGGACCGCTCGGCGGAGCTCCTGGAGCGGGCCCGGTGGAACGCCGAACGACGCGGCACCGCCGACCGGTTCAGCACCATCGAGGCCGAACTCCCGGACGGACTAGGTGAGTTGGAGTACCCCGCCGACCTGGTGTGGTCGAGCAGGGTCGTGCACCACGTAGGCGACCAGCGGGCCGCGCTCGCCGCACTGGCCGCCGTACTCGCCCCGGGCGGCACGCTCGCCGTGGTGGAGGGCGGCCTCGCGGAGCGGAACCTGCCGCGCGACCTCGGTTTCGGGCGGCCGGGCCTGGAGGCACGGATCGCTGTGATCGAGCAGGACTGGTTCACCGGGATGCGCGCCGGCCTGCCCGGCCACGTACGCGAGACCGAGGACTGGCCGGCCCTGTTCACCGCCGCCGGCCTGCGTCCCTCCGGCACCCGCTCGTTCACCCTCGACCTGCCCGCCCCGGTCACGGACGCGGCCCGCGCCTATGTGATCGGTCTCTTCGACCGGTACCGCGCGATGTTCGCGGACGAGCTGGACGCCGAGGACCGCGCCACCCTCGACCGTCTCGTCGACCCCGACGACAAGGCGGGCCTGCACCACCGCCCCGACGTCTTCGTCCTGGCCACGCACACGCTGTACACGGGCACCAAGCCGGCGGAATAGCCGCAGAGGGTGGCGGATCGGCACCGCGTACGTGGACGCGGCGCCGATCCGCCACCCGCCGGGCTCAGTTGGCGCGGATGAACTGCCTGGCCAACCGGTCACCCAGGGAGACCGCCGCGCTGTGGCTCTCGATGGGCGACACCTGCGAGTTCTTGAAGAGGATGTACGTCACCCCGGAGTCCGTGCCGCCGCTCTCCGGGTCGGGATCGATGCCGAGGGCCTGGGCGGTGGCGTACGACGCCTCGCCGATGATCTTCGTGGGGCCGGTGTCGCCGACGACCGCGTACTCGACCTTGTTGTTGTAGATCACGGCGACCACGCCACCGCCCTTGATGCCGGCGCCCGAGTAGTTCCAGATGCCGCTGACGCTGGGCACGACGACGTACGGCAGTGAATCGGCCCTGAGTGGCTTGCCGTTGGACTGGTGGAACGCCGTGTCGTCCTGGTACCAGGGGTCGGTGTTCTCGTTGCACTTCGACGTGCGTTGTCCGTCGCAGTCGACGTCCATGTCGGCCTTCCAGAACACGGCGCCGTTCTTGCCGCACACGGGGATCGTGGCCGAAGTCTCCTCGTCGGTGCGGTACTTGCCGTTGGAGAGCTGGGAACAGGACGTCACCTTGGCGAGCAGTTCGGCCGCGCCGACCGAGCCCTCCTTGGGGGACGGCGCTCCGGCCGGGCCCGAGGCGTACGAGGGGAGAGCGGCGGTGGCGAGCAGGGCCGCGCAGGCGGCTGCCGCGAGGGGCAGTGTTCGAGGTCGCACTGTGGGGGGACCCTTCTGTTAGGAAAGTTTCCTTACCAGTGCGATCCAAGGTGGACCTGTAGGCATGCCCGCGTCAACCCTTGGTCCGGACCTGCGTATGTGAAACGCCCCGGAACCGCGACCGTAGTCGGTGCGGGACCGGGGCGTTGTCGTGGCTGTCGTCAGTCGGTCGTCGGCTGACTGTCAATCGACCGTCAGCCGACCTCGAACGCGGCCGGGTCCGGGCCGATGCGCCGGTCCTCGTTCAGCGCGCTGATCGCCGCGAGGTCCTCCGGGTCCAGGCTGAAGTCGAAGACCTCGATGTTCTCCTTGATCCTGGACGGCGTCACGGACTTGGGGATCACCACGTTGCCGAGCTGGAGGTGCCAGCGCAGGACGATCTGGGCCGGGGTGCGGCCGTGCTTCTGGGCGATGGCCACGATCGCCGGCACCTCCAGGAGACCCTTGCCCTGGCCGAGCGGGGACCAGGCCTCCGTGGCGATGCCCTGCTCCGCGTGGAACTCGCGGGACGCGTGCTGCTGGAGGTGCGGGTGCAGCTCGATCTGGTTGACGGCCGGGATGACCGACGTCTCGGCGATGAGCCGCTCAAGGTGCTCCGGAAGGAAGTTGGAGACACCGATGGCCCGCACCCGGCCGTCCGCGAGGAGCTTCTCGAACGCCCGGTACGTGTCGACGTACTTGTCCTTGGCGGGCCGGGGCCAATGGATCAGATACAGGTCGACGTACTCCAGGCCGAGCTTCTCCAGGGAGGTGTCGAAGGCGCGGAGCGTCGACTCGTACCCCTGGTCGGCGTTCCAGAGCTTGGTGGTGACGAAGAGCTCCTCGCGGGGGAGGCCGGACGCGGCGACGGCCTTTCCGGTGCCCTCCTCGTTGCCGTAGATCGCCGCTGTGTCGATGCTGCGGTACCCGGCCTCCAGCGCGGTGGCGACCGCCTTCTCCGCCTCGTCGTCCGGCACCTGCCAGACGCCGTAGCCGAGCTGGGGCATCTCGACGCCGTTGTTCAGGATGATCGGGGGGACCTTGCTGCTCACGAGCTCTCGATCCTTCAGTCGTCGGGTGAGTTTCCCATCGTCAACGATCACGGGCCGTGAGGCATTCCTGCCCCGACCATCCGTGCGAACAGGCCGATGGATCGGCGCCGGAGGCGTGGACGGGTGTATGGCCCGTCGGATCCTGGACCATGTCCACGGCTACAAGGACCTCGCGCTCGATACGCACGTGCGCCGGCTCGAACAGGCGCCGGCCGAGCTGACCGGGGAAACGGGGTGACCTCGGCCGGCCCCGGTGGGGGAGGTCAGGCCTGGTAGAGCGCCTCGATCTCCTTCGCGTACGCGTCCTCGATCGCCTTGCGCCTCAGCTTCAGGGACGGGGTCATCAGACCGTGGTCCTCGGTGAACGGCTGCGCGAGGATCCGGAAGGTGCGGATCGCCTCGGCCCTGGAGACCTGGGTGTTCGCGGTGACCACCGCACGCCGTACCTCCTGCTCCAGATCCGGGTCGCGGACCAGTTCCGCCGAGGTCAGCCGGGGTTTGCCGCCCATCGTGAGCCAGTGCTCGACCGCCTCGCGGTCCAGGGTGACCAGGGCCGCGATGTACGGGCGGTCGTTGCCGACCACGATGCACTGGGCGACCAGCGGATGGTCCCGGACGCGTTCCTCCAGCGCGCCCGGGGCGACGCTCTTGCCGCCCGAGGTCACCAGGATCTCCTTCTTGCGGCCGGTGATCGTGAGGAAGCCGTCCTCGTCGAGGGAGCCCAGGTCGCCGGTGGCCAGCCAGCCGTCGTGCAAGGCCTCGTCCGTCGCCTTCTCGTTGTTCAGATAGCCCTGGAAGACGTTGGCCCCGCGCAGCCAGATCTCGCCGTCGTCCGCGATGCGCACGGTCGTGCCCGGGACGGCCTGGCCGACCGTGCCGTACCGGGTGCGTTCGGGCGGGTTCGCGGTGGCCGCCGCGGTCGTCTCCGTGAGGCCGTAGCCCTCGTAGATGTGGACGCCCGCGCCCGCGAAGAACAGGCCGAGCCGCCGGTCCATCCCCGAGCCGCCCGTCATGGCGTGCCGTACGCGTCCGCCCATCGCGTCCCGGATCCGGGAGTACACGAGCTTGTCGAAGAGCTGGTGCCGCATCCGCAGCGCCGCCGACGGGCCCGGGCCAAGGTCCCAGGCCTTCTCCTCCATCGCCTCCGCGTAGCGCACCGCGCACTCCACGGCCTTCTCGAAGGCGTCCGCCCTGCCCTCCCGCTCGGCCTTGCGGCGGGCCGCGCCGTACACCTTCTCGAAGATGTACGGCACACCGAGGAAGAACGTCGGCCTGAACGCGGCGAGGTCGGGCAGCAGGGCCGCCGCGTTGAGCTGCGGCTGGTGGCCGAAGCGCACCCCGCCACGGATCGCGGCCACCTGCACCATCCGCCCGAAGACATGCGCGAGGGGAAGGAACAGAAGCGTCGCCGCCTCATCGCCCTTCCTGGAATGGAACACCGGTTCCCAGCGCTCGATGACGGTGTCCGCCTCGAACATGAAGTTCGCGTGGGTGATGACACAGCCCTTGGGACGGCCCGTGGTACCGGAGGTGTAGATGATCGTCGCAGTCGACTCGGGCGTGACCGCGAGCCGGTGCCGGTGCACCGTCTCGTCGTCGAGATGCGCACCCTCCTCGTACAGCTCCTGTACGGCCCCGACGTCGAGCTGCCACAGCCGGCGCAGCCGGGGCAGCCGGTCGATGACCGTGGCGATCGTCATCGCGTGGTCCTCGTGCTCCACCACCGCCGCCGTCACCTCGGCGTCGTACAGCATCCAGCAGACCTGTTCGGCCGAGGACGTCGGATAGACCGGCACCACCTGCGCGCCGATCGTCCACAGCGCGTAGTCGAAGAGCGTCCACTCGTACCGCGTACGGGACATGATCGCGACCCGGTCCCCGAACCGGACGCCCTGTGCGAGCAGGCCCTTGGCGAGGGCGAGGACCTCGTCGCGGAACTCGGCCGCCGTCACGTCCCGCCACTGGCCGGCCTTGTCCTTGCGGCCGAGCGAGACATGGCGGGGGTCTTCCTGCGCGCGTTCGAACACCACGTCGGCCAGTCCGCCCACGGGCGGCGCCAACGCCAGCGGAGGGTTGGTGAATTCGCGCAAACCCACTCCTAGCGACGCTTCGCACAGCGCCGTGAAAGCTACCCCACGCCTTCGCGCGGCGGGAGGGGGTGCCAAACCGGGCGCGTCCGGGCACGCCGCCGACCCGGGGGCGGAAAATATGCCCGTATGGGTGGGAGGCGGCCTGAACATCCCTCGTTGGGCAAGATCATGATCGGGCAATCTCCACCGAATCCACCGAACCCGCTCACCACCCGCGCCAGGCATCTTGGAAGGGTCTTTAAGGTCTCCGGAGGTTCCGGAGGCCGTGTCAGCGGCGGTGCAGCCGGTCCCCGCTCGTCAGGACCGCCGCCGCCAGCGCGTCCGCCGCGCCCTGGGCCGGCGTACGGCGCTGCCCGTGGACCAGGACGAAGTCGACCCGGCCCAGCTCCGGCAGCCCCGCGCGCTCCGGCACCCGGACCAGACCCGGCGGGACCAGCCCGCGCGAGTGCGCCATCACGCCGAGGCCCGCCCGGGCCGCCGCGATCAGGCCGTTGAGGCTGCCGCTGGTGCAGGCGACCCGCCACGCCCGGCCCTGCCGCTCCAGGGCCTCCATGGCGAGGGCCCGGGTGATGCCCGGCGGCGGATACACGATCAGCGGCACCGGGCGGTCCGGGTCCAGCCGGAGCCGCTCCGCGCCGATCCACACCAGCTCGTCCTGCCAGACCGGCTCGCCGCGCGGGTCCTCGGGCCGCCTCTTGGCCAGGACGAGATCCAGTTTCCCGGCGGCCAGCTGCTCGTGCAGGGTGCCCGACAGCTCCACCGTCAGCTCCAGATCGACCTCCGGATGGTCGTACCTGAAGGCCTCCAGGATCTCCGGCAGCCGGGTCAGCACGAAGTCCTCGGACGCGCCGAACCGCAGCCGGCCGCGCAGCCGCGTGCCCGTGAAGAACGCAGCCGCCTGCTCGTGCGCCTCCAGGATGCGGCGGGCGAAACCGAGCATCATCTCGCCGTCCTCGGTCAGCTCCACGGAGTGCGTGTCGCGGGAGAACAACTGCCGCCCGGCCGCGTCCTCCAGGCGCCGCACATGCTGGCTGACCGTCGACTGGCGCAGCCCGAGCCGCCGGGCCGCCTGCGTGAAGCTGAGCGTCTGGGCCACGGTCAGGAAGGTCCGCAGATGAGAGGGGTCGTACACGCGTCCACGGTACCCGTTATCGCGGAACGTGATGACAGTCAGAACGGTATGCGGGATTCCCGATCACGAATCGGAGGAGGACGATGGAAAGGGCACGACCTTCACCCCTTCCGTACCTCCCCCGAACCTTCCCGCGCCGCCTGCACCGATCAGTGGAGCACCGTGAAACACCTGAAGTGGCCGAGCTGGATGCCGATCGACGCCTACATCCTGCTGTTGCTCACGACGGTGGGTCTCGCGGCGCTCCTCCCGGCGCGCGGCACGGGCGCCGAGGTCGCTTCGGGTGCCTCCACCGTCGCCATCGCCTTCCTCTTCTTCCTCTACGGCGCCCGCCTCTCCACCCGTGAGGCGCTGGCGGGACTGAAGCACTGGCGGCTGCACACCACGGTCCTCGCCTGTACGTTCGTCGTCTTTCCGCTGCTCGGCCTGGCCGCCCGCGGACTCGAACCGGTGTTCCTGACCCACGATCTCTACACCGGCCTGCTGTTCCTGACCCTCGTCCCGTCCACGATCCAGTCGTCGATAGCCTTCACCTCGATGGCCCGGGGCAATGTGCCCGCCGCGATCTGCGCGGGCTCCTTCTCGTCCCTGGTCGGCATCGTCGTCACCCCACTGCTCGCGGCCACCCTGCTCGGCGGCACCGGAGGCGGCTTCTCGCTCGACTCGCTCGTCCAGATCGTCCTGCAGTTGCTGGTGCCCTTCCTCGCCGGGCAGGTGCTCCGGCGCTGGATCGGCGCGTTCGTCACCCGGCACAAGAAGGTGCTGGGGCTGGTCGACCGCGGCTCGATCCTGCTCGTCGTCTACACCGCGTTCAGCGAGGGTGTGGTCCAGGGCATCTGGCACCAGGTCAGCCCGGCGCGGCTCGGCGGTCTCCTGGTCGTGGAGGCCGTACTGCTCGCGGTGATGCTGGCGCTCACCTGGTACGGCGGCAAGGCGCTCGGCTTCGACCGGGAGGACCGGATCACGATCCAGTTCGCCGGCTCGAAGAAGTCCCTGGCGGCCGGACTGCCCATGGCGAGCGTCCTGTTCGGCGCCCAGGCCTCACTGGCCGTGCTGCCGCTCATGCTCTTCCACCAGATGCAGCTCATGGTGTGCGCGGTGATCGCCAAGCGCCGCTCGCAGGACCCGGTGACCCGGTCCGGGGCCGACGCGGGGGCCACCGCGCAGGACCCGTCCCCCATCACGGCCGGTACGGCGACACCCTCCGGCTGAGGCCGGCCCGACCGGGGCGGCCGGACGGGCTGCCCGCGCCCCCTCGATGGGAGCGCGGGCCTGTGCCGAACGAACCGCCTACCGCGCGGAGCTGTCGGCGGCGTTCACCTGGTCCATGGGCAACCACAGAACGGTGTCGCTGGTGGCCGCCGCCGGATCCACCTTCGCCGTCACAGAGGCCTTGGCCAGTTCGGACGTGCTCAACGCCCGGTCCCAGACCCGGACATCGTCGATAGCGCCGCTGAAGTGCTGCAGGCTGTCCACCCGTTGCCCGATGTGCACCCCGAACACCGAGTTGCGGCTGACCGACCCGGTGACGTCCGCCACGCTGACCGCCGTACCGTCGACGAACAGCGTGAACTGGCCGCCGCCACGGCGCAGGGCCGCGAAGTGCCACTGGCCGTCGTTGTAGGTGCCCAGCGCGGAAGCGGACGCCGTCCTGAGCGCCGACGCGCCGTCCCGGACGGTCATCAGACCACGGACCCGGTTGGACGCGGGCTCCGCCCGGAGCCAGACCTGCGGCTGGGTGGAGCCGACCCCGCCCATCCACAGCAGCGGCCGGTCGCCCGTCGTCGCCGTGGTGCGGAACCAGAGGGCCACGGTGAAGTCCTTGGTGCCCAGCGGCAGCCGGTCGCTGTACGGGAGGCGTACGGCGTCGTCCACGCCGTCGAACTCCAGCGCGCCGCCGCCGAAGACCCCGCCGGTCTGCGCGGCACCGCCCAGGACCGCGGCGGCGCGCTGGAGTTCG
>NZ_LIQQ01000574.1 GCF_001418565.1 Streptomyces graminilatus | reverse complement strand
GCCCCCGCTGTCCAGGCCGCCCCGGCCCGCACCGCGAATCCGCTGACCAGGCGTGAGCGTGAAGTGGCCGCGCTGATCGCCGAGGGCATGACGAACCGGCAGATCGCGGCGGCACTCAGCCTCTCGCCGAGGACCGCCGACCGGCACGTCGAGAACATCCTGACCAAGCTGGACCTCTGCCGCCGCACCCAGATCGCGGCCTGGTGGACACAGAGCCAGACACCCGCCGCGTAGCCCTCGCTCGCCGCCACCCACCTCGGACACCCACGTCCGACACCCACCTCCGACACCCAATTCCATGGGAATGGGTAGAAGCACGCATGATCCCGGCCACCGCGACGGCCAGGATCGTGCCAGGCGCAAGGGAACTGTTCCATCCCCTTCCCCGTCCCCCTCCCCGGGCGGCCCTGGTGGCCCTGCGCCTCACGGTGGCACCGGCAGCCCACTTTGAGAGTGAGAGCAAGAAGTGAGAATCAGAACGGAAGCCATGCGCGTGCGGAAGGCCATCGCGGTGGCAGCCGTCGCCGCGGCCCTGCTCGCGGTGCCCGTGACCGCCGCCCATGCCGACGACCCGGGTGCCACCCCCACGGCCACCGCCTCCTCCGCACCGGCCGACCCCACCGACTCGCCCACGCCCACGGCCGACCCGACCGACTCGGCCACGGACCCCTCCGCATCGCCCACGGACGCCTCCACCGACTCGCCCGCGCCCAAGGACGCCCCTCCGGAGTCGACGGCCGACACCAATCCGCCCGCGCCCGCGCCCAGTTCCGCGCAGGGCACGATGGACAAGCTCGACAAGATCGCCGACGACCACAGAGCCCTGGGTGTCTTCGGTGACGCCTCCGCTCCCGTCGTGGTCATGCCGAGCGGAACGTCCAGCGACGAGGAGGCAGCGGTCAACGCCGAGCTCCCCTCGGACTCGCACGCCACCGTCCAGATCAGCCAGTTCACCAAGGACGCGCTGGACGCTCTGCAGAAGACGGTCACCGACCGCAAATGGGCCCCCGACGCGGACACCTACGGTGTCGCGGTGGCGTACGACGCCGTGAACGACAAGGTCCAGGTGAAGAGCGACGCTCCCGACTCGGCCCTTCAGCAGCTCAGCGACGACCACCCGGGCCAGATCGAGACGTCCCAGTCCCGGCTGGAGCCCCAGAACACCCGGTTCGCCGACTGGTCCCCGTTCTGGGGCGGGGACGCGCTGATCGGCGCGAACGGCGGAAACCAGTGCACCGGTGGGTTCATGGTCGTCAACCGCGACGGCAGGCATGAGCTGGTGACCGCCGCGCACTGCTACGGCTGGTGGAACCAGGTCTACAACCGCACGTACAACGGCGGTTACGGCAACGCGGTGGGCCAGGTGTCGAAGCGCGACAACACCATCGACGCCGAGGAGATCGTGGACAAGGACTACGCCCCGATCATCTACACCGGCGGCACCCAGATCAGCGGCTCCAGCCTCCGCGTGTTCGGCAAGCAGCCGGTGTACTACGGCCTCCGGGTGTGTGTGAGCGGCGCGGTCAGCTTCAACCACTGCGGCCACCCGATCTCCCAGGGCGAGTTCAACATCTGCTGGTCGGGAACGGACGTCTGCATCAAGAACAACGCCGGGTTCGTCTTCGAAACGGGCGGCAACAACTTCCCCCGGTACAACAACGGACCGCAGACGAAGCCCGGAGACTCCGGCGCGCCCATCTACATGACGGACTACTCCGGCACCGCGGCCTGGATCGTCGGACTGAACGCGGGCGCCTACTGGGACTGCTGCGGCCAGTACCGGGGCCAGATCCACATGGTCGGCGTGAACCTGGACTACATCCTCGGCTCGTTCGGGGCCGAACTCGTCACCACGCACTGACAGTTCGGCACAGGCCGCGGCTGTCGCCGGGGCCGTGACACACAGGTGCCGGACACCCGTCGCCCACGGGTGTCCGGCCCCCTCCGGGCGCCCTCCTGCCCAAGGGCCGCCCCCTCTCACGTCCCCACCACACCAGGAGTCCCCTCATGTCCAGCAGCAACCACTCCTCCGGCCGGCGGTTCGGCACCCGACTGACGTCCTACGCACCCCAGTTGGGGCCGATCGTCGCGATGCCCGGCGTCATGGTCGTCGTCGCGCTCGCCGTCGCCGGTCCGCGCATCTCCGAGACGGCTTCGGCAGCCCTCTTCGCGGCCGACTGGAGCCAGCCGCAGACCTGGGCGGCGCTGCTGCTCAAGACCGGCCTCACCGCGCTGTCCTTCCTCGCCGTGGTGGTCGGCGGATTCGCCGGGCACAGTGTGGCCGGGCGGAACGCGGTCATCCCGGCTGCCCTGGGCGGTCTGGCCGCCACGGGGGTCCAGGCCGGTGTCCTGGCGGGTCTGGTCGCCGGGGTGTTCGCCGGCGTCGTCACCCTCGCGTTCGAACGCGTCCCGGTTCCTCCCCGGTGGCGGGGCCTCATCTCGAAGCTGCTGTTCCCACTGGTGACGACCACGCTCACAGCGTTCCTGATAGTCGGGGTCGTCGGACAACTGCTCAACGACCTGAGCACATGGCTGCACGGCGAACTGGCCACCCTGCAGTTCGAGAACACCGTGGCCGCCGGTCTCGTCCTCGGCGCGATGGCCTGCGCCGACCTCGGCGGGATGATCACCAGGACGGCCATCGGCTACGGCTCGGTGGAACTGGGCGGCGGCGACCCGTCGAAGTTCAGCACCCTCAACATGACCATGATGGCCGCCGTCGTCGCCGCGGGCATGGTCCCGCCCCTGGCCCTGTCGCTGGCCACCCTGGTGCGGCGAAGCCTGTTCACCGACGGGGAGCGGACCTACGCCAGGACGGGCTGGATGTTCGGGGCGGCCTTCCTCCCCGAGGGCGCGATCCCCTTCACCCTCGCCGATCCGCTGCGGGTGCTGCCGTCGTCGATGGCGGGCGGCGCGGTGACCGGCGCCCTGGTCATGATCCTGGGCCCGACCAGCAGGACACCGTACGGCGGCGTCTTCGCCCTCGACGAGACCGGCCGCCCGGTCGGCTTCCTGCTCGCCGTCGCGGCGGGGGTCCTGACCACCACGGTCCTCACGGTCGCCCTCAAGAGCCTCCGCCTCCCCGCCCGCTCCACCGCCAAGGCCAGGCCCTCGGGCGCCCTCGCGACGAGCGCGTAACCGTCCCGGCAGGGAAGAGGTAGGTGGTCGTCGCCGGGCGGCGCCCCTCAGGCCGTCGGCCGGCCCATCGCCCGGTACGTCCAGCCGGCCCGGCGCCACGCCGTCGGGTCGAGGGCGTTGCGGCCGTCCAGGATCAGGCGGTGGGACACCGCCTCGCCCAGCGCCGCCGGGTCCAGCTCGCGGAACTCCCGCCACTCGGTCAGGTGGAGTACGGCGTCGGCGCCCCGTACCGCCTCCAGTGCCGTGTCGGCGTACACGAGCGTCGGGAAGAGTCTGCGCGCGTTGGCCATGCCCTTCGGGTCGTACACCGTCACCTGGCCGCCCTGGAGATGGATCTGCCCGGCGACGTTCAGGGCCGGGGAGTCGCGAACGTCGTCGGAGTCGGGCTTGAAGGTGGCGCCGAGCACCGCGATCCGCTTCCCGAGGAACGGCCCGCCGCCCAGAGCCTGCCGGGCCAGCTCGACCATCTGGCCGCGCTGGCGCATGTTGATCGAGTCGATCTCGCGCAGGAAGGTCAGCGCCTGGTCCGCGCCCAGCTCACCGGCGCGTGCCATGAACGCCCGGATGTCCTTGGGCAGACACCCGCCCCCGAAGCCGATCCCGGCCCGCAGGAACTTCCTGCCGATCCGGTCGTCGTACCCGATCGCCTCGGCGAGCTTCGCCACATCCCCGTCGGCGGCCTCGCAGACCTCCGCCATCGCGTTGATGAACGAGATCTTGGTGGCGAGGAACGAGTTCGCCGACGTCTTCACCAGCTCGGCGGTCGGGAAGTCGGTGACGACGAACGGCGTCCCCTCCTCGACCGGCGTCGCGTACACCTCGCGCAGCAGCTTCTCGGCCCGCTCACTGCGTACGCCGACCACGACCCGGTCGGGGTGCAGGGTGTCCTGGACGGCGAAGCCCTCGCGCAGGAACTCCGGGTTCCAGGCCAGCTCGGCGTCCGCGCCGACGGGCGCCAGCTCGGCGATCGTACGGGCGAGCCGGTCCGCCGAACCGACCGGCACGGTCGACTTGCCGACGACCAGGGCGGGGGCCGTGAGGTGCGGGGCGAGGGACTCGATCGCGGCATCGACGTACGACATGTCGCAGGCGTACTCGCCGTGCTTCTGCGGGGTGTTCACGCAGACGAAGTGGACGTCGCCGAAGGCCGCGACCTCGGCCCAGTCCATGGTGAAGCGCAGCCGCCCGGTGGACCCCTCGATACCGGCGACATGCTTGCGCAGCAGCTCCTCGAGACCGGGCTCGTACATCGGGACCTGGCCGCGCCGCAGCAGGTCGATCTTCTCCTCGACGACATCGAGGCCCAGCACCTCGAACCCCAGCTCGGCCATGGCGGCGGCGTGGGTGGCCCCGAGATATCCGGTGCCGATCACGGTGATCTTGAGAGCCATGGGTGCTCCTGGGGTGTGGCCTGGGGACTGGGTGCTGGGCGGGTGTGCGAGGCGAGCATAGCCGCGGGCCCGCCGAAGGCCGCCGGGGCCCTTGACCGGGCAGAATCGCTCTGTCGCGAAGGTCACGTATCAGTCGGGTGGGCAGGCCGTAAAATCTGAACCGACAACCAGGTTACTTAACGGTAGTTAGCATCGCTCGCAGCCGTTAGTCACAGTCATTAGTCACAGTCATTGCAGCGTCTTTGGAGCGTGAGAGACCTTGGCCGGATCGGCTGATTTCGACCTGTACCGCCCGTCCGAGGAGCACGACATGCTCCGTGACGCGATCCGCTCCCTGGCCGAGGCGAAGATCCTCCCCTACGCCGCCGCCGTGGACGAGGAGGCCCGCTTCCCCCAGGAGGCCCACGACGCGCTGGTCGCCAACGACCTGCACGCGGTGCACGTACCCGAGTCGTACGGCGGTGCGGGCGCGGACGCGCTGGCGACCGTGATCGTGATCGAGGAGGTGGCGCGGGTCTGCGCCAGCTCCTCCCTCATCCCCGCCGTGAACAAGCTCGGCTCCCTCCCGGTGATCCTGTCCGGCTCGGAGGAGCTGAAGAAGAAGTACATGACACCGCTCGCCAAGGGCACCGGCATGTTCTCCTACTGCCTCTCGGAGCCCGAAGCGGGCTCGGACGCGGCCGGCATGAAGACGAGGGCGGTCCGCGACGGCGACTTCTGGGTCCTCAACGGCGTCAAGCGCTGGATCACCAACGCGGGCGAGTCCGAGTACTACACGGTGATGGCCGTGACCGACCCGGAGAAGCGCAGCAAGGGCATCTCGGCGTTCGTCGTCGAGAAGTCCGACGAGGGCGTCTCCTTCGGCGCCCCCGAGAAGAAGCTCGGCATCAAGGGCAGCCCGACCCGCGAGGTCTACCTCGACAACGTCCGCATCCCCGCCGACCGCATGATCGGCGCGGAGG
Source organism: Streptomyces graminilatus (assembly GCF_001418565.1). GTDB lineage: Bacteria > Actinomycetota > Actinomycetes > Streptomycetales > Streptomycetaceae > Streptomyces > Streptomyces graminilatus. The sequence continues at coordinate 2,027 of NZ_LIQQ01000574.1, read as the reverse complement.
GCACCGGCTTCGCCACCGCGATGAAGACCCTGGACCACACCCGCGTCACCATCGCCGCGCAGGCGCTGGGCATCGCGCAGGGCGCCCTCGACTACGCCAAGGGGTACGTCCAGGAGCGCAAGCAGTTCGGCAAGCCGATCGCCGACTTCCAGGGCATCCAGTTCATGCTCGCGGACATGGCGATGAAGCTGGAGGCGGCCCGTCAGCTCACGTACTCGGCGGCGGCGAAGTCGGAGCGCGGCGACAGCGACCTGACCTTCTTCGGGGCCGCCGCCAAGTGCTTCGCCTCGGACGTGGCGATGGAGGTCACCACGGACGCGGTCCAGCTCCTCGGCGGCTACGGCTACACCCGCGACTACCCGGTGGAGCGCATGATGCGCGACGCCAAGATCACCCAGATCTATGAGGGTACGAATCAGGTCCAGCGGATCGTGATGGCCCGCAACCTGCCGTAACCGGCCGCCGGTCCCGAGCACACGACAGGTTTGCCCCCGCCCGACGGATCGGGCGGGGGCCAACCCGCGTACCACTACTCGCTCACCGCACCGCTCAGTTGCCGCTGACCGTGACCTTCTCGTCGTTCTTCAGTTCCGTCACCAGCGTCTTGACCTTCGCCTTGTCCCAGACCAGGTTGCTGCCGGTCGAGCCCGAGATCGGCATGTTCATGGACTTGCCGTCGCCGCCCGTGACGCCCTTCATCGCCCAGAACATGTCGGCCAGGTCGAACAGACCCATGTCCTTGTCCACGATCAGGGTGTCGAGGCCCGCGCTCATCGTCGGGTACAGCTTGAACGGGTTCAGGAGCGTGCCCGGCGTCGCCGTCTGGCTCGCCAGCGCCGCGAGGAACTTCTGCTGGTTCTTCGTACGGTCGAGGTCGCTGCCCGGGAGGGCGTACCGCGTACGGACGAAGGCCAGCGCCTGCTCGCCGTTGAGGGTCTGCTCGCCCGCCGAGAAGTTCGCGCCGGACTTCTTGTCCTTCAACCCGCCCTTGGGGATGGTGAGGTCCACCCCGCCGACCGCGTCCACGATGTTCGCGAAGCCGGCGAAGCCGATCTCGACGTAGTGGTCGATGCGCAGTCCGGTGTTGAACTCGACGGTACGGACGAGCAGTTCGGGCCCGTCCGTCGCGTACGCCGCGTTCAGCTTCATGTGCTTGCCGGTGCCCTTGTACGTCTTGCCCGACTCCGAGCCGACGAACGTCGGGATCTCCACGTCCGAGTCACGGGGGAGGGAGACGAGTGTCGGGCCGTTGTCGCCGGTGTGCAGGATCATCATCGAGTCGGTGCGCTTGCCCTCGGCGGAGCCGGTGTGCAGCGCCTTCTTCTCCGCGGACGACATGCCCTCACGGCTGTCGGAACCGACGATGAGATAGTTGGTGCCCGAGCCGCCGTCCGGCCGGTCGATGACCTTCGACAGGTCGACCTGGCGGTTCAGCTTGGAGTCGGCCCAGAAGTAGGTACCGACGGACACCACGACCAGTCCGGTGACCACCGCGATCGCGGTCCACTTGATCCGCTTGCGCCAGTCCGGAGCGGCACCGGGGTTCCTCATCGACCCGGGCCCGCCGGACCCGCCGCCGTAGACCTGCCCGGTGTTGTACCCGCTGTCATTGCCGTAGCTGTTGCCATGGCTATTGCCGTTGCCGTTGCCATAAGGATCCTGTCCCTGGTCACCGGCGTACGGCTGCTGCTGCGGCACCCCGCCGCCGTACGGAGGGGCGGTCGGGGCCTGGCCGTACGGGCCGCCCTGACCGCCCTGGCCGCGCTGGACCTGCCGCATCACGCGCGCACCCTCGGGCTGTGTGTTCGCGCTACCGCGTCCGTAGCGGTTGTCGCGGTTGTCGCGGCTGTCGTCCGCCCACGCATCGGGCCAATCGTTCATGCGGACCAGTGTGCAGTGCCTGGCCATGCCCTATACAAGGGTCGAAGTAAATTAGGAGCAGGGCTGTTGCGAAGCTGACACAAATCGCCCAGAAGTGTTCCCGGAAGGCCACCAGGTCCCAGGACGGGCCGGGAGGGGCCGGGAGG
>NZ_LIQQ01000573.1 GCF_001418565.1 Streptomyces graminilatus | reverse complement strand
GGGGCGGCAGCCCCCAGGGACTGGACGGGAATGGGTAGGGGCGGCGGGGGCGGGAAAAGCCGCCGCCCACCACCACCTCAGCCCAGCCTCGCCCCCAGCTCCGCCACGATCTCGTCCACGCCGACCGCCGTCTGCTCCCCGGATTCCATGTCCTTCAGCTGAACGACGCCCTCCGCGAGGTCGCGTTCCCCGGCGACCAGCGCGAAGCGGGCACCCGACCTGTTGGCCGCCTTCATGGCCGCCTTGAGCCCCTTCGCCCCGTACGAGAAGTCCGCCGCGACCCCCGCCTTCCGCAGCTCCGTGACCTTCGCGAACAGCACCCGGCGAGCCTCCTCGCCCAGCGGCACCGCGAACACGCTCGTCGCGGACGGGAGTTCGAGCTCGACCCCCTCCGCCTCAAGCGCCAGCACCGTACGGTCGACGCCCAGCGCCCAGCCCACCGACGGCAGCGCGGGGCCGCCGATCATCTCGGAGAGACCGTCGTAGCGCCCACCGCCGCCCACCGCGGACTGGGACCCCAGACCGTCGTGGACGAACTCGAAGGTCGTACGGGTGTAGTAGTCCAGGCCGCGGACCAGCTTGGCGTCGTCCTCGAAGGCAACGCCCTGCGCGACCAGCAGCTCCCGCACCTCCTCGTGATACGCCTTGCACGCATCGCACAGGAAGTCCCGCAGCAGCGGCGCCCCCACCAGCTGCTTCTGGACGTCGTCCCGCTTGTCGTCCAGGACGCGCAGCGGGTTGATGTCGGCGCGGCGCAGCGTCTCCTCGTCGAGGTCGAGGCCCCGGAGGAAGTCCTGCAGCGCGGCCCTGTAGACCGGGCGGCACTCCTTGTCGCCCAGCGAGTTCAGCAGGATGCGGAAGTTCCGCAGCCCCAGCGCCCGGTACGCCTGGTCGGCCAGGATGATCAGCTCGGCGTCCAGCGCCGGATCCTCCGCGCCGATCGCCTCCGCGCCCACCTGCGAGAAGTGGCGGTAACGGCCCTTCTGGGGGCGCTCGTAGCGGTAGTACGAGCCCGAGTACCAGAGCTTGACCGGCAGGTTGCCCAGCTTGTGGAGGTTGGCCTCAAGCGCCGCGCGCAGGACCGACGCGGTGCCCTCGGGGCGCAGGGCCAGCATGTCGCCGCCCTTGGTCTCGAAGGCGTACATCTCCTTCGTGACGATGTCCGTCGACTCGCCCACACCCCGGGCGAACAGTTCGACGTTCTCGAAGCCCGGCGTCTCGATGTAGCCGTAGCCGGAGTTGCGCAGCGGGGCCGCGATGGCTTCCCGTACCGCCAGGAACTTCGCGCTGTCCGGCGGGATCAGGTCGTAGGTGCCCTTGGGGGCCTTGAAGGTGCTCACGGAAGGTCTCGTCACATTCCTCGTCGGTGAGGGGGGTTCGTTCCCTCGCCGCGATCTTGAAGGCCGGCCGCCACCTGCCGCAGGTACGGGTTGGTGGCGCGCTCCTGGCCGATGGTCGTCTGGGCGCCGTGGCCGGACAGCACCACGGTCGAGTCGTCGAGCGGCAGGCACACGCGGGCCAGCGAGTCGAGCATCTCGGCCATGTCACCGCCGGGCAGGTCGGTGCGTCCGATGGAGCCGGCGAAGAGCAGGTCGCCCGAGAAGAACACGGACGGGATGTCCGTGGTCTCGGGCATCCTGAACGTCACCGACCCCTTGGTATGGCCCGGCGCGTGCGCGACGCTCAGCTCCAGTCCCGCCAGTTCCAGCCGTGCGCCGTCCGTGAGCTCCTTGACGTCGTCCGGTTCCCCGATGGTCAGCTCGCCCATCAGCGGCATCCCGATGGAACGGCCGAGCGCCTTCTCCGGGTCGCTCATCATGTAGCGGTCGTCGGGGTGGATCCACGCCGGGACACCGTGCGCGCCGCACACCGGGACGACCGAGGCGACATGGTCGAGGTGGCCATGGGTGAGGACGACGGCGACGGGCTTGAGGCGATGCTTCTTCAGCGTCTCCTCGACTCCCTCGGCGGCCTGATGGCCCGGGTCGATGATCACGCACTCCTCACCGGCGGCGGGGGCGACGAGATAACAGTTCGTCCCCCAGGCGCCGGCCGGGAACCCGGCAATGAGCACGATCGTCCTTCGATTTGTGGCGTACGTGGCCGTACGGGGTGGCTGGCAGTGCCCCAGAGCCTACCGGCGCTGCCGTTTCCTCAGCGAACCCATATACGGTACGGGGCACACGCAGGCGATCGGCACACAAGACGCACGCGACCAGTTGACGTACGAGACGCATGAGGAGAGAACCCGGTGGTCACCCAGGAGCAGCGGCGGCGTCAGCTCGCCCGGGAGAAGTTCTTGCGGCAGCAGCAGCGGCGTACGGCCGCGCGGCGCAAGTCGAACGTGCGCAACTCGGTGATCGCGTCGGTCCTCGGCGTGATCGTCGTGGGCAGCCTGGTCTCGTACGCGACCGGGGTCTTCAAGAACGACGACAGCAAGGCGAACGCGAGCGCGGAGGTCACCCCGAGCCCGAGCGCCCCGCCGAAGAAGGCCGCGGACCCCTGCCAGAAGCCGGCCGCGGGGGCGGTGAAGTCGCTGAGCTGGAAGAAGGAGCCGGCGATGACCATCGACACGTCGGCGAAGTACGACATGAAGCTCGCGACGACCTGCGGCGACATCGACATCGCCCTGAAGACGTCCGCGGCGCCGCACACGGTGAACTCGTTCGACTTCCTGGCGCGCGAGGGCTACCTCGACCACACCAAGTGCCACCGGCTCACCACGAACGGCATCTACGTGCTGCAGTGCGGTGACCCGAAGGGCACCGGTATGGGCGGTCCCGGCTACACGCTCCCGGACGAGAACCTGAAGGACAAGAGCCTCAAGAGCAACACCTACCCGGCGGGCACGATCGCCATGGCCAACACGGGTCAGGCGCACACCGGCGGCAGCCAGTTCTTCCTGGTCTACAAGGACAGTCAGCTTCCGCCCAGTTACACACCGTTCGGCACGATCAGCCCGTCGGGCATGAAGGTGCTGACGAAAATCGCCGCGGCCGGTGAGGCCACGGGACAGGGCGACGGCGCACCGAACGCGACCGTTGTGATCAACAAGGCGACCGTAACGAAATCCTGACCGCCAACTGCGAAACTTCGGTCGCGCGGGATGCGGACAGCATCCCTGCCGGTCGCCTATGTTGGCCGAGACGAAACTGTGGACGATGCCCGGGGGTGCAGAGCCCTCCGCAGGCATCATGTGGAGGAGGCGCTGTGAGCAGCGACCCGTGGGGCCGCGTCGACGAGACGGGGACCGTGTACGTGCGTACTGCCGACGGTGAGCAGGTCGTCGGTTCCTGGCAGGCCGGCTCCCCCGAGGAGGCGTTGGCCTACTTCGAGCGCAAGTACGAGGGCCTGGTTGTCGAGATCGGCCTCCTCGAGAAGCGAGTGAAGACCACCGACCTGTCCTCGAAGGACGCCCAGGTGGCCATCGACCACATCCGCGCACAGGTGGACGCCCACCACGCGGTCGGCGACCTGGCCGCGCTGAAGGTCCGGCTGGACAAGCTCGTGGAGACCGTCGAGGCCCGCCGCGAGGAGCGCAAGCAGCAGCGGGCCAAGCAGTCCGACGAGGCACGGCACGCCAAGGAGGCGCTGGTCGTCGAGGCGGAGGAGCTGGCGCAGTCCGACCAGTGGCGCTCCGCCGGTGAGCGGCTGCGCGCGCTGGTGGACATCTGGAAGGGGCTGCCCCGGCTCGACCGGAAGTCGGACGACGAGCTGTGGCACCGCTTCTCGCACGCCCGCTCGGCGTTCTCCAAGCGCCGCAAGGCGCACTTCGCGTCCCTGGACGCGCAGCGCGAGGACGCCCGCAAGGCCAAGGAGAAGCTGGTCGCGGAGGCCGAGAGCCTGTCGTCGTCGACCGACTGGGGTCCGACGGCGGCGCGCTACCGCGAGCTGATGACGGACTGGAAGGCCGTCGGCCGTGCCCAGCGCGAGCACGAGGACGACCTGTGGAACCGCTTCCGCGGCGCCCAGGACGTGTTCTTCGCGGCGCGCAGTTCGGTCTTCGCCGAGCGGGACGCGGAGCAGACCGAGAACCTCAAGCTCAAGGAGGAGCTGGCCGGGGAGGCCGAGAAGCTCCTGCCGATCACGGATCTCAAAGCGGCGCGGGCCGCCTTCCGTTCGATCAATGAGCGCTGGGAGGCCATCGGGCATGTGCCGCGTGACTCACGGCCGAAGGTCGAGGGCCGGATGCAGACGGTCGAGCGGGCTCTTCAGGAGTCCGAGGAGAACGAGTGGCGCCGGACGAACCCGGAGGCACGCGCGCGTGCCGAGGGTCTGACCGGTCAGCTCCAGGCCGCCGTGGACAAGCTCACCGGCCAGATCGAGGCCGCCAGGGCACAGGGCAACAACGCCAGGGCCGACAAGCTCCAGAAGGAGCTCGACGGCCGCCAGGCGCTGCTGGACCAGGCGCTCAAGGGTCTGCAGGAGTTCGGCGGCTGACCGGCTGATCTCCCGCCGGTCGCGTCGCACGGGTTCCGTCGCACGCTGCCGGACGAACGAAGGGGCTCCCGTACATCTCGTACGGGAGCCCCTTCGCGTGCCCTGTGATGTGCCCTGTGTGCCCCCTGTGCCGCGTGTGGCTACGGTCTGCGGGCCGAGGTCACCCGGTAGACGTCGTACACGCCCTCGACGCCCCTGACGGCCTTCAGGACGTGCCCCAGGTGCTTGGGGTCGCCCATCTCGAAGGTGAAGCGGGAGGTGGCCACCCGGTCCCTCGACGTCTGGACGGCCGCCGACAGGATGTTGACGTGCTGGTCGGACAGGACGCGGGTGACGTCCGAGAGCAGCCGGGAGCGGTCCAGGGCCTCGACCTGGATGGCGACCAGGAACACCGAGGACTGGGTGGGCGCCCACTCGACTTCGAGGATCCGCTCGGGCTCCCGGTTCAGTGACTCGATGTTCACGCAGTCACTGCGGTGAACCGATACGCCACTACCGCGCGTGACGAATCCGATGATGGGATCGCCAGGTACGGGCGTACAGCAGCGGGCGAGCTTCACCCAGACGTCGTCGACGCCCTTGACCACCACACCGGGGTCGTTGTTGGTGCGCCGCTTGCGGCCGCGGGCCGGCGGCACGGACTCGTCGATCTCCTCGGTGGCCGCCTCCTCGCCGCCGAGGGCCTGCACGAGCTTCTGTACGACGTTCTGCGCGGCCACATGGCCCTCGCCGATCGCCGCGTACAGGGACGAGATGTCCGGGTAGCGCATCTCGTGGGCGAGGGTGACGAGGGAGTCACCGGTGAGGATGCGCTGGATCGGCAGGTTCTGCTTGCGCATCGCGCGCGCGATGGCGTCCTTGCCCTGTTCGATCGCCTCGTCGCGCCGTTCCTTGGAGAACCAGGCGCGGATCTTGTTGCGGGCGCGCGGCGACTTGACGAAGCCGAGCCAGTCGCGGGAGGGCCCCGCGCCGGTCGCCTTGGAGGTGAAGACCTCCACCAGGTCGCCGTTGTCCAGGGTGGATTCGAGCGGTACGAGGCGGCCGTTGACCCGTGCCCCTATCGTGCGGTGGCCGACCTCGGTGTGGACCGCGTACGAGAAGTCGACCGGGGTCGCGCCCGCCGGGAGCGCTATGACGTCGCCCTTGGGCGTGAAGACGAAGACCTCGTTGCGGGACAGGTCGAAGCGCAGGGACTCCAGGAACTCGCTGGGGTCCTCGGTCTCCTTCTGCCAGTCCAGCAGCTGCCGCAGCCAGGCCATGTCGTTGAGGTGATCGTCCTTGCCGGTGGCCCTCGGCTGGTCGGACCGCACCTTGGAGGCGCCGGCGACGGCCTCCTGCTTGTACTTCCAGTGCGCGGCGATGCCGTACTCGGCGCGGCGGTGCATGTCGAACGTACGGATCTGGAGTTCGACGGGCTTGCCGTTGGGTCCGATGACCGTCGTGTGCAGCGACTGGTACATGTTGAACTTGGGCATCGCGATGTAGTCCTTGAACCGGCCGGGGACCGGGTTCCAGCGCGCGTGCACGGTGCCGAGGGCGGCGTAGCAGTCCCGGACGGTGTCGACGAGGACGCGGATGCCCACCAGGTCGTAGATCTCCGCGAAGTCACGGCCTCGTACGATCATCTTCTGGTAGACGCTGTAGTAGTGCTTCGGGCGGCCGGTGACCGAGGCCTTGATGCGGGCCGCGCGGAGGTCGGACTGGACCTCGTCGGTCACTATGGCCAGGTACTCGTCACGTTTCGGTGCCCTCTCGGCCACCAGCCGGACGATCTCGTCGTACATCTTGGGGTAGAGGATCGCGAAGGCGAGGTCCTCCAGCTCCCACTTGATGGTGTTCATGCCCAGGCGATGGGCGAGCGGCGCGTAGATCTCCAGCGTCTCGCGCGCCTTCTTCTCCTGCTTCTCGCGCTTGAGGTAGCGCATGGTGCGCATGTTGTGGAGGCGGTCGGCGAGCTTGATGACCAGGACGCGCGGGTCCTTGGCCATCGCGACGACCATCTTGCGCACGGTCTCGGCCTGCGCGGCCTCGCCGAACTTGACCTTGTCGAGCTTGGTGACGCCGTCCACCAGGAGCGCGACGGAGTCGCCGAAGTCGCGGCGGAGCTGGTCGAGGCCGTACTCGGTGTCCTCGACCGTGTCGTGCAGCAGGCCCGCCATCAGGGTCGCCGGGTCCATGCCCAGTTCGGCGAGGATCGTGGTGACGGCCAGCGGGTGGGTGATGTACGGGTCGCCGCTCTTGCGCTTCTGGCCGCGGTGCCAGCGCTCGGCCACCTGGTAGGCGTTCTCGATCTGGCGGAGCGTCGCCGTCTCGATCTTCGGGTCGTTGCTGCGCACCGCCCGCAGCAGCGGCTCCAGCACCGGGTTGTACGGGTTCGAGCGCTGTACGCCGAGCCGGGCCAGCCGGGCGCGGACACGGTTGGGGGAGGCGGCGCGGGCGGGCTGGCCGGAGGCCGCCGGACGGACCGCGGG
>NZ_LIQQ01000572.1 GCF_001418565.1 Streptomyces graminilatus | reverse complement strand
CCGGATGGCGTTGGTGACCAGTTCGCTGACCACCAGTTCCGTGGTCATCACCAGGTCTTCAAGACCCCAGCCGAGAAGCTGGCGGACGGCCAGTTCCCTGGCGCTCGCGACGACCGCCGGATCCGTCGGGATGTCCCACGAGGCGACCCGGTCGGCGCCCAGCGCGTGCGGGCGGGCCAGGAGCAGGGCGACGTCGTCGGTCTGCGGGCCGGTCAGCAGGTTGTTGACGACCGCCGAGCACAGCTCCTCCGGCGGCAGGCCGGACTGCGCGAGCACATCGCTGAGGCGGGACAGCCCGACGTCGATGTCCTGCCCGGCGCTCTCGATGAGACCGTCGGTGTAGAGGGCGATCAGGCTCCCCTCGGGGAGGGACACCTCGGCGGACTCGAAGGGCAGCGAGCCGAGACCCAGCGGAGGGCCCGCCGGCAGGTCCAGGAAGGTGACCTTGCCGCCGGGGGCGACCACGGCCGGCGGCGGATGCCCCGCCCGGGCCATGGTGCACAACTGGGTGACCGGGTCGTAGACGGCGTAGAGGCAGGTGGCGCCCAGTACCGCCGTGGCGACGGGCTCGTCGTCGCCCTTCTCCTCCGCCAGCCGGATCACCAGGTCGTCCAGATGGGCCAGCAGCTCGTCCGGGGGCAGGTCCATGTCGGCGAGGGTCTGTACGGCGGTCCGCAGCCTGCCCATGGTGGCGGCGGCGTTGAGTCCGTGCCCGACGACGTCACCGACGACCAGGGCGACCCGGGCGCCGGACAACTGGATCACGTCGAACCAGTCGCCGCCGACCCCTTCCCGTACATCGGCCGGCAGATAGCGCGAGGCCACCTCCATGGCGGTCCCGCCGTTCAGCCCCCTCGGCAGCAGACTCCGCTGAAGGGCCAGCGCCGCCTCGTGCTCACGGGTGTAGCGGCGGGCGTTCTCCACCCACACCGCCGCCCGGCCGACCAGCTCCTGGGCGAGCACCAGGTCGTCCTCCTCGAAGGGCTGCGGATGCTCCATACGGACGAAGGTCGCCACCCCGAGCACGGTGCCGCGCGCGGACAGCGGCACCCACATCACCGAGTGCATCCCGAACTCCGCGATGCTCCTGGCCCGCGCCGGGTCCTCCCTGATCCACGGGGCGGTGGCCGGGTCCAGGAACGGTTCCAGCACCGCCGCACCGGCGACCATGCTCTCGAAGTACGGCGAGGACCTGGGCGCGTCGATCAGGTCCCCGGTGGCGATCACCGACTCCGGGACGCCCTCGTGGATCGACTGCTGCCCGGCCCGCACCAGATACGCGCCGTCGGCCCGCCCCGAAGCGGGTTCGTCGCCGTGCAGTACCGCTTCCAGCAGGTCGACGGTCACGAAGTCGGCGAGCCTCGGCACCGAGAAGTCGGCCAGCTCCTGAGCGGTCCGCATCACGTTCAGCGTGCCCCCGATGAAGGCGCTGGCCTCGCTGAGCAGGGCAAGGCGCTCCCGGGCCCGCCATCGGTCGGTGACGTCCATGCCCATGTAGCAGACGCCCAGCGGGTTGCCGTCCGGGGTGTCGAGCCGGAAGAAGGAGGTGGAGAAGGCGTGTTCCTCGTGCGGATCCGCCCAGGTCCAGCCCCGGTACTCGTAGTCGACGACCGGTACGCCGGTCTCCAGCACCCGTCGCATCTGCTCTTCGAGCGCCTCGGTGTTCAGGCCCGGCAGCGACTCCGACATCCGGCGCCCGAGCCGCTCGTCGCGCGGCACACCGCCGTAGCGCTCCAGGGTGTCGTTCATCCACACGTACCGCAGGTCCGGGGTGAGCACGGCCATGCCGAGCGGCGAGCGGGTGAGGAACCCTTCGAGCACCTCCCCGCTGACCGCCCAGCTGGGCGCCTTCGACACATCGGTCGCGGACACCAGCCAGGCCTTGCGGTCGTCGGTGTCGGACATCGCGGTCACCCGCAGCCCGACCTCGATCCGGTGGCCGTCACGGTGCCGGGCGCCCACCAGCCCGCCCCAGCTCTCCCGGGTCCCGCACACCTCGGCGACCTCGGCAGCCCGTGCCGCGTCCTCCGGCCGCGCCAGAAGAGTGGCCGCCGAACGGTCGAGGATCTCCGGGGCGCCGTATCCCAGGAGCCGCTCGGCGGCGCCCGTCCAGCCGATGACCGTACCGTTGGCGTCGATCACCGCGGCGGCCACGTTCGCCGTCTCGAACGGTCCATGCGTTCCGTCCGGCGCGACCTCCCTGGGGAACATCATGAAAGCCGTCCCCTCTGGCGGATGGCACACCGAGCTACGTGTCGAACGACATATGGGTCATCCTATGGCGCATCGCCAGGCGCTGCGCCTCCTCGGAACCACTCCTGACCACTCCTGACCACTCGGCCGGGGTCGCGTGCGGAAGGTCACGGGCAGACCCTGACGCCGCACGGTCCCCGTCAGCCGAAGCGCCCGTTGACGTAGTCCGCCGTTCGCCGGTCCTGGGGGTTGTGGAACATCGCGTCGGTCGGACCGTGTTCGACGATGCCGCCCGGGACGCCCTGCTCGGCGAGGAAGAAGGCGCACTGGTCGGAGACGCGCGCGGCCTGCTGCATGTTGTGGGTCACGATGACGACGGTGACCTCCTGCGACAGGCTGTGAATGGTTTCCTCCACGCGCCGCGTGGAGGTCGGGTCCAGCGCCGAGCACGGCTCGTCCATCAGCAGCACGCGCGGGCGCACGGCGAGGGCCCTGGCGATGCAGAGACGCTGCTGCTGGCCGCCGGACAGCGCACCGCCGGGCCGGCGCAGTCTGTCCCGCACCTCCTGCCACAGGCCCGCGCGGGTCAGGCACTCCTCGACCAGCGCGTCCTTCGTCGAACGGCCGGCCTTGACACCGGTCAGTCTCAGCCCCGCCAGCACGTTGTCGTAGATCGACATCGCCGGGAAGGGGTTGGGCTTCTGGAACACCATTCCAATGTCCCGCCGCGCCTGGGTGAGCCTGCGCCCGGGCGCGTACAGGTCGGCGCCGTCCAGCAGCACCTCACCGGCGAAGGCCGCGCCGCCCACCATCTCGTGCATCCGGTTGAGGGTGCGCAGGAAGGTGGACTTGCCGCAGCCGGACGGGCCGATCAGGGCCGTGACCCGGCCGGCGGGCATGGTCAGGGAGACCCGGTCGAGCACCTTGTGGCTGCCGAACCAGGCGGAGACGCCACGGGCGTCCAGTTCGGCGGGCACGACGGCCGGTTGCCCGGTTTCCTCGGTTTCCTCGACGGCGGCGGGGATACGGACTGTGTCGGCGACGGTGTCGGTGTCGGTGTCGGTCATGAAAGGAACCTCGGTCCTGGACGGGTCAGAGCAGGTTGGGGAGGAGGCGGGTGATCTGTTCCGCCAGTTGCAGGCCGATGCCGCCGAGCAGCCCGGTGAACACGATCCAGGTCTGCCGGCGCCCCCAGCGGAACCAGGACCAGACCGCCGCCACGGAGACGGCGGCCAGCGCCTGGAGCCAGAGCACCAGGGCCCACCAGACGACGGCCCCGCCACGGAGCGGGAGTTCGGCCGACGGGAGGGAGTCCGGGGCGATGCGCAGGGCGGGGGTGTCGGTCGCCCTGCCGACCAGGTCGGCGTCGAGACGCAGGACGCCCTTCGGCAGGTAGGGCGGGCCGGTCGCGGTCATCAGTACGACACGGCCCTTGCCCGCGACGGGAGCGGCCGGGGCCCGGTCGCCCGCGTACCGCAGGTCGAGGACACGGAAGGTGAATCGCCCCTGACCCGTCGTGATCCGGAAGGCGGTACCGGGGGTCAGGTCCGCCAGGTGCCCGAACGGTCCGCCGTAGGCGGCCGCCCGGCCCATGATCACGCTGGTGCCGGCCTGACCCGGCAGCAGCGTGTCGCGGCGGTGGCCGGGGCCCTTGGCCAGTACGTCGGAGGAGGTGCCCTCGAAGACCACCTCGCGGACGCGCAGCTTCGGGATCTCCAGCAGCATCAGCGGGGTGCCCGGGGTGAGCAGCCGTCCGCTCTGGTCGCTCTGCGACACGGCCACGGTTCCGGCGGCCAGTTCGCCCCGCAGTCTGTCGAAGCCGGCCGTCTGGGCGGCGCGGTGCTGGAGCGGGCTGAACAGGACCAGCTGGGCACAGATGCCGAGCAGCAGCACACTCACGGTGAGCAGCGCGCCGCCCACCGCGTAGGGCCTCGCCGAGCCGCGCCGCCCCGCCTTGGCTGTGTCAGGCGTTCTGACCGTCCTGGTCGGCGCGACCGCATCAGTCGCCTCGGCCGCGTCGGCCGTTCTGTCGCCGGAGGGCAGAGGTACGGCCTCCCGCTCCCCTGCCTGGTTTGCCTGGTTGTCGGTCATGACAGTCACCTGCGGAACCTCCCGCCCGGTCGGCGAGTCGTACGGCGGACGAGGGCGGGCACCGCGAAGCGTGCGGCGGCCGGGATCCGGGGACGCCAGCCGGCCGCGAACGGCGCGATCAGCCCGGTGAGCGCGCCGAGCCCCGCGCCGATGGGCAGGGCCAGACGGAACGGGACCGCCGGGTCGGCCGGGGTGAGACCACCGGCGGTGACGATCAGATCGGGCGCGGTGCCGCCGCGCCGCGGGACGGGGTGGCCACTCGGGGTCGGCGAGGACGCGGAGCCTGTCGGGGTACCGGCGCCTGTGCCCCCTCCGGCACCGGCACCGGTATCGGTACCGGAGGTGCCGCCCCCGGCCTCGGGCGCCGCTCCCCCCGTTGTGCCTCCCGTGCCGCCGCCGGTCGCGGGGGCCGTGGAGCCGCCTGTCGCGGCAGCGCCCCGGTAGGACTCCAACTGCTTCGCGGCGGTCAGGGCCTTGCCGCGCAGCGTGCGGTCCAGCGGTGCGTAGCCGAGCGGCAGGTCACCGAGGGTGATGCCGGGGTGCTGGCCCGCCTGGACGGCGTAGCGCAGCAGAGCGGCGTAACTCCTGCGGTCGGCGGCCTCGATCCGGCCCGGGCGGACCACCGCGTCGACCAGCATGGCGAGCGGGTACGCGCCCGCCCGGGACGAGGTGACCGGGACGACGGCGGGGCTGCCCGTGGCGGAGGCCGCCGCCGCGCTCAGGGAGGCCGGAGTCGGAGTGACGTACCTGCCCCCGGAGTTGAGCAGACCGGCGGTCTGCAGACCGTAACGGGCCGCCGACGCCGAGTCGGTGACGACCAGTTGGACGCGCTGGCCGACGTTCTGCGGGCCGGGGGACTTCCACACCGGTGGGTTGGCGGTCGCGTCCCAGCTGGACTTCCACAACTGGTCGCCGCGGCGCGCGTGCAGTGCGGCGAAGAGCATGTCGTCGACGTAGGGGTGGAAGTCGGTCATGCCCTGCTTGACGGTCGCCTCGGCCGAACCCGGCGGGAGTGTGGTCCACGGGTCGGCCTTGGGGAAGTCGTCCCGGGCCGCGGTGAAGGCGTAACCGGTGGGGTTCAGGTCGTCGTTGGTGCTGTAGTAGGGGTTGACGCGCATGCCGTTGTCGTCGGGTACGCCGGCCAGGAACCGTCGGGCGTCCTTGTCGGCGAGCACATAGTTCCAGAGCTGCCGGGCCGCGTCGGTGTGGCCGAGCGCGACCTGGAGGTCGGTGTCGGTGCTGGGGTTCTCGGGGAGGGACTGGTTGGCGTACTCGGGGTTGAGGGCCAGGAACTCGGGGTCGGACAGCAGGCCCGCCGGGTTGTTCAGGACCCAGCCGTAGCCCTTCGCGGCGGTCTGTGTGGCCGTGCCGTCGGAGTAGGTGGTCCTGACGGCGCCCCAGGGGGAGCCCCGGTACGACTCGGTGAGCAGCTTGGCGATCAGCCGTGGGGTGAGCCTCATCGAGGCGAACCTGGTTCCCTCCAGCGCCTTCTGCTCGCTGGTGGCCGTGGATCCGGGTTGTCGTTCGATGTTGAAGCCGATGACGACGCCGGAGAGCGCGACCGGGGCGTAGAGCACCGTGTCCGTGGGCCTGGTCGTGCCGTCGTCCGAGCCGAGCGGCCGGGTGACGAAGCCGAGGGCGCCGGCGCCGGACGTGACGCGGGCGCGGGTGTCGGCGTCGCCGAGCTGGGTGAAGCCGTAGACGGTGCCGTCGGCGCACAGCCTGGCCTGCCAGCTGCTCATGGCCTCGGCGACGAGTTCGCTGCCCATGGTGTCCTGCTGCTCGGCACCGATCTTGCAGGAGGCGCCGACGGGGTTGAAGCCGAGCCTGACGGCGACGCGGTTCTTCCAGTTGGTGGAGGACACCGGGGAGCCGGCGTTGACCTGGGTCTGGTCCTCGTACGGCTCGCCGTCGAGGTCGAGGTGGCCCTGCGGGACGATGACCAGCCAGCAGGAGCGGCCGGTGACGGTGCCGTCGGCGTGGGTGACCGGGGCGCCGCAGCCGAGTTGCGGGGCCTCGTTGAGGGTCTGGGTCTCGAAGATCTCCGAACCGGTGCCGGCCGCGCCGGTGCGCGCGAAGTCGATCTCGTTGGTGGTGGTGTGGTTGAAGAACCTGTTGTTCTGCGTGCCGCTGGTGACGACGGTGCCGTCGACCGACTTGAACGGCACCTCACCGAGACCGAAGGGCATGCCGGAGCCGTATGTGTCGTCCTGCCCGTAGTGGCCGGGCCTGGCGCGGTAGACGACGGCGCGGGTGTCGTTGTCGCCGTTGCCGGGCCAGTTGGAGCGGTCGGTTGTGGGCGAGGCGCCGTACTCGCACTGGGTACGGGGCGGACCGGGGTTGTCCGGGTGGGTGCCGTCGTCTTCGCCCCAGCACTGCATGATCTGGACGAAGTCCGTGTTGAACTGGTTTCCGGCGAAGGTGGTGGGCGTGCCACCGGTCCAGGAGACGGTGACGGCCCGGTCGGTCAGCCCCTCGGTCTGGCTCACGGTGAACCTCATGGCGGCGAACTCGCCGCGCCCGGAGACGGTGACGGCGGAGCCGGCTGTGGCCGCGGCACGGGCCGTGGCGGTGCCCGTGGCGGGGGCCGTGGCGGGGGCCGCGTCCGCGCCGGGCGCCACCACGACCGAGAGCAGCGCGCCCGCGAGGGCGCCCGCCGTCGCGCCCACGGCCGCACGGAGGAACTGACGCGCCCTCACTTTCCTTCTCCCTTACGGCTCTTGCCGTTGCGCCCGGCCAGGATCTGCGCGGTGACGGGGGGAACAAGGACCACCACGAGCAGGGTGAGTCCGGCGAGGATCATCAGGGTCTGCGAGGTGCTCCAGCCGTCGTCGGACGACACGGAGACGGGCGAGGCCAGCACCAGGGCGCCGCCGCTGCCTCCGTCGCCGCTTCCCCCTGTGCTGCTGCCGCCCGAGGCAGCCGGGTTCACGGTCTGCCCGGTGTCCGGGTCGACGATCGGGCCGCCGGTGGAGGCCGTACCCCCGGCCGGTCCCCCGGTGCCCGTGGCTCCCGTACCCCCGGACCCGCCACCGGTCGTACCGCCCGACGAGCCACCCGCCGTACCGCCGGACGAACCGGTCGAGCCGCCGCTCGTGGATCCGCCGGAGCCGCCGTTCGCCGGGGTCTGCTTGGCCCCGCCGGAGCCGGTGGCGCACTGCAGGGACGCGCCCTTCTTGTCGCAGGCGGAGGGCATGGGCGCGGTGGTGGCGAGCCGGTTGGTGCCGTCCGCGCTGAAGGTCGGGTTGTTGCAGCCCTTGATGTTGATGTTCTTGGGCACCACCCCGGGAATCCTGCGGACCTGGTCGAGGCCCGCCCTGACCAGGTTGACCGGCAGGGGTGAGTAGCCCAGTTCGGGTGCCTGCCGCTGGCCCTCGCACATGAAGTAGTAGGAGAACGCGCCGAGTGTCCCGCCCTTGGCCGTGGTGAAGGTGCCCTGCTCCTTGAGCGGCAGGATCATGTACGCGTAGCTGGAGAGCACGTAGGAGCGCGGATCGGGGTCCGTGTAGACGGCGTCCAGGTTCTGGGTGAGGTAGTCCGCGGAGTTCTTGTTCGTGTTGATCCTCGCCTTGAGCAGTGACACGGCGACGTTCTGCGCGGTCGGCTCGGAGTAGTACCCGGCGGTGTTCAGGAGCTTGGCGACGGGGTAGTGCGCGTTGAGGGCGTAGGAGTAGTTGACGTACCCGATGGATCCCTCGCCGTAGCCCTGGGAGATGTACCCGGCCACGCCGAGGTCTCCGGACTGGGCGATCATGCCGGTGACTGTCGGGTAGTACGAGGTTTCCCCGCAGGCGTTGCTGCGGCCGACCCTGGCGCAGTACGTCTTCCACAGCGCGGTGTGACGCTTCGCCATCCAGAGCGTGAACTGGGCTGTCGCCCCCGAGCCGTCCGAGCGGACGACGGGTACGACGGCCCGGTGCGGCAGCCTCAGTCCCGGGTTGTCCGCCCGGATCGCCGAGTCGTCCCAGTACCGCACGGCCCCGGTGAAGACCCTCGTCAGGGTGTCCTGGCCCAGCCGCAGGTTGGTGACCCGCTGCCCGTTGATCGTCAGGTGGTACATGAAGGCGGTGCCGCCCGCCACGATGGGCATGTACGCGTACGACCCGGCCACCGGCCGCTCCGGCGCGGAACCGTCCGTCGGGTCGGTCTGGAACGGGATGTCCGAGACGGCGAAGTCGGTGGTACCGGCCAGGAACTGCTGGCGCCCGTAGGAGGAGCCCTGCGGGCTGTAGGAGATCTGCATGCCGTACTGCCTGACGTCCCGGCGCCACTGGTCGACGGCGTTGAACGCCCAGCTGGAACCCGACCCGCTGATCGGGGTGTAGCTCGCCGCGTGCACGGGCGCGGCGGCGACGCCCAGCAGCAACGCCGGGGCCATGACGAGGGCGAGCGCCAGGGCGGCGGCTCGCAGCGAGGAACATATTCGACGGAGCATCAGTCCACCTCAACGGGAGCGGGGGCGG
>NZ_LIQQ01000571.1 GCF_001418565.1 Streptomyces graminilatus | reverse complement strand
GTGGTGAGGGGACGGCGGGGCGGGTGGGCGGGAAACCCCGCTTGGGCTGAGCGGGCCTTGGCCGCAAGCGCTGGGTGGGCTGGGGGTGTCGGGGCCTGGGCTGTAGTGACGGTGCGGGCGGGTGTGCGGGAAACACCGCCCGGGCTGAGCAGGCCTCGCGCTCAAGCCCCGCCCCCGCCCCGCCCCGACACGGCGACGGTGAAAACGATCCACCGGCTCCCCATTGGCCCTTGCTGTGGCCTGCGTCTCTCGCGTTTCCTCAGAGACGCAGAAACCCTCTTTCACCGAGTGAGGTCAAACCGTGTCCAGCACGCTCTCCAACTCCGCCCAGACGCCCGAGACCGGCACCGCCCGCGTGAAGCGCGGCATGGCCGAGCAGCTCAAGGGCGGTGTGATCATGGACGTGGTCAACGCCGAGCAGGCAAAGATCGCCGAGGACGCCGGCGCTGTCGCCGTCATGGCCCTGGAGCGCGTCCCGGCGGACATCCGCAAGGACGGCGGCGTGGCCCGGATGTCCGACCCGGACATGATCGAGGGCATCATCGAGGCCGTGTCCATCCCGGTCATGGCGAAGTCCCGTATCGGCCACTTCGTGGAGGCCCAGGTCCTGCAGTCCCTCGGCGTCGACTACATCGACGAGTCCGAGGTGCTGACCCCCGCCGACGAGGTCAACCACTCCGACAAGTGGGCCTTCACCACCCCCTTCGTCTGTGGCGCCACCAACCTCGGTGAGGCCCTGCGCCGCATAGCCGAGGGCGCCGCGATGATCCGCTCGAAGGGCGAGGCCGGCACCGGCAACGTCGTCGAGGCCGTCCGTCACCTGCGCCAGATCAAGAACGAGATCGCCCGTCTGCGCGGCTACGACAACAACGAGCTGTACGCCGCCGCCAAGGAGCTGCGCGCCCCGTACGAGATCGTCAAGGAGGTCGCCGAGCTCGGCAAGCTGCCGGTCGTGCTGTTCTCCGCCGGTGGCGTCGCCACCCCCGCCGACGCCGCGCTCATGCGCCAGCTCGGCGCCGAGGGCGTCTTCGTCGGCTCCGGCATCTTCAAGTCCGGTGACCCCGCCAAGCGCGCGGCCGCCATCGTGAAGGCGACCACCTTCTACGACGACCCGAAGATCATCGCGGACGCGTCCCGCAACCTCGGCGAGGCCATGGTCGGCATCAACTGCGACACCCTCCCCGAGGCCGAGCGCTACGCGAACCGGGGCTGGTAGTACCCATGTCATCCAGGTCGCGCATGTATGACACCCCTGTCGTCGGGGTTCTCGCCCTCCAGGGCGATGTGCGGGAGCACCTCATCGCCCTGGCCGAGGCGGACGCCCTGGCCAGGCCGGTGCGTCGCCCCGAGGAACTCGCCGAGGTGGACGGCCTGATCATCCCCGGCGGTGAGTCCACGACCATCTCCAAGCTGGCCGTCCTCTTCGGTGTGATGGAGCCCCTCCGCGCGCGCGTGCGCGCCGGAATGCCCGTCTACGGCACCTGCGCCGGCATGATCATGCTCGCCGACAAG
Source organism: Streptomyces graminilatus (assembly GCF_001418565.1). GTDB lineage: Bacteria > Actinomycetota > Actinomycetes > Streptomycetales > Streptomycetaceae > Streptomyces > Streptomyces graminilatus. The sequence goes on along the minus strand of NZ_LIQQ01000571.1, from coordinate 8,434 downwards.
ATCCTCGACCCGCGCTCGGGCCAGGAGACCGTCGGCGGTATCGACATGATCGTGCGCCGCAACGCCTTCGGACGCCAGAACGAGTCCTTCGAGGCGACGGTCGACGTGAAGGGCGTGGCGGGCGATCCGGTGGAGGGCGTCTTCATCCGTGCCCCCTGGGTCGAGTCCGTGGGCGCCGAGGCCGAGGTGCTCGCCGAGCACGCGGGTCACATCGTCGCCGTACGCCAGGGCAACGCGCTCGCCACGTCGTTCCACCCGGAGCTGACCGGCGACCACCGCGTCCACTCCCTGTTCGTCGACATGGTGCGCGCCCACATGGCACGTGCGGTGGGCGCGGACCCCGCAGCGGAGTCCTTGTAGGATCTCTGGGGTTCGTACAGGGTTGGGTTACGCGAAGGAGACAGGCAGATGTCCGGCCACTCTAAATGGGCTACGACGAAGCACAAGAAGGCCGTGATCGACGCCAAGCGCGGCAAGCTCTTCGCGAAAATGATCAAGAACATCGAGGTTGCGGCACGTACGGGCGGCGCCGACCCGGCCGGCAACCCCACGCTTTTCGACGCCATTCAGAAGGCCAAGAAGAGCTCGGTCCCGAACAAGAACATCGACTCCGCGGTCAAGCGCGGCGCCGGCCTCGAAGCCGGTGGCGCCGACTACGAGACGATCATGTACGAGGGTTACGGCCCCAACGGTGTCGCGGTGCTCATCGAGTGCCTCACCGACAACCGCAACCGCGCCGCCTCGGACGTCCGCGTCGCCATGACCCGCAACGGCGGCAGCATGGCCGACCCCGGTTCCGTCTCGTACCTGTTCAACCGCAAGGGCGTCATCGTCGTCCCCAAGGGCGAGCTGACCGAGGACGACGTCCTGGGCGCCGTGCTGGAAGCCGGTGCCGAGGAGGTCAACGACCTCGGTGAGTCCTTCGAGGTCATCTCCGAGGCCACCGACCTGGTCGCGGTGCGCACCGCGCTCCAGGAGGGCGGCATCGACTACGACTCCGCCGACGCCAACTTCGTCCCGACCATGCAGGTCGAGCTGGACGAGGACGGCGCCCGGAAGATCTTCAAGCTGATCGACGCGCTGGAGGACAGCGACGACGTGCAGAACGTCTTCGCCAACTTCGACGTCAGCGACGAGGTCATGGAGAAGGTCGACGCGTAGCGACGCTGCCGCGAGTTGAGCGGTTCTCGGCGGGCCGGAGGGGACACGTCCCACCGGCCCGCCGCCGTTGTCAGTGCCAGCGGATAGCCTGGCAAGAGCCAAAGATCACCGCCCGCGGACCGAACCATCGATTGAGGAACCCCGACGGTGATCAGCCAGTTCCGCGAGAGCGGCGGCGGTTCAGCCGCAAAGAGGGGTGGGCGGGTGCGCGTACTCGGAATTGACCCGGGACTGACCCGATGCGGGGTCGGTGTCGTCGAGGGAGTCCCCGGGCGACCGCTGACGATGCTCGGCGTCGGAGTCGTACGCACGCCCGCGGACGCCGAGTTGGGCCTGCGGCTGGTGGCCGTCGAGCAGGGCATCGAGGCGTGGCTCGATGAACATCGGCCTGAATTCGTCGCCGTGGAGCGGGTGTTCAGCCAGCACAACGTCCGTACGGTGATGGGCACGGCCCAGGCCAGTGCCGTCGCCATGCTGTGCGCCGCCCGGCGTGGCATCCCCGTCGCCCTGCACACCCCCAGCGAGGTCAAGGCCGCCGTCACCGGCAGTGGCCGCGCCGACAAGGCGCAGGTCGGCGCGATGGTGACCCGGCTGCTCCGGCTCGACGCGCCCCCCAAACCGGCCGACGCGGCCGACGCCCTCGCGCTCGCCATCTGCCACATCTGGCGCGCCCCCGCCCAGTCGCGCCTTCAGCACGCCGTCGCGCAGAACCGCCTCCAGCAAGCCGTCGCCCTCCACAAAGCGCAGGCCGCAGCGCCTGTACCGACCACAGCACCCGCCTCGAAAGGCCGCCTCGCATGATCGCCTTCGTCAGCGGCCCGGTCGCCGCCCTCGCTCCGGACTCCGCCGTGGTCGAGGTGGGCGGGATCGGCATCGCCGTCCAGTGCGCCCCCAACACCCTGTCCGGACTCAGGATGGGACAGCACGCCAGACTCGCCACCTCCCTCGTGGTCCGTGAGGACTCCCTGACCCTGTACGGATTCCAGGACGACGACGAGCGGCAGACCTTCGAGCTGCTCCAGACCGCGAGCGGGGTCGGCCCGCGTCTCGCCCAGGCCATGCTGGCCGTTCACTCGCCGGACGCCCTGCGCCGCGCGGTGTCCACGGCGGACGAGAAGGCGCTGATCGCGGTGCCCGGCATCGGCAAGCGGGGCGCCCAGAAGCTGCTCCTTGAGCTGAAGGACCGTCTCGGCGCCCCCCTCGGCACCGGCCCCGCCATCGGCTCCCCGGTCACCACCGGCTGGCGCGACCAACTCCACGCCGCCCTGATCGGCCTCGGGTACGCGACCCGCGAGGCCGACGAGGCGGTGGCCGCCGTAGCGCCCCAGGCCGAGGCGGCCGAGGGCACGCCCCAGGTGGGCCAGTTGCTGAAGGCGGCCCTCCAGACCCTCAACCGGACCCGCTGACCGGCCGAGCCCGCCAACCTGGGGCGGCCCCCACCGCCGACGCCCCACGCACGCACGAACCACCCGACCGACCGCGACCGCGAGGCACACGCATGCTGTGCCGGTCCGGGGGACACCCCCGGACCACGGCCGACACACGCGCACCCGGCGCACCCAGCTAGGAGAACGCAGTGAACTGGGACGACACGACCGACGAGAGCGCCGCCCCCGAGCGGCTCGTCGCCGCGTCCGCCGACGGTGAGGACCAGGCCGTCGAGGCCGCCCTGCGTCCCAAGGACCTGGACGAGTTCATCGGCCAGGAGAAGGTCCGCGAGCAGCTCGACCTCGTCCTGCGCGCCGCACGCGCGCGTGGCGCCACCGCCGACCACGTGCTGCTCTCCGGTGCTCCCGGTCTGGGCAAGACCACCCTCTCGATGATCATCGCGGCCGAGATGGGTGCCCCGATCCGCATCACCAGCGGCCCCGCCATCCAGCACGCCGGTGATCTCGCGGCGATCCTCTCCTCCCTCCAGGAGGGAGAGGTCCTCTTCCTCGACGAGATCCACCGCATGTCCCGGCCCGCCGAGGAGATGCTCTACATGGCGATGGAGGACTTCCGCGTCGACGTGATCGTCGGCAAGGGCCCCGGCGCCACCGCCATCCCCCTCGAACTGCCCCCGTTCACCCTGGTCGGCGCCACCACGCGCGCGGGACTGCTGCCGCCCCCGCTGCGCGACCGCTTCGGCTTCACCGGGCACATGGAGTTCTACGAACCGGCCGAGCTCCAGCGTGTCATCCACCGCTCCGCGAACCTCCTCGACGTGGAGATCGGTGCCGACGGCGCCGCCGAGATCGCCGGCCGCTCGCGCGGTACGCCCCGTATCGCCAACCGCCTGCTGCGCCGCGTCCGCGACTACGCGCAGGTGAAGGCCGACGGCGTCATCACACGCGACATCGCCCAGGCGGCCCTGAAGGTCTACGAGGTCGACGCCCGCGGTCTCGACCGCCTCGACAGAGGTGTCCTCGAAGCGCTGCTGAAGCTTTTCGGCGGCGGACCGGTAGGCCTCTCGACACTGGCCGTAGCGGTGGGGGAGGAGCGGGAGACCGTCGAGGAGGTCGCCGAGCCCTTCCTCGTACGGGAGGGACTGCTGGCCCGTACCCCCCGCGGACGAGTTGCGACGCCCGCCGCATGGACGCATCTCGGCCTCACGCCGCCCCGTTCCACAACGGGGGGAAGCGGACAACAGGACCTGTTCGGGGCGTGAGGGCCCGGCTACCGGGAGGGTCAGGAACCGTGGTGCCATGTCGAGCGTTGTTCCTGGCGTACGGACTCGCTTAGACTCCGCCGATGCCGCCTTTGTAACTTTGCAGGCGGCGCCGACCACACCCCCATCCACCAGGCCGCTCACCCAGGCGGTTGTGCGAAGGAAATCCCGTCCCGTGAATCCTGTGACCCTTCTCCCGTTCATCGTGCTCATCGGGGCCATGTTCCTGATGACCCGCTCGGCCAAGCGCAAGCAGCAGGCCGCCGCGCAGATGCGCAACGACATGCAGCCCGGCACCGGTGTTCGCACGATCGGGGGCATGTACGCGACGGTCAAGGAGGTCAACGAGGAGACGGTCCTCCTTGACGCGGGCCCGGGTGTGGAGCTTCTCTTCGCCAAGAACTCCATCGGCGCCGTCCTCGGCGACGACGAGTACAACCGCATCGTGCACGGCATCGAGCACGACCTGAAGACCGACGAGGCCGTCGTCCCGGACGACGCCTCCTCCCTCACCGAGACCGACGAGCCCTCCGACGACGCTTCCGCCGCTTCCGACGACAAGCCCATCGACCTCGGCAAGAAGGACGCGGCCGAAGAGCCGGCCGGTGAGACCGAGGCCGCCGAGGTGAAGGCGGAAGAAGAGCCGAAGAAGTCCGACGGCGAGTCCGACGCGAAGTAGCCGTGTTCCGGGGGAGGAGCGCGGCGCGATCCGTTCACGTCCCGTACCCCCGGCACGTGCGGTTCTCGCAAGGAGTCCCGACACCATGTCATGGCCGCCGGCCGCGCTGACCCGGCGTGAGGCGGCCCGAGAGGGAGTACGAGAAGGTGGCAGCACCCAAGAAGGGCCGGAGCGCAAGCTCCCAGAGCAAGCCAGGACGCTCGCTGGCCCTCATTCTGATCGCCATCGTGGCGCTGACCGGAGGCATGTTCCTCTCGGGGCACACGACGCCGCGTCTCGGCATCGACCTGGCTGGTGGTACGAGCATCACGCTCAAGGCGAAGAACGAGCCGGGCCAGCCGAACGCGATCAACAAGACCAACATGGACACCGCGGTCGACATCATGAACCGCCGTGTCAACGGTCTTGGTGTCTCCGAGGCAGAGGTGCAGACCCAGGGAAACGACAACATCATTGTCAACATCCCCAAGGGCACCAACGCCAGGCAGGCCCGGGACCAGGTCGGCACCACCGCCAAGCTCTACTTCCGCCCCGTCCTGGCCGTGGAGCCCCAGGGCGGCGCCGTGACGCCCACCCCCAAGCCGAGCATCAGCACGTCAGGCAGCCCGGCGCCGTCACCCTCGCAGACGGGCGACAAGGCGACCTCGACCTCGTCCGGCTCACCCAGCCCGTCCGCCAAGGCCACCTCGCAGGGTCGCCCGGTCACCGACGCGCTGAAGGCCGACGCGACTCCGACGCCGGGCGCCAAGCCGCCGGTCGGCAGCAAGGCATCCCCAACGCCGCCCCCCGCCGCCAACCCGGCGACCGCGGCGCTCCAGGCGAAGTTCGCGGCGCTCGACTGCACCAAGAGGGCCGTGCGCGCCGTCGCCGGTAAGGGCGTCAAGCCCAGCGAGCCCACCGTGGCCTGCAGCAGCAAGGCCTCAGGGGGCCAGTGGCAGAAGTTCATCCTCGGCCCGGCCGAGGTGGACGGCACCGAGGTCAAGAAGGCCCAGGCCTCCTTCGACACGACGGCCGCCGGCGGCTGGCAGGTCAACATGGAGTTCACGGACAAGGGCGCCAAGCAGTTCGGTGAGGTCACCACCCGCCTCTCCCAGCAGCAGCCCCCGCAGAACCAGTTCGGCATCGTCCTCGATGGTCAGGTCGTCTCCAACCCCGCCGTGAACGGCCCGATCGGGGGTGGCTCCGCGCAGATCACCGGCAGCTTCTCCCAGGAAGAGGCCCAGAACCTGGCCAACATGCTGTCGTACGGCGCGCTCCCGCTCACCTTCCACACGGAGAGCGTCAGCACGGTGACCGCCGCACTCGGCGGCGAGCAGTTGCACGCCGGTCTGATCGCCGGTGCGATCGGCCTGGGCCTGGTCGTCATCTACCTGGTGGTCTACTACCGGGGCCTGTCGACCATCGCCATCGCGTCCCTCCTCGTCTCCGCCGCCCTCACGTACGTGATCATGTCGCTGCTCGGTCCGGCCATCGGCTTCGCGCTGAACCTGCCGGCTGTCTGCGGTGCGATCGTCGCGATCGGTATCACCGCGGACTCGTTCATCGTGTTCTTCGAACGCATCCGTGACGAGATCCGCGAGGGCCGCACGCTGCGCCCCGCCGTCGAGCGGGCCTGGCCGCGCGCCCGGCGCACCATCCTGGTCTCCGACTTCGTGTCGTTCCTGGCCGCCGCGGTGCTCTTCATCGTCACCGTCGGCAAGGTCCAGGGCTTCGCGTTCACGCTGGGTCTGACCACTCTGCTCGACGTGGTCGTCGTCTTCTTCTTCACCAAGCCGCTGATGACGATCCTCGCCCGCAAGAAGTTCTTCGCGGAGGGCAACCGCTGGTCCGGCCTCGATCCGCAGCGCCTGGGCGCCAAACCACCACTCCGTCGCACCCGTCGCGCGTCCGCGCCCGTCGACATGAAGGAGGCGTGAGATGTCGAAACTCGGCACCCTCGGCGCCCGGCTCCACCGCGGCGAGATCGGCTACGACTTCGTCGGCAAGCGATTCATCTGGTACGGCATCTCGATCCTGATCACCATCACGGCCATCCTCGGCCTGTCGGTGCGCGGCCTGAACATGGGCATCGAGTTCGAGGGCGGTGCCGTCTTCACCATCCAGCACACCAACGTCTCGGTGAGCCAGGCCGAGAAGTACGCCGAAACCGCGGCCGGCCACGACGCGATCGTCCAGAAGCTCGGCAAGGACGGCCTGCGCATCCAGGTTGCCACCATCGACACGGCGGCGGCGGACAAGGTCTCGGCGAAGCTCGCCACCGACTTCGGCATTCCGGAGAAGAACATCGCCGGTGAGCTGGTCGGCCCCAGTTGGGGCGATCAGGTCGCGAACAAGGCCTGGCAGGGCCTGGTGGTCTTCATGATCCTTGTCGTGCTCTATCTGGCGATCGCCTTCGAGTGGCGCATGGCCCTGGCCGCGCTGGTCGCGCTCATCCACGACATCACCATCACGGTCGGCATCTACGCCCTCGTCGGCTTCGAGGTGACGCCCGGCACGGTGATCGGTCTGCTGACGATCCTCGGTTACTCGCTCTACGACACGGTCGTCGTCTTCGACAGCCTCAAGGAGCAGACCAAGGACATCACCAAGCAGACCCGCTGGACCTACAGCGAGATCGCCGACCGGTCGATCAACGGCACCCTGGTCCGCTCCATCAACACCACGGTGGTCGCGCTCCTCCCGGTCGCCGGTCTGCTGTTCATCGGTGGCGGTGTGCTCGGCGCCGGCATGCTCAACGACATCTCGCTGTCGCTGTTCGTCGGCCTCGCGGCCGGTGCGTACTCCTCGATCTTCATCGCCACACCGCTCGTCGCCGACCTCAAGGAGCGCGAGCCGGAGATGAAGGCCCTCAGGAAGCGCGTCCTGGCCAAGCGGGCCCAGGGCGGCGACGCCCCGGTGCCCCAGGTCAGCGACGAGCAGCCGTACGACGACGAGGACGACGACTCCGCTCCCGCGGTCGTCGGCCCGCGCAACCAGCCCTCCCGCAACCGGGGTCGCGGCCGTCCGTCGGGCAAGCGCCGATGACCGAGGTCAGGGAGCTGCTGCTCAGCCGTATCCGCGATGTGTCGGACTACCCGGAGCCGGGGGTGATGTTCAAGGACATCACCCCGCTCCTGGCGGACCCCGAGGCGTTCACCGCGCTCACCGACGCCCTGGCCGACATCGCCATCCGCAGCGGCGCCACGAAGATCGTCGGCCTGGAGGCCCGCGGCTTCATCCTGGGCGCCCCGGTCGCCGTCCGGGCAGGCCTGGGCTTCATCCCCGTACGCAAGGCGGGCAAGCTCCCCGGAGCCACGCTCAGCCAGGCGTACGACCTGGAGTACGGCTCCGCCGAGATCGAGGTGCACGCCGAGGACCTGAACGCGGGCGACCGCGTCCTGGTGATCGACGACGTCCTGGCCACGGGCGGTACCGCCGAGGCCTCGGTACAGCTGATCCGGCGGGCGGGCGCGGAGGTCGCCGGTCTGGCGATCCTCATGGAGATCGGTTTCCTCGGCGGCCGGCAGCGGCTCGAATCCGCGCTGTCGGGTGCGGTGCTTGAGGCACTGATCACCATCTGAGGCGGCCCACCAGGGCTGTCGGCGGACATGTGAGACGCGGGAGGCGGGCACCGGAGGAATCCGGTGCCCGCCTCCCGCGTTTCCCCGATAGAAGGCCGCCCGAGCGGCCTGGACGCGATGCCGGAGCCCGGGATCGCTACCATGGGGTCCCCGGAGCCTGACCGGGGGACCCGGATCGCGCACGAGGAGTCCTCTTGGCAGACGAGGCCCAGCCCCTGACCGCCGCCAAGCCCGAGCCCGTCTCGGAGCCCGCGGCCACGCCCGCGCGGACGGCGAACAACGACGCGCACGGGCCGGTCGAGCACGCCCAGTCCGCCCCCGCCGACCGGGCGCCCGAGCCCCCGCGCCCCAAGCCGGCCGCACCCGAGCCCGCTCCCACCCCTG